>JBMOMW010000019.1:0-24618 GCA_049325255.1 Pseudomonadota bacterium | reverse complement strand
TCAACCTTCTCAGAACTCATCCCGACAAAGCCTCCATACGCAGAAAAATCAAAAAAGCCGGGTGGGACGATAGCTTCCTCATATCCCTCATAACCCAAATGCGATAGCCCTGCTTTCAGGGGGAGGGCTATCGCATATGCAGTTGGTCTTTTCCTTCTCCCCTTGGGGGAGAAGGCCAGGATGAGGGGATGCGCATTTATGCGCGTAACAAAGCTTTTACACACAGCCCCCTCACCCCACCCCTCTCCCACGAGGGGAGAGGGAGCTACATGCAGTGAACGAAATTTCATATGCGATAGCCCTGATGACAAGAGGGAGGGTTAGGGAGGGGGTCCGATTCGACCCGGTCACATTTTGCTATGGCGTTGCTATAGCGCCCTTCGCGGCGGATTATTTGCCTGTCTTGTTTCCGCAATATATCACTGATTTCACGCAGTTGAGTGCGGGCGCGCAATAACAGGCCAACTCACAGTCCCCGCTCAAGCCTTGCGCGAACTTCTTCCCATGGGCTTCCGGCTTCAGGATTGGCCTCCAGATCAGCCAGACGGCGATCCAACTCAGATCGGTGCGCTTTGTCGAGAGGGTCAGCGTTAATCTCCTGGGCGAGCGAATCCCAAATCGCCGCCACGAGATCAATCCTCTCGGAAACGCTCAGCTTAACCGCTTCTGCAAGCAATGGTGAATTCATGGCGCCAGTCTACAGCATTAGCCATACATGCCAAAATGCTTTATTTCCGCAATATATCACTGATTTCGCGTAACTGGGTGCGGGCGCGCAGCAGGTAAAAGCCCTGCGCCGCAAGATGGCTGTTGGGCAGCAGCCCGTCGGGCGCGCCGTTGGTGACCACCCAGGGGTCGAGCGACGCCGCTTCGTGCAGGCTGTTCAGCATCTGGGCATACACGCCCGCCAGTTCGCGTTCGCGCAGCACATTTTCAAAATCCCCGCCCAGCGCGCGCAGCACCACATAATAGGCGTAGGTCTGGCCTTTGACGTTGTAAAACATATCATCGGCCTGAAAATCGACGAAATCAGACGAATGTTCGGCCACCTGGCGTTCCAGAACCGCCGAGCTTGAGCCGAGATCGAGCGCAATGCGCTCCATCGTCGCCAGCAGATTGTCGCCGCGCCGCTCAAACACCGCTTTGCCATCGGCCAGACG
Source organism: Pseudomonadota bacterium (assembly GCA_049325255.1). GTDB lineage: Bacteria > Pseudomonadota > Alphaproteobacteria > UBA11222 > UBA11222 > UBA11222. Next base: position 23,458 of record JBMOMW010000019.1, on the reverse strand, counting down.
GCGGTTGTAATTTTCCAGCGCCTTGCGGGCCTTTTCATATTGTTCTTCGGATGTGGCAGTGGGCGCCAGGCTGACAGACGGATCCCACACCCACACCGTGCCGGAATATTGCAGCAGGCCGGAGGCGTTTTTCAGATCGGGGTCAATCTCGCTGGATCCGCGTGTGCGGCCAATCTGATCGGCCAGTTCGAACGAAAACCGCGCCAGCGCGGAGATGATGCCCTGCTGATAGGCCGGCATATTATCCAGCATGGCGCTGGGTGTGAAAAATGGATTGTTCGCCACCCAGCCGGTCTGATTGACCTCGCGATCAATCAGCGCCGCCGCCACCGCCACCGCGCGGCTTTGCCCGGATTGCAGGCTATCGGCGCTAACATCAAAACTGAGATCGTCATTGATCGTGTGCCACCACAACATGCCGACGGGATAATACAGGATCAGCAGGCCAACCAGCACGCCGATCACCCAGCGCAACACCCGCAGTGGCGCCCGCTCACGCACCGCCGCCAGCCATTCGCGTAATGTATCAATCAAGCGCATCTGGGCCTCACTGTTAATGGGGACGAATAAAGCCTACCACATCATATACTTCCGCCAGAACGGGTGCGGCGATGGCGCGGGCGCGCGATGCGCCGCCGGCCAGAACGCCCTCGACATAGGCCGGGTCTGCGGTCAGCCGCTTCATTTCCGCGCCGATGGGGCCAAGTTTTTCCACGCATAAATCCGTCAGTTGCGCCTTGAAACGGGAAAATTCCGTCCCCGCATATTCACCAAGCACATCTTCGGCGCGCGTGTCGGCAAGGGCCGCATAAATGCCAACCAGATTGCGCGCCTCGGGCCGCTCCTTCAAACCTTCCGCCGTCGCAGGCAGCGGTTCGGGATCAGTGCGGGCCTTGCGGATTTTTTTCGCAATCGTATCGGCGTCGTCATTCAAATTGATGCGGGACAGATCGCTTGGGTCGGATTTGCTCATTTTTTTGCTGCCGTCCTTCAACGACATAATGCGCGCGCCTTCGGGTTGCAATAGGGCCTCGGGTTGCGGAAAGAAATCCGGCACGGAAAAATCCGTATTGAATTTTTGCGCAATGTCGCGGGCCAGTTCCAGATGCTGGGTCTGATCCTCGCCAATCGGCACATGGGTGGCGCGGTAGGCCAGAATGTCGGCGGCCATCAGATTGGGATAGGCGTACAGGCCGACACTGGCTTTTTCGCGGTTGCTACCCGCCTTGTCCTTGAACTGGGTCATGCGGTTCAACCAGCCGATGCGCGCCACGCAATTGAAAATCCATGCCAGTTCCGCATGCTGGGGAACCTGGCTCTGGTTGAAAATGATATGCGCTTTGGGATCAACGCCTGCGGCGATAAAGGCGCTGGCGACCTCGCGCGTGGCGTTGCGCAGTTCGTCCGGTTCCTGCCAGACCGTGATCGCGTGCATATCCACGACGCAATACAGGCAGGAATATGATTGCTGTAGCCGCACAAAATTGCGGATGGCGCCCAGATAATTGCCGAGATGCAGATTGCCGGTCGGTTGAACGCCGGAAAAGACAAGGGGTTTATGCGTGGTCATGGCAACGGTTCTGGCCCTGTTTACAGATGGAGTTGGGGCTTTATCGGCCTTGCCCGGACCAGCGTCAAGTTATCGCCGCAGGGACGAACGTAAATCCCCCAGGGTGATCGCGCCGCTGACATGGCACAGCACCGCAAAAATCACGACGCCGCCCAGCACCAGTGCCGCCAGCGCGGCCATTCCCGCCATGCCCGCATTGGCGACAAGCCAGGGTGACAGCAGGGCCGCACCCGCCCACAGGGCGAGGCAAAACCCGGCGCAACTCAGCGCAATGCGCGGCAGCCTGACCGCCGATTGCGCATCCAGTTTCATGTGCCCGTGACGCCGCAGCGAAAACCACAGCAGCCCTGCATTCAGCCAGGCGGCCACCGAGGTCGCAATCGCAATCGAAATAAAGCCGATCCAGAAATACAGCCCAACCGACAGGATGATATTCAGCACCACCCCGGCGGCGGCGAATTTAAGCGGCGTCATGGTGTCTTCGCGCGAATAAAATGCCGGCGAGAAAATCTTGATCAGCACATAGGCCGGAAGCCCAATGGCAAACCCCGCCGCCGCCATCGCTGTTGCATTGGCGTCCGCCTGCGTGAATGCGCCGCGCGTGAACATCACATCGACAATCTGCCCCGGAATAATCAGCAATGCGAGGGCCGCTGGCACCGTCAGCAGCAACCCGAACTCCAACGCCCGGTTCAGACTCCATAACGCACCCGCCTCATTACCTTCGCGCAGGCGGCGCGATAGATCCGGCAGCAGCACGACGCCAATGGCGGTGCCAATGGCGCTAAGGGGCACCTGGTACAGCCGGTCGGCATAATACAGATAGGACACCGCGCCCGCATGCAGCGACGCGATAATCGTCCCGATAAACAGATTGATCTGCGCGATGCCGCCAGAAATCGCGCCGGGTCCGGTCAGCGCCAGCAGGCGTTTGACATCCGGCGTCAGGCGCGGCCAGGGCAGATGCAGGCGCATGCCCGCCCGGTTGGCCGCAACAACCAGCATCAGAAACTGCGCCACGCCCGCCACCGCCACCGCCCAGGATAAAGTCTCGCCGGGCCAGCCGAACGCCGGTATGACCACCGCCAGCGCAATGATCAGAATGCAGTTGAACAGCACCGGCGTCAGGGCAGCGACGGCAAACTGCATCAGCGAATTCAGAATGCCGCCATACAGCGCCACCAGCGATACAAATAACAGATAGGGAAACATGATGCGCCCGAACAGTACGACATTGGCGAACTGCTCCGCATCGCCCGCAAACCCCGGCGCCAGCAGATACATCAGTGTGGGCATGAAAATTTCCGCCACGACGGTCAGTATAAAGAGAATGGCCAGCAGCACCGAAAGGGACTGTCCGGCAAATTTTCGCGCCGCGTCTTCGCCCTCGCTTGCCAGTTTGCCCGCAAACAGCGGCACAAAGGCCGAATTAAACGCCCCTTCCGCGAACAGGCGGCGGAACAGATTGGGCAGCCGGAAACTGACAAAAAACGCATCCGCCAGCGGCCCCGCCCCCAGCATGGCGGCGATCAGAATATCGCGCACGAACCCCAAAACGCGGCTGAGAAGCGTCCCGCCACCGACGGTTACCGCCGATCGAATGAATGACATTGTGTTATGTTTTCCTGACAGACTCGGAGGCGTGTGAATCGGATGATGCGCCAACCTATTCGAAAACCGATACAGTACAAAATGCCTATTCATTGAGCGTTTTTCCGGGTAAGACTACATCCCTGTGCGAATTGAATCGCAACTGTCTCCGCGGCATTGCGAGGAGCGAAGCGATGCGGCAATCCAGGGGCCACAAACGAGAGCCCTACCGCGTGACTCCTGGATTGCCGGAGCCTGTCCTCGGGTCGGCCAAGGCCGGTCCCGGGGGCGGCTACGCCGCTCGCAATGACACGGGAGGGGCCGGACATACAAGAAATTTTCAGGGCGGGGGACGCTTATGGACACGACACAAACCAGCGCATCAATTGGTGCGGATGTTTTCTTCATTCTGATGGGGGCAATCCTCGTATTCGCCATGCATGGCGGCTTTGCCTTTCTGGAAGCAGGCACGGTGCGCTACAAGAACCAGGTTAATGCGCTAATCAAAATCCTGGTCGATTTTGCGGTCTCGACGGTGGTGTATTTCTTTGTCGGCTATTCGGTCGCCTACGGCATTGATTTCCTGACCAGCGCGCAGGTGCTGACCGGCGCCGCACAAGCCGAAGGCTATAAGTTCGCGGCCAGCGGCTATGATCTGGTGAAGTTTTTCTTCCTGCTGACTTTTGCCGCCGCCATCCCCGCCATCATTTCGGGCGGCATTGCGGAGCGCATGAAATTCTGGCCGCAGGTGCTGGCCAGCGCCATCATTGTGGCGCTGGTGTATCCGCTGTTCGAAGGCATGGTGTGGGGCACGCGCTTTGGTTTTCAGGACTGGATTCAGGCCAGCTTCGGCTATCGCTTTAACGATTTCGCGGGTTCCGTGGTGGTGCATGCGGTGGGCGGCTGGATCGCGCTGGGTGCGGTCATCACGCTGGGGGTGCGGCGCGGGCGCTACACGGCGGCGGGCAAGCCGGTAGGCATTGCGCCATCGAATATTCCCTATCTGGCGCTGGGTTCGTGGATGCTGTGCATCGGCTGGTTCGGCTTTAATGTAATGAGCGCACAGACGCTGGCCGGCGTTAACGGCCTGGTGGCGGTGAATTCGCTGCTGGCCATGGTGGGCGGCATTATTTCCGCGCTGATCGTGGGCAAAAACGATCCGGGCTTTGTCCATAATGGCGCGCTGGCCGGGCTGGTGGCGGTATGCGCGGGTTCCAATGTGTTTCATCCCGTCGGCGCGCTGGCCACCGGGGCCGTTGCCGGGGTGATTTTCGTGGTGGTGTTCCAGCTTTGCCATAACCGCTGGAAGATCGACGATGTGCTGGGCGTATGGCCGCTGCATGGGTTGTGCGGCTTGTGGGGCGGCATCGCCTGCGGCATTTTCGGGGTCGAGGCGATGGGCGGCATGGGCGGCGTCGGCTTCATGTCGCAACTGGTTGGATCGCTGGCGGGTGCGGGTTTTGCAGGCATCGCCGGTTTCGCGGTTTATGGGACATTGAAAGCGGTGATGGGTATCAGGCTGGACGAGGAAGACGAGTTCAATGGCGCCGATCTGGCCATTCACTCCATCAGCGCCAACCCGGAAAGCGATATTTCAGGACGGTAGGGCGTCTCTGATTAGATTGAGGCGCACTGCGGAGTGGCATGGCGGGTGAGTCGGCGGTTCAACCTGAATCAATAGCGTTTAGTAAGGAGTATAAATATGCCAACGGAAATGCGGCGAATTGTGTTTTCAAATGAAGAGCTCCTGAACGCGATTAATTTTTTTAACTCCCCAAATATCCCAAAGCTTACAGATGGGATAATTACTGTCGCATCTGCTGATCCAGATAATAAAGCTAATATAGTTCTAAAATTTAAAAGCCATAATAGGGATGAGGGAAGAAATATAGTTATCTCCGCTGCGATTTTGGGCGCAGTTCTGATAAGTTATTGTTTAAAAAATAAAATACCCATGTCAAAACAAGCCAGCAAATCACTGAAAATTATCGGTGATAATGTCTCGCTCGAACTTGTTTTTGGAAACGACCAGATTTCCCTGTCAACAAGCTCTTGAGACTTTACATCATCTCTGAACCAGCTATCCGCCCGTTCTGAAATAGTCCGGTTTGCTGTACAGCCACAGGTCGCTCCAGAGTTGCTGACCGCCATCGACGGTGAGGACTTCGCCGGTGATGAATTTTCCCGACGGGGCCGCCAGATAGGCGCAAGCCTCGGCAATGTCGTGGGATTCGCCCACATGCATCATCGGGTTGGCTTGTGCAAAGGTTGCCGATGCCTCGGGTGGGTAATTGCCAAAGCCTTCGGTTTCCACGGCCCCCGGCGCAATGCAGTTGACCTGGATATTATGTTCGGCCCATTCCACCGCGACAGTTTTTGACAGATAGACAACGCCTGCGCGCGCCGCACAGGTATGGGCCGCATCCGGCATGCCACGCCAGATGTCGGCGACGATATTGATGATGTGTCCGGGCTTTCCCGATGCGCGCCAGTTGCGGGCCAGGTTCTGCATCATGTACCAGGTGCCATTCAGATTGGTGTCAATGACGGCGTTCCAGCCCTTGACCGAATAGTCAATGGCCTTTTGCGAAAACTGCCCGCCCGCATTGTTGATCTGATAATCGATGCCGCCATTGGCATAGGCCTTGTCGATCATTGCCGCCACCGCGTCATGGTCGCGGATCGACAGCGAATAGGTTTCGACTTTCGCGCCCAGTTTTTTCAGCCAGCTTTCGGAAACCGCCAGCCGTTCTTCGTTGCGCCCGCAGATCACCAAATCAGCGCCCAGCCGCGCGAACAGATAGGCTGTCGCCTTGCCGATGCCGCTGCCCGCGCCCGACACCAACACGCGCTTGCCCTTGAACAGATCATTGCGGAATACGGTAGGCTTTTCGGCCAACTGTTCGTCGGTGAAGCCAAACTTGCCCGGGGGGGCGTCTGCCTTGCTGTAGCGTTTGTTCATGCTCAGTCGCTCCAAGAATAATCTGTGTGCGGGTTGAATCGCCAGCCCGCAGCGCCGCCCCGTATTTGTAGCGGAGATGGATTCACCGGAAAAGGCCCATGTTTTTGTCCCTGGCTTCCCGCAACAGGCGCGGGGTCACACTGCCGACGGGGTGCATTAATATAGGCGCATTATGCTTTAAATAAAGGCAGCCCACCATATTAATGACGCGCAGCCGTTTCTGCTACAGTTTGGCTGGTGAGGCTCCCACATGGTGTGGCAAGAACGAATTTGCTTGAAACATCCCCCAATTTCGCTATGGTGCAGCGACAATTTGATGTTTTCGAGTGGGCCGCGAGCCCACTTTTTCGTTCCAGGGCCTATCCAAAGCATGACCCTTACCGGGCAAATGGATCTGATCAGCCGGATTGAGGCGATACTTGCGCCCACTGCGGAAGCGATGGGGTTTGAGCTGGTGCGTATCCGCTATGGCGGCGGCACGCGGCCAGTATTGCAGATCATGGCCGAGCGGCAAAATGGCGACATGAGCGTTGAGGATTGCGCCGAGCTTAGCCGGACGGTCTCCGCCCTGCTGGATGTGGAAGACCCGATTTCGGATGAATATGTGCTGGAAGTGTCGTCCCCCGGGATTGACCGGCCGCTGACCCGGCCGAAGGATTTCGCCCGCTATACCGGGCATCTGGCGAAACTGGAAGTCGCGCCGCCGGTACAGGGCCAGCGCCGCTTTCGTGGCCAGCTTGCCGGATTGACGGGACCGGCGGAAGATGTGCTGCGGCTGGTTCCGGATGCAGGCGATTGCGTGGAAATTCCGCTGGCGCAGATTACCAAAGCGCAACTGGTGCTGACAGATGCACTGATTGCGGAAAGTTTGAAACGCAAACCGCAGACGGATTTCGCGGAAGAATCTTAGGGAGCAGAAAATGGCTGGTGCGGCAGTAAGTGCAAACAGGCTTGAATTGTTGCAGATCGCAGACGCGGTGGCGCGGGAAAAGAGCATCGACCAGGACGTTGTGCTGGGCGCGATGGAAGAGGCGATCCAGAAGGCCGCCAAATCACGTTATGGCGCGGAAAATGAAATTCGCGTCGAAATAGACCGCAAAACCGGCGACATCCGTTTGCACCGGCTGCTTGAAGTTGTTGAGCAACCCGAAGTGCTGGCGCGCGAAATTGCCCTTGTTGATGCACGCCGCCGTAACCCTTCGGCGGAAATCGGCGATTTTATTTCCGAGGAGCTGCCGCCGCTGGAATTTGGCCGTATCGCTGCACAAACCGCCAAACAGGTGATCGTGCAGAAGGTGCGTGATGCCGAACGCCTGCGCCAGTTTGAAGAATATAAAGACCGTATTGGTGAAATCATCAATGGCATCGTCAAGCGCGTTGAATATGGCAATGTGATCGTCGATCTTGGCCGGGCCGAAGCCATTTGCCGCCGCGACGAATTATTGCCGCGTGAAAATTTCCGCAACGGCGACCGCATCCGCGCCTTTATTTTCGATGTGCGCAGCGAAGCCAAAGGGCCGCAGATTTTTCTGTCGCGCACCCATCCCCGCTTCATGGCGCTGCTGTTCGGACAGGAAGTGCCGGAAATTTATGACGGCATTATTGAGATCAAGGCGGTTGCGCGTGACCCCGGCAGCCGCGCCAAAATTGCCGTAGTGTCGAACGATTCATCGATCGATCCGGTTGGCGCCTGCGTCGGCATGCGCGGTTCGCGCGTTCAGGCCGTGGTCAATGAATTACAGGGCGAAAAAATCGACATCATTCAATGGAACCCGGACCATGCCTCGTTCATCGTGAACGCGCTGGCCCCGGCCGAAGTGATGAAAGTGGTGCTCGACGAAGATCTGAAACGCATCGAAGTGGTGGTGCCCGATGATCAGCTTAGCCTCGCCATCGGCCGTCGTGGACAGAATGTGCGACTGGCGTCGCAACTGACCGGATGGGAAATCGATATTCTGACCAATTCGGAAGAATCCGAACGCCGCCAGAAAGAATTTTCCGAGCGCACCGAACTGTTCATGAACGGCCTGGATGTGGATGAAGTGGTTGCCCAGTTGCTGGCCACCGAAGGCTTTACCAGCATGGAAGAGGTGGCCTATGTGCCGCTGGATGAACTGGTCAGCATCGAAGGCTTTGACGAGGATATGGCGGAAGAGCTGCAAAATCGCGCCCGCGAATTCCTGGACACGGAACAGACCAAGGCGGACGCGGAACGCCGCAATCTTGGCGTTTCCGACGAAATTGCCGGACTTGAAGGGCTGACACCGGCAATGCTGGTAACGCTGGGCAAGGCTGGCGTCAAAAGCCTTGATGACCTGGCGGATTTGTCCAGCGATGAACTGATCGGGTTTACGGACACTGTCGATGGCGTCAAAAAACGCACGCCGGGCTTATTGGACGGGTTCGATCTGTCCGAAGATCAGGCCAATGCGATTATCATGGCCGCACGCGCCCACTGGTTTGCCGATGAAGACACTGCCAAAGAAGGTAACTAGACGGGACGCCGATGAAAATGGTCCTCTGCGGCGGTGTATTGCGACCGGCGAAAGCCTGCCGCCAGAACGGCTGATCCGGTTTGTCCTGTCCCCGGACGGGGTTTTGACGCCCGATCTGGCGGCGGAATTGCCTGGACGCGGAATATGGGTAACCGCCAATCGGGACGCGCTGGACAAGGCCGTGGCTGGCAAAGGGTTTTCGCGCGCGGCACGGCGGCAGATTAATTTGCCACCCGACTTGGGGGATCAGATTGCAGCGCTGCTACTGCGCCGCACAATGCAGCTGCTGGGAATTGCCCGCAAGGCGGGGGTGGCGATTACCGGCCGGGAAAAGGTCGAAGCGCAGGCCAGAAGCGGGAAAATCGGGGTGCTGATCGCCGCCAGCGACGGGGCGGAAGATGGCGCGGCAAAACTGTTACGTCTGGCAAAGGCCGTAAAACCAGATATCTTTTACGTCCACTGGCTAAGTGGGGCGGAATTGAGTTTGGCATTTGGCCGCGATAATGTGATACATGCTGCCATCGCACAAGGACGGTTGGCGGACCGGTTCGTCATGGAAGCGGGCCGTTTATTGGGCTTTCGCGGAAAATTGAACTAAATCATACTGTTGGCCGAATTATCAGGGCAAACCAGGTATGAGGCCCGCCAATATCCTGTTTGCGAAAAATCCGGGTTTACAGGCCGGTTTGGTGGTTGAAGGCGCCGCGCCTGATATATTGCGTGGAAACGAGGTAAAGGGTTGTAATGAGTGAGTCGAAAGATTCCGGTGATACAGAACTTGGCGCAGGCGCCAAGCGTACACTTAGTCTGAAAAAGACTGTTGGCGCCGGACAGGTTCGCCAAAGCTTTTCCCATGGCCGGACCAAGGCTGTGGTTGTGGAGCACAAGCGCAAGCGCACATTGAACCTGAAAGAAGATGACGAAGCCCCCGAGGCAGTAAAACAGGAAGCGCCGACGTCAACCATACAGGCTCAAACCGCCGCCACATCCACGCCAGTCGAAGCTGCTCGTGCAACGGTAGCCAAGCAGGCCCAGCCCAGGATAGTAGTCAAACCTGTTCCGGAGAAAACTGAACGCCGCCCCATGCAAACCGGAAAGGGCCGGCAGGTTCTGCGCACCCTGACGGAAGACGAGCGCGCGGCGCGTGAACGTGCGCTGGCAGAATCCAGAGAAAGCGAAGCCATTAGCGCCGCAGAAGATGCGGAACGCCGCCGCACCGAAGCGTTGATAGCGCAGCAGGCGGCGGCAAAAGCCGCTGCGCTCGCGCCGCCAGTGGAAGCTTTGGTTGAGCCCCCAGCCGTTCAGGAACCGGAAAAAAGCGTCATCCCGGCTGAACCATCCGGCAAACCGGACACCACACGTAAAAAAGAAGAAGTCAAAGCCGCTATAATCGCACCGGAAGAAGATGACGATGAAGAAGGCGCCAAGGGCGCGCGCGGCAAACGCAAGCTGGCCTTGCCCAAGGCGCCTGCCCGCACGCGCGATGAACCGCGCCGCCGCGCCGGCCGCTTGACCATTCAGGCAGCCCTTGATGATGATCTGGGCGAACGGCAACGCTCGCTGGCGTCGATCCGCCGTGCACGCGAACGCGAACGCTATGCCGCAAAATCAGGCAGCCGCGAACACAAAATTATTCGTGACGTGGTGATCCCCGAAGCGATTTCCGTGACCGACCTTGCCAATCGCATGGCGGTGCGGGGCAATGAAGTGCTGCGCACCCTGCGCGCCATGGGCGAAACGGCGACGATGGACACCGTGCTCGAACCCGCAACGGCGCTTCTGGTCGTTGAGGAAATGGGGCATATTGCAAAACTCGTTGCTGAATCCGACGTCGAAATCGGCCTGGATATTCAGCAGGACGACGAAGGTGATCTGGTGACCCGTCCGCCTGTCGTCACCGTCATGGGCCATGTCGATCATGGCAAGACATCGCTGCTGGACGCATTGCGTAAAACCAATGTGGTCTCCGGCGAAAAAGGCGGCATCACCCAGCATATCGGCGCCTATCAGATCGAAATTCCCGGTGGTCAAAAAATCACCTTCATCGATACGCCGGGCCATGAAGCCTTTACCGCCATGCGCGCGCGCGGCGCCAGCGCCACCGACATTGTCGTGCTGGTGGTTGCCGCCGACGACAGCGTCATGCCGCAAACAGTTGAGGCCATCCACCACGCCAGGGCCGCCAATGTGCCCGTGATTGTGGCCATCAATAAAATGGATAAACATGACGCCAATCCTGACAAGGTGCGCCAGGAACTGCTGTCCTATGAAATTTTTACCGAACAACTGGGCGGCGAGGTGCTTTCCATCGAGGTGTCCGCGCTGAAAGGCACAAATCTCGACAAGCTTCTGGAAGCAATTTTGTTACAGGCGGAACTGCTTGATCTCAGGGCCAATCCAAAACGCAGCGCCCACGGCGTCATCATAGAAGCCAGGCTGGACAAAGGCCGTGGCCCTGTCGCGACGGTACTGGTCAAGGGCGGCACATTGCGGCGTGGTGATATTCTGGTCGCCGGTGCGGAAATGGGACGCGTACGCGCCCTGGCCGATGAACATGGACGGATATTGCAGGAAGCAGGCCCATCCACACCTGTTGAAGTTCTGGGCCTGCAAAGCGTGCCAAACGCCGGTGACGATGTGATTGTTGTCGAGAGCGAAAGCCGCGCGCGCGAAGTAAGCGCCTTCCGCCAGCGCAGGCAGACTCAATTGCGCACAACCACCGCCCCCGGCGCATCCCTGGAAGATGTGTTTGAGCAACTCAAGCGCGCCGCAATCAAGGAAATGCCAATTGTTCTGAAAGGCGATGTGCAGGGTTCCGTCGAAGCCATTCAGGCGTCACTCAACAAGATTTCCACCGAAGAAGTCCGCATACGGATATTACATGCCGGCGTAGGCGCGATCACAGAATCTGACGTTAGCCTGGCGGCGGCGTCGCACGCCCCGGTGTTCGGCTTTAACGTGCGCGCAAATAGTCAGGCCAAGGAACTGTCTGATTCATCGCGGGTTGAGATTCGTTACTACAACATCATTTACGATCTGATCGACGATGTGCGCAATGTCATGTCCGGCATGCTGGTGCCGGAACGCCGCGAAACCATGCTGGGCAATGCGCGGGTTCTGGATGTTTTCAAAGTATCGAAAATGGGCAAGGCGGCGGGCGGTCTGGTCACCGAAGGCGTGGTGCGGCGTGGCGCCGGTGTGCGCGTGATCCGCGACAATGTTGTGCTGCATGACGGTTCACTGTCCAGCCTGCGGCGATTCAAGGACGAAGTGAAGGAGGTTCACGCCGGCACAGAATGCGGCATGGCGTTTGAAAACTTCCAGGATCTTCGTGTGGGCGACATCATCGAATGCTTTGACGTTGAGCATATCGCGCGTACGCTTTGAGCTGCGCTTACCAGTTATAACCGAGGCAATCATGTCTGCATCACGTGGCGGCGCTGGCCGTCAAACCGGGCGGCCCCCGGTGCGGGAGCGTTCGCAACGCCAATTGCGCGTTGGCGAAGAAATTCGCCACCGGCTGTCCGAAATTCTGATGCGCGATGAGGTGCGTGATCCCGATCTCGCCGGGCACTCGATCACCGTGACCCAGGTGCAGATCAGCCCGGACATGAAACAGGCGCTGGTCTATGCCAGGCCGCTTGCGGGCGATGTGGAAACCTCCAAAAGAGTCATTGCGGCCCTTAACCGTTCGGCGGGTTTTCTGCGCGGGCGGCTGGGCCGGGAAATCACCATCCGCCATACGCCGGAATTGCGTTTCGCGACGGATGAAAGCTTTGATGCGGCCGATGCGCTGGACCGCCTGCTGCGCTCCAAACCGGTTGCGCGGGATCTGGATAAATAATGGGCAGGCGGGGCAATAAAAAAGGAACGCCGGTCAATGGCTGGGTCTGCGTAGACAAGCCGGTGGGGGTAACCTCGACCCAGGTGGTGGGCAAGGTGCGCTATGCCTTTGATGCACAAAAGGCCGGGCATGCCGGGACGCTTGATCCGCTGGCCAGCGGCATCCTGGCAATTGCCCTGGGCGAGGCCACCAAGACCATTCCCTATGCGGTGGATACACAGAAAACCTATCGCTTTACTGTGCGTTGGGGCGAACAAACCAGCACGGATGATGCCGAGGGGCATGCCATCGCCACCAGTGACGTGCGCCCGGATGAGGCGGCGATCCGCGCGGTCCTGCCCGAATTCACCGGGGAAATCATGCAATTGCCGCCCCGTTTTTCGGCCATCAAGCTGGCAGGCGCCCGGGCCTATGATCTGGCCAGAGCCGGGGAGGAGTTTGAACTGAAGCCCCGCCCAGTATCTGTCGTTGCACTTCGCCTGCTGGCGCTACAGGACGCAGATAACGCCATTTTTGAGCTGATTTGCGGCAAAGGCACCTATGTCCGCTCGCTGGCCCGCGATATGGGCCTGCGCCTGGGCAGCACCGCGCATGCCCGCGATATACGCCGATTGCGGGTGGGTCCGTTCAGCGAAGCCAATGCGATTTCGCTGGAAAAGCTGGAACAATTGGTTCATAACCCGTCACTGTCGGAGCATTTGCTGCCGGTTGAGACCCCGCTGGACGACATCCCGGCGATGGCCATTACCGGAAGTGATGCAACCCGTTTGAAACGCGGGCAACCGATCCTGGCGCGTAACGGCCAGTTTAATCCCTCTGACACTCTTATATGCGCCAGGATTCGCGGCAAAGCCGTGGCCCTTGGGTTTATTGAGGCGGGGGAGTTCAGGCCGGTGCGTATTTTCAACGTTCCAATAGGAGTTATGAAATCCGATGTCGATTACACCTGAGCGCAAACAGGCGCTGATGGCCGAGTATGCCCGTAAACCCGGTGATACCGGTTCATCCGATGTGCAAGTCGCGCTGTTGACCGAACGGATCAACAATCTGACCGGGCACTTCAAAGAACACACCCATGACAACCATTCACGCCGTGGTTTGATCAAGATGGTCAATCTGCGCCGTAAATTGCTGGACTATGTCAAACGCGAAGATCAGCCGCGCTACGCGTCCCTGATTCAACGGCTTGGCCTACGCCGCTAATATGATTTGGCGGCTACGTTCCGGCCAAGGGGCCGGAACGTCATATAGATGATAAGGAAGAAGAATAATGTTTGAAATCCACCGCAAAGAAATCATGTGGGGCGGACGCAAGTTGAGTTTTGAAACTGGCCGGATCGCCCGCCAGGCCGATGGCGCGGTTCTGGTGCAATATGGCGAAAGCAGCGTGCTTGCCACCGTTGTCGCCGCGCGCGCGCCCCGCGCTGGTATCGATTTCTTTCCGCTGACCTGTGACTATGTAGAGCGCACCTATGCGGCGGGTAAAATTCCCGGCGGCTTTTTCAAGCGCGAAGGACGCCCGACCGAAAAAGAAACCCTTACATCGCGCCTGATCGACCGTCCGATCCGTCCGCTATTCGTGGATGGTTTCCGGAATGAAACGCAGGTCATCTGCACCGTGCTGAGCCACGACATGGAAAATGATCCCGATATCGTTGCGTTGATTGCGGCCTCGGCGGCGCTGACCATTTCCGGCATTCCATTCATGGGTCCGATTGGTGGCTGTCGCGTGGGTTACAAGAATGGCGAATATGTTCTGAACCCGCTGATCGATGACATCAAGGATGGCCAGCTTGATCTGGTGGTGGCCGGTACGCATGACGCCGTGCTGATGGTGGAATCAGAAGCCAAGGAGCTTTCCGAAGAAGTGATGCTGGGCGCCGTGATGTTTGGCCATCGCGAAATGCAGGCGGTGATCGGCGCGATCATTGATCTGGCGGAAAAAGCCGCCAAGGAGCCCTGGGATCTGGCCAAGGCGGCGCATGACGAAAGCCTGGCTCACAAGGTGCGCGAGATTGGTGAAAATATGCTGCGCAGCGCCTATACCGAAGTCAGCAAACTGATCCGTCAGGACAAGGTTGCATCGGTGAAAAAGGCCGTTCTGTCTGGTCTGGAAGAGCTTGGCCTGCATCTGGAACCCAGCGTTGGCGAACAGTTCAAGAAGCTGGAAAAAGATGTGGTGCGGGGCAATATTCTCGACACCAAAAAGCGTATTGATGGACGCGGCCTTGCCGATGTGCGCCCGATCCTGGCCGAGGTTGGCGTACTGCCGCGCACCCATGGCGCAGCATTGTTCACGCGCGGCGAAACCCAGGCGCTGGTCATCACCACGCTGGGCACCGGCGAGGATGAACAATGGGTTGACGCGCTGCATGGTTCGTACAAGGAACGTTTCCTGTTGCACTATAATTTCCCCCCCTATTCGGTGGGTGAAACCGGCCGCTTTGGATTTACCGGACGGCGCGAGGTTGGCCATGGCAAACTGGCCTGGCGGGCGGTGCGCGCCGTGCTGCCGCTGTACGAAAACTTCCCCTACACCATTCGCGTGGTGTCGGAAATTACCGAATCCAACGGCTCGTCCTCGATGGCCAGCGTATGCGGCGCTTCGCTGTCGCTGATGGATGCGGGCGTGCCAATCACCCGCCCGGTCGCAGGCATCGCCATGGGCCTGATCAAGGAAGGCGAGCGTTTCGCTGTCCTGTCCGATATTCTGGGCGATGAAGATCATCTCGGCGACATGGATTTCAAGGTGGCAGGCACGGAAGTGGGTGTGACATCGTTGCAGATGGACATCAAGATCACCGGCATTACCGAAGAAATCATGCAGATCGCGCTGGGCCAGGCCAAGGGCGGACGCCTGCATATTCTGGGTGAAATGGCGAAAGCCATGACCGTTTCGCGCGGCAATCTGAACGCCAATGCGCCGCGCATTACCACCATCACCATCCCGGTTGAAAAAATCCGTGAAGTGATCGGTTCGGGCGGCAAAGTGATTCAGGGCATCGTCGCAGAATCCGGCGCGAAGGTGGACATCAACGACGAAGGCGTCATCAAGATCGCCTCGCCCGATGAAGAAAGCGTGAAAAAGGCGCTGGCCATGATTCAGGACATCGTGGCGGAAGCCGAACCCGGCGGTATCTATCAGGGCAAGGTCGTCAAGGTTCTGGACTTTGGCGCTTTCGTGAACTTCATCGGCAAGAAAGACGGCCTGGTGCATGTCTCGGAAATTTCCGAAGGCCGTGTCGAAAATGTTGCCGGTATGCTCAAGGAAGGCGACAGCGTCTGGGTGAAATACCTGGGATCCGATGATCGCGGCAAAACCCGGCTTTCGATGCGCTATGTCAATCAGGAAACCGGCGAAGAAATTCCCGGCGTCGAACCCCGCGACCGCCCGGCTGGCGGTGGCGGCGGTGGCGGCCGGGATCGCCGCCCGCGTCGCGAATAAGAGTAAATCACACTTTGCCCATTGAAACCCAATAGCGGTTTCAATGGGTCTTCTGCTCCGAGCGCATTTTGTTTTGAGTGACTGGAGCGGGTGAAGGAAATCGAACCCTCGTCGTAAGCTTGGGAAGCGGGTTAAAGTCATTATTTTTTAGATAGAGCAGCCCGCAATTAGCTTGAGTCACCCCACCCACGGTGTCACCCCGGACTTGATCCGGGGTCCAGGGACAAAAACACAGGCTTTCCCTTGTAACCCTGGACCCCGGGACAAGCCCGGGGTGACAGACTGGGGGCAGGGTGTGCCTCAACCTGAGTGCGGTACGCGCTAGTTACGGCGCAACTATCTGAAAAATCGAGATTCGTGTTATCATTGTTTACCGTTACTTCCCGGTGTTTACCGGAAAGATTGTCACATTTTGTCACAAATGATCCACACGGATCGGGCGCCGCTTACGGCTTGCTCAAACCATCTCCTTCAGGCATCCCGAACATTCGTACTTGTGCTGCTTGGCCTGCTGCCGGTTTGCCCGGATCAACGGCATGGGACCGGATCAGAAGCGGGATGCCGATATCAGCTATATCCGGATAATCAAAGGATGGCGGTATCTTGCCGCCGCTGTCGCAACCACTGTCCGAAAGAACCAGTCGATCCAGATAAAATCGTACCCTCGTAACATAAGTTTAATCAAATCTTCATGCGGTTATTGACCGGCATCAAGTCATCTGTCTTAGCAGTCTGACTATTCTATCCTCCAATCCCGGAGTAATCATTCGTGTGGTTTGATTGCTCCTTCCGCCGGGACTGATTGCTGTTCATCAATAATGTGAACAGCAAGGCGATGTGGCTCTGGAGTTATCAACGATGCAACCCGGCATTAATGCCACTAGCCCGCTTGTTTCTCTCTTCCTGCAACAGCAGGAGAGCGTGGACAGGTACCCATGACCATGAAATCGGCGGCGGCATCAAATGTTGGCATCGTTCCGATCCATGTGGCGGTGAGCGGTCGTGCGCGCCTGAAGGTCGTCGGTCTTGATCGCAACGCCGAGTTCGCTCAAACGCTGGAGCGCCGGCTGCCGGGGCGTAGTGGCATCCTCGCCGTAACGGCGAATGTCCGGACCGGCAATCTGCTGGTTCGTTTTGATCCTGAGCGATCAGTTGAGGGAATAATTCAGGCTGTTGTCGCAGTGCTCGGGGACTACCAGGGCAAGCCGGATGCACAAGAAACAGCGCCAGCGTCAAATGTTGTGCGGTTCCCGGAAATGCTCACCGGCAAGATGCGGGACGGCGGTGGATTGCCGGAGGCCGATCTGCTGGACGCGCCGCCGCATGTACTAACCCGCGAACAGGTGCTGTGCCGGCTGGAGACTACGCAGGAGCGCGGCCTTTCCGCCGCCGAAGCCGCCGCCAGGCTGGCGCGCTATGGGCCGAACGCGCTGCCGCATACGCCGCCACGCGCCGCATTCGATATGTTGCTCGACCAGGTCAAAGGCCTGCCTGCGCTTTTGCTGCTCGGATCGGCGGTGCTGTCGGTCGCGACCGGCGGTCTGGCCGACGCAGTGGTTATTCTCTCTGTCGTCGCGCTTAACGCCGGTATTGGCTATCGCTCCGAGGCCGAGGCTGAACGCACCATAGAGGCGCTCGGACATCTTGTGCCCTCGGCGCCTCTGGTGCTGCGCGACGGCGCCGTTCGAGAGGTTGCTTCTGACGACATCGTTCCGGGTGACGTGCTTACGCTGGTTCCCGGCACGCTCATTGCCTCCGACGCACGGGTCATTGAGGCAAAGGATCTCACCATTGATGAATCTGCGCTTACCGGTGAAAGCATGCCGTCGGCCAAGAGCCCCACGGCCATCGCCACGGCTGATGCAGCACTGGCTGAACGCGCCAACATGGTGTTCAAGGGAACCGCAGTGACCGGCGGCGCCGGGATTGCGGCAGTGGTGTCGACGGCGGAACACACCGAGCTTGGCCGCATTCAGTCCCTTGTCAGTGATGCGCGCCCGCCGGAGACACCAATGCAAAAGCAGCTCGACATCATGGGCAAGCAACTGGTCTGGCTCAGCCTCGGCGCCTGCGGGCTGGTTTTCTCGCTGGGTTTGCTGCGTGGTTTTGGGCTGTTGCAAATGCTCAAAAGCAGCGTCTCGCTGGCCGTAGCCGCCGTGCCCGAAGGCCTTCCGACAGTCGCAACGGTGACCTTGGCGCTGGGCATCCGCACGATGCGGACACATAATGTTCTCATCCGCCGCCTGGATGCGATTGAGACGCTTGGCGCCGTCAGTGTTGTATGTCTCGACAAGACAGGAACTTTGACGCTCAACCGCATGACCGCCGTGGCGGTGGCGAATGCCCGCACCATCTTCGAGGTCGTGGAGGGCCGCATTCAGCGCAGCGATGCCGGGTCTGGCGCTTCCGCCGATGGTGAACTCCGGAAACTTCTCGAAATTTGCGTCCTGTGCAGCGAAGTTGAGGTTCAGAGCGATGCCGGACATGTCTCGCTGAAAGGGTCGCCAACCGAGACGGCGCTGATTGAACTGGCCCGGATGGCGGGCGTCCATGCGCGCCAGTTGCGCGACCGGCAACCCTTGCTCAATATAAACCCGCGCACGGAACAGCATCGTTTCATGATGACCAGCCATGTTGGCGAGGATGGTTACCCGTTCACAGCCGTCAAGGGCAGCCCGGGCGAAGTGCTGGAATTGTGCACGGCCTTTCTCGATGATGGCGCGGCGCGGCCACTTGATGAAGAGGATGTGCTTCGCATTGAGGCGCAGAACCAGGTGATGGCCGGGCGCGGTCTGCGGGTGCTCGGTTTCGCAACCCGCCAGGGCGATGCACAGGACCCTGGCGCATTCACCTGGCTCGGCCTGGTTGGCCTGGCCGATCCGACGCGCCCCGGCATGGCGGCGCTGATGCGAAGTTTCCATGATGCGGGCCTGCGCACCGTGATCATTACCGGCGATCAGGGCGCGACAGCCTTCGCCATCGCCAGGGAGCTTGATCTCTCTCAGGGCCGGCCTGTGGAAATTCTTGAAGGCGTTGATCTGGACAGACTTGATCCCGCATTACTGGCGGGGCTTGCGCAGCGCACTCATGTCTTTGCCCGCGTCAGCCCCGCCAACAAGCTGCAGATCGTGCAGGCGCTGCAGCGCAACGGCAACATTGTGGCCATGACCGGCGATGGCATCAATGACGGACCGGCGCTGCGCGCGGCCGATATCGGCGTGACCATGGGCCAGAGCGGCACCGATGCGGCGCGCGAGGTAGCCGATATGATCCTTGAGGACGACCGGCTTCAGAGCATGGCGATAGCGCTTGGTCAGGGGCGGACAATTTACCGCAACATCCGCAAGGCGATCCATTACCTGCTCGCCACCAATTCGAGTGAAATTTTTGTCATGCTGGGGGCGGTTGGCCTCGGCCTCGGCCAGCCGCTTACACCGGTGCAGCTATTGTGGATCAATCTGGTTACGGACATCTTCCCGGCGCTGGCGCTGGGGTTGGAGCCGCCCGAGCCGGACGTGCTCAAAGATCCACCACGCGATCCGCGGGAACCGCTTATCACCGGCGCGGAGTTCCGGCGTATCGCCATCGAAGGCGCGGTGCTCAGCGCCGGTGGATTGGCGGCCTATCTTTATGGCGCCGTCCGCCATGGCGCGGGACCGGGCGCTGGCGGGGTGGCCTTTCTCACGCTTGCAATGGGGCAATTGTTGCATGCCTTCTCCGCCCGCTCGCAGCGTCGCACGATCTTTGAACGTAATGCTTTGCCGCCTAATCCGCATCTCAGCCAGGCGGTCTGGGGGTTGCTCGGCCTGCAGGGGCTTGCCGCACTGTTCCCCGTGACGCGCCGCCTGCTTGGCCTGGATGCGCTTGGACCAGCGGATTACGCCGTGGCGGGAGCGGCCGCCGTGGGTTCCCTGCTCGTCAACGAGACGATCAAGGGCGCGCGGCATCGGGGCCAAACCACAAATCCGGTTGGAGTCGCATGATGGAAGATTTTGTTTTCACATCGGAATCGGTGACCGAAGGGCATCCGGACAAGCTGTGCGACCAGATCAGCGATTCGATCCTCGACAGCTATCTGCTTGCCGATCCATTTTCCCGGTTGGACGCCGAATGCGCGGTGGCGAAAGGCATTCTTTTTATTGCGGTGCGTTTTGCATCGCACGCGGCAATTGATGTGCCAATGATCGCCCGCCAGGCGATCCGCCGCGCCGGCTACGGCGATGGTAACGGCGAAGACGGGTTCACCGCCGGGAACTGCAACATCATGACCAGCCTGAGCGAGGTGGCCGGCACATGCCGCACGATTGACGAAGCGGAACTGGATGACGCGGGCATCGGGGCGATCTTTGCCGATAACCAGGTAACCCAGTTCGGCTATGCCTGCACACAGACCACAGCGCTGATGCCTTCGCCGATCTGGCTTGCGCACAAGCTGGCGCGGCGTATCGCAACCGTGCGCCTGACCCGCCAGCTTGGCTATCTCTTCCCGGACGGCAAGACCCAGGTTGCCGTGGAGTATCGCAACCGGCGCCCGTATCGCATCCATAGCGTCACCGTGACCGCGGCGGTTGATCCAGGCTGCGCGCCTTCACCGGCGGCGCTGGAGGCCAACCTGATCGATCTTGTCGTCAGGCCGGCCTTTGAGGATGAATTAATTCGCCTGGATAACGGCACCCGCATCTTCATCAATCCCGGCGGGCCGTTTTTTACCGGCGGACCGGAAATGCATGCCGGTCTCACCGGCCGCAAAAACGCCATCGACACCTATGGCGAATATTCGCGTCATAGCGGCGCTGCGCTAAGCGGCAAGGATCCAGCGCGCATTGACCGGGTGGGCGCCTATGCCGCCCGCTATGCGGCGAAGAATGTTGTGGCCGCCGGGCTTGCGGAGGAGTGCGAATTGCAGCTCAGCTATTCAATCGGCGCGGCGCAGCCTGTCAGCCTGCGTGTGCAGACTTTCGGCACGGGCCGCATCGCGGATGAAGAGATCGCAAAGAAGTTGCGCGCCGCATTTGAGTTTCGTCCGGCTGGCATTATCGCGGAGTTTAATCTGCGCCGTCTGCCGGCTTTGTTGCGCGGCCGCTTCTACAGCCGCCTTGCGGCGTACGGCCATGTGGGCCGCATGGATGTGGGGCTGCCCTGGGAGCGTGTCGACAAGGCGTCCGCATTGCAGGATTAGATGCTGACCGCCGCCTTAAAGGACGATTGCCATGAATTTGTAACGGACTGGCGGTCATCATCAACCCAAAATCAGACCCTGGCGGGGCGCGATGACCCGCCGGGCGCAAAAAGGAGAGAGTAGAGAAGAAATGGCGGTTACAGATGGCAATCATTGATGATCTGTTGAAGGGGAACACTGTCGTTGGCTTGGCGGTGGGCCTTGGTGTTGCGGTGTTGGGACCAGTGATCGCTCCCGTTATTCTGCGGGCCGCACGGCCAGTCGCAAAAACCTTGCTCAAGACGGGTATCGAGATGTTCGAGCGTGGGCGCGAGGCCGCAGCAGAGCTTGGCGAGTTTATTGAAGACACGGCCGCTGAGGCGCATGCGGAAATGGCAAAAGAGCGGCAGGCCGCAGCGGCACGCCCCCAGGCGATGGCGCGGCCGGAGCCGGAAAAGCCCGCAGCTGAGGAATCCGGGAACACTTTTCCCGGATCGGTTCAGTGAATGGCGATACGGCCGCCAGGCTGACCCATGACGTGCCGGGGAGGTTGCGTTACCGGATCGCGGCGCGGCGCGGCGACCCGGAATTTTTTACCCGTATCGGCGCGGAACTATTGAAGTGTGAGATGGTGCAGACAGTGGAAATAAATCCCCTGACGGGAAGCGTGCTAGTTATTCACGCGGCGGAACCGGCGGCCATTACACGCTATGCCGAGCAGCATGGCCTCTTTCGTCTGGGCGGCGGACATAACAGCGATGCCGGGCGCGGCGACCCGTTTGATCCGCCGGCGGATAAGCCTGCGGCCGATGTTCTGAGCCTGTTGCCGCCGCTGTTTATTGGACTTGGTCTTTATCAGCTCCTGCGGGGCAATGTCCTCGCACCGGCTGTAACACTTTTCTGGTACGCGTTCAGCCTGTTGAATACGAATACAGGCCACACGGCCCCGGAAACCGGGGCCATCGCCCCGGCTGTCAAGCCGGAAAAAAACCGGTAGCGGGAGGAAAACCAAACATCAACCCCATCAACAAGGAGAAAGTCATGGTTAAGAAGCCACATGTCGAAGATACGGAAACCACCGCTCCCAAACCGGAAGCCGCCCAGCCGATGGGTGAGGCCGGCCACAAAGTCAAGGACGGCATCGTGAACAGCTTGCGCGGCATTGATGAAATCGAGGCCGAGATCGTGACTCTGGCGCGCAGCACCGTCACCAACACGGTGCATGCCGCCAAATCGGTGACATCCGAAACGCTCGGCGTCGCCCGCGATGTGATCCATGGGACCATCCAGGCCACGGAGCAGGTCGGCACCGGTCTGGTCCTGTCCACCAAGAGCGTCGCCAAGGGCGTCATCCTTGGCGTCAGTGATGTTGGCGGCGATCTTATTGGCGCCGCTGCGGAACTCGCCAAAGCCGCAGTCAAGGGCACGGCCGAAGTTGGCGGCGATGTCGGCACCGTAGCCAAGCGCGTGGTTGAAGGCGTGGTCGAGGCCGCAGCCGAGATTGGCGGCAATGTTGGCAGTCTGGCGGTATCGGCCGCGAACGGCGCCCTTGATGCGGCGGCAAGCATCAGCAACACGGCGGTGTCCGCAGTGGAAAGTGTGCTGGTCAATGTCCTGGGCGGCGTCAAACGCGTAGCGGGTACATTACTGCCGGATAACAAACCTCAGCCTCCGCATGACGACGCACACTAACAGCGATTTGGTCTAAAAAGGCGCATGCTGTTTTTGAGTAATATCCGATCTGACAAAACCCCGGCTGTTCAGTCAGATCGGATAAAACCGGTTTACGGTTTGCGCTGTATCGTCAGCAATCCGCCTGTCGTCATTTTGTCATGAAACCGATACTCAAACTGAAACATTTCAAACATAGAGCGGGTATGACTTGAATAACAACAGGAGCAGTCGTGGTCCATTACCTGCATCATGTTCCGGGCCGGCTGAGGGTGCGCAGCGCTGCCGTCAAGCGCGATGAGAGGATGGCGAGCCGGGTGTGCGAAACCCTGTCTGCATTGCCGGGCGTTAATATGGTTGAGGTCAGCACGGTTACCGGCAGCATCAAGATCACCTATGATTTGCGCCATATCGGCTACGAGGATCTGCTGGATCATCTGCGTGGCCACAACATCGTCCAGCCTGAAGGCGCCGCGCCGCAGGCCCAGGCAGATATGATCTCGGAGTCAGGCAGGATTGTGGCCCGCCTGGCCGGAGGCTTCGTCCTTGAAAAGATTATCGAGCGATCAGCGCTTGCGCTGATTGGCGCCATCGCCTAGAGTATCCGTGATGGTCAAGCATGATTTGGCTGCCACAATCGATCCGCTTTGAGCAAGGCGTTAGCCAAGACGATGAGCTTTCGCATGATGGCTGTGATTGCGACTTTAGCGGGTTTTCCGGCTT
>JBMOMW010000018.1:0-24827 GCA_049325255.1 Pseudomonadota bacterium | reverse complement strand
TCTTCGACACCGGCAAAAATATCAGTGAATCGCTTCATTGCTCACCTCCTGAATCATGGAGATGCCTCAAGAATCAATTTCCTGATTCAGTTCAAGCTTTTAATCGCCATATGCGATTCCCCTGCCTTGTAAGGGGGGAGGAAGAGCGTTGACTTTACCGCGGCGCCATGCGGATTGCGCCGTCGAGGCGGATGCTTTCGCCGTTCAGCATTTCATTTTCACAGATGTGGCGCGCCAGGCGGGCATATTCGTTGGGGTTACCAAGGCGTGACGGGAACGGTACCTGCGCGCCCAGCGCCTTTTTCACATTTTCCGGCGCACCGGCCAGCAATGGCGTATTGAAAATACCCGGCAAAATGGTGACGCAGCGAATGCCTTCCTGCGCCAGATCGCGCGCGATGGGCAGCGTCATGCCGACAACGCCGTTCTTGGATGCGGAATAGGCGGCCTGGCCCACCTGCCCGTCTTCAGCGGCAACCGATGCGGTATTGATGATCACGCCACGTTCGCCATCTTCCATGATCGGGTCCAGGCTCATCATGCCCGCCGCCGACTTGGCGATGCAGCGGAACGTGCCGACCAGATTGATCTGGATAATCGTGTCAAAGCGGTCAATCGGATGCGACAGAATGGCGCCCGCATTTTTCTTGTCGCGTGAAGCGGTTTTCATGGCGATGCCGGTGCCGGCGCAATTGATCAGAATGCGTTCCTGGCCGATGGCGGCGCGGGCTTTCACAAATCCGGCGACGACGCTGGCTTCATCAGTGACATTAACATTGCAGAATACGCCGCCAATTTCCCTGGCGACTTTTTCGCCGCGTTCGGCGTTCATATCGAACAGCGCGACCTTGACGCCCTGTGACGCCAGTTCGCGCGCCGTCGCCTCGCCCAGGCCGGATGCGCCGCCGGTAATGACTGCCGAAATTTTATTGC
Organism: Pseudomonadota bacterium; assembly: GCA_049325255.1. Taxonomy (GTDB): domain Bacteria; phylum Pseudomonadota; class Alphaproteobacteria; order UBA11222; family UBA11222; genus UBA11222. The sequence continues at coordinate 23,894 of JBMOMW010000018.1, read as the reverse complement.
TGAGTTCCATGGGATATTCCCTGCTTTTGTTGGTTTTCGATGACCCGTTTGTAGAGCAAAACAGGAAAAATTGGAACATTACTTGTCCAGAACAGCCCCAATCTCTATATTGCAGCCATGGAGATAAATGACCCCGGCATACATCTGCCTGCGACCATCATGCGCAACGAGAAGGCCGTTCGTGGGCGGTTCTGGCCCAAGCTGCGGCGATCTCTGGCGCATATCCCGTTCGCGCCGGACCTGATGGCGGCCTATTATTGCGCGATGGACCCGCACACACCCGCCAGGGCAAAGGCCGTGCTACTGGCCGCATTGGCCTATTTCGTGATGCCAGCAGACATGGTTCCGGATTTTATTGTGGGTTTTGGTTTTTCGGACGATCTGACGGTTCTGTTAACCGCCATCACAATTGTGCAGAGTAATATAACCGGGACGCATCGGGAAAACGCCACGCAGCATCTCAATCGCCTAAAGGGTGATCCTGTATAGGCGCAGCTTTCGTTTGTGTGCGTGCAACATATACCGAAACGCCAATGATCATCGCCGCGCCCGCCATCGCCCAGCCCCCCGGCACATCCCCAAACATAAGATAGCCAGCGGCGGCGGCAAATAGCAGCCTGGTATATTCCAGCGGCGCCAGCACTGTCGCCTCTGCCGCTGCATATCCGCGAATGAAACAGCTTTGCGCCAGCACCCCCAATAACGACATGACGATCAGCAGCAGCCATTCCATGCCTGTGGGTTGCGTCCAGACCAGAATACATGGCGCGGCCGTCATCAATGCGGCAATGGCGGAGGAATAAAATATCAATGTTGCGGGCGTGTCGGTGCTGGATAAACGTTTTACAGATATGACCACGCATGCCACCAGCGCCGCACTCAACAGCGCCACCAGCGTGGCAAATTGAAAATTCCCTTGTGGCGCCGTCATCATGATAACGCCAGCCAGCCCGGCAAGAATTGTAAAGATGCGGTGTTTATCAAATTTCTCGTTCAGAAAAAACGCCGCCAATGGCACAAGAAACACTGCGCGCGTAAAACTTAGCGCCGTCGCATCCGCCAGCGGCAGGTGAATCATCGCATAAAAACTGCACATGATGGCGGCGGCGCCAAACATCCCGCGCCATAAATGCAGCAGGGGCTGCCGGGTTTGCAACCCATGCAGGCCCGCGCGGTAAACACCCGGAAGAATAAAAATAAATCCAAACAGCGCGCGGAAAAAAGCCACCTGAAATGAATCAATCCGGCTTCCCAGCAGCTTCGCTAATACACCCATCAGACTGAATAGCAGCGTTGATAACAACACCCATACAGCACCGCGCACAATGGCTGGCTGGCCAAGCCATTGCATGTTTGCGCGCACCAGCAATGCTGTTTGCAATGGTCTTTCCTTGATGAAGGTAAAATTCATTGGACCTGTACTGCTGTTATCTGAAAATGCCCGCGCATCCTAATAGTGCGGCCTTTCCGTCTGGTTAAGAAACTGGAAACAAAGCATTGCCCCTGTGACCCCCATCACTGGTGAAAATTCCAAAAAAACCTAACTTCAAAACGTGATGTTAACGTTCTTATGGCCACAATGCAGCACAGGGAAAATAAGGGGTTCAGAATATGGCCGCACCGGTAGATATTTCGGAAACGCGCAACAGATCGCAGATTGCGCAGCGCGTTCCGAAAATGGCGAACGAAGGCGTTGTCGTTTTCATGCTGCCTTCCGATTTGCCGGTCAGCCTTTCACCGCATGATATCGCCATATTGCGCGATGCTTTCACACAGCAACAACCGCATGGCCTATGGTGCGGCTTTACACTGCTGGGCGACGAACGTGACACCGTAACCGGTGATCCGCTGCGCGCGTCGCGTGTTGTGCTGTTCACATTCGGAACACGCCAGCCCTATTTCAATCTCATGCGCTGGCTGGACGGAAGTTATGTGCTTGCAGATCGCGCCGGGCATGTGCTGCGCCAGTCGGCCGATCTGCGGCAATTGCTGTCGGTATTCGAATTAAATCTGCCGACCTTGCATTAATTCTGCATGGGCCTGGCCGGGGCAACCCAGTTCAGTTGCCTGTGCAACTGCGCCACTGGCCCCACCACCATCATTGTTGGCGGCTGTAGCAGCACTTCCCGCGCCTTGGCGGCGCAATGCGCGAGGTCCGTCAGGATCACCTGCTGCTGATCCGTGGTCGCCCTGGAAACCAGCGCCACGGCTTCGTCCCCTGACCGCCCTGCCGCCATCAAATGCCCCGAAATCACATCCAGTTGACGTAGCGCCATATAGATCACAATGACCGGTGACCCTTTGGCAATGGCCTGCCAGTCGACGGCGGGAACCTCGCCATCCGAATCATGGCCAGTCACGAATGTAACGGCGGAATTCATGGTGCGATAGGTCACCGGTATGCCCGCATAGGCCAGCCCGCCAATGCCCGCAGAAATTCCCGGAACGATACGAAAGCGAATGCCATTCTGCGCAAGGCTCAAGGCTTCTTCGCCGCCCCGTCCAAACACGAACGGATCGCCCCCTTTCAGGCGCAACACCCGCTGGCCCGCTTTGGCCAACGCAACCAGCCTGCTGGAAATATCCGGCTGACTGATCGATGGCCGTCCGCCCCGCTTGCCTGCATAGATCAAATTTGCGTCCGGGCGCGCCAGTTTCAGAATATCCGCATTCACCAGCGCGTCATAGACGATCACATCCGCATGGCGAAGCGCGTGGCGCGCCAGCAGGGTCAGCAGACCAGGCTCACCTGGCCCTGCCCCTACCAGCCACACAGTACCCGGAAGAAATTCGGGCATCTCAAACTCTGGCGCATCAGCCATTGATCACTGTTCCTGCAACACGCGTTTCCATAATCCGCCCGGCAAAGCTGTCGATGATCAGGGGGTGGTTATTCAAATGGGATGCCTTGACAAATTGCGTCGCCGGATAACGCGCCGCAATGGCGTCTGTATCGTCATATATGCGCCTTACCAGCATTCCGGTGAACAGAAAATAGGGTAGTACGACAACCCGTTGAAAAGAGCGGCCCGCGATCCGTTCCAGCGCATCCGGCACAGACGGCGACGCAATCCCGGCATAAGCTGTTTCAACATGGGCGAATTTCATTTCCGCCTGTATCAGATGGGCGATCGTTTCCATGCTGACAAGGACTTCCGGGTCTGAAGCGCCACGCCCGGTAACCAGCAGCGCAGTTGTTTCCAACGCAATGGAGCCAGACACATCACGCAGCCTCGCGCAGGCGGCCTGCACGAAATTGGCGTCCACATCAAACGCCCGCCCATAGCGAAGCTGTATATCCGGGAATTGCGCCACAAAGTTTTTCAGAATGGATGGAATATCCTGCATGGCATGCCCGCCGCTGAACAGGGTTCCCGGTATTACCAATATGCTGGCGCAGCCTGCCCGGCGCAGTTTTTCCAGCCCATCCTGAATGGTGGGCGATGCAAATTCCAGAAAACCGGATTCCACCTGATATTCCGGCAGACGCGCCGCCACGCCGCTTGCCAGCGCCATGAACTCATGCACAGTACCGGCCTCCCGGCCGCCATGGCCGCAAATCATGACGCCCGTGCGCCCGGTCAATTTATTATCGCCGCAGAACGGTGCGGCATTCCGCCTGACGGTGCTCCCATCCTTTACGCTCCAGCTCCGGGATATTCTCGACAGAGCATGGATACCCGATACACAGATACGCAACAAGTTTCCAGTCGCCGGGAGTTTCAAGAATGCGACTGATTTCGTCCGGCTCCAAAATCGACACCCAGCCCACGCCCAGCCCATAAGCCCGCGCTGCAAGCCATAGCGTATGCACGGCGGTGACCGTTGAATAGCGAAGCATTTCAGGCATGGTTTTGCATCCCAAACGGTGGCCCTGCCCGGTTTTTTCATCGGCAAACACCGCCAGATGCACGGGGGCCTGTTGCAATCCGGCAAGTTTCAGCCTGGCATAGAGCGCCGCCCGTTCGCCTTTGTAATCGCCAAGAGCTTCGGCATTGGCGCGGGTAAAATTCTCAATCACCGCATCACGGCGCACGGGGGTGTCAACGCGGACAAACCGCCAGGGTTGGCTATTGCCAACCGATGGCGCAAAATAGGTCAGATCCATCAGCCGCTCAAATAGCTGCTCGCTGACCGGATCAGGAAGGAAATGCCGCTCATCGCGCCGCCATAGCACGAGTTTTTCAAATTCAGCCTGAAAATGGGCGTCAAAATCAGGAACAGCGCCTGCCGCCAGCCAAGCCAGATTATCGAGCACGTTCACCTTCCTTAACAAAACAGGTTTCCGCTGATCGCGTCCCTGATTGGTCTCAGTAAATATTGGTATGGTTACTAAATCATTGCCATGCGTTAGACTGAACGAATAAGGCAGCGAATAGCACAAAGAAAGGCGCTTGATGTTCGGCAGGCATATCACACTCTTTCGTCTATATGGCTTTGAGGTAAAGCTGGACGCAAGCTGGGTTTTGTTAGCGTCACTGGTTACCTGGTCGCTGGCGACAGGGTATTTTCCCGCCATCATTCCAGGCCGCGCCGATAGTGTATATTGGAGCATCGGTGTGCTGGGTGCAGGTGGTCTGTTTGCTTCGATCATTTTCCATGAAATGTGCCATTCCCTAGTGGCGCGGGCCTATGGCCTGCCCATAAATGGCATCACCTTATTCATTTTTGGCGGCGTGGCCGAGATGGAAGATGAACCGCAAAGCCCCAAGATTGAGTTTCTGATGGCGATTGCGGGGCCGGTTTCCAGCTATCTGCTGGCTTTTGGATTTTTCATTGCCGCCACTATTGCCGGGCCGGAGGATAACCAGACGCCGTTTAGCGCACTGCTATTCTATCTCGCCATGATCAACACCATGCTGGCGACATTCAATCTTGTTCCTGCATTTCCCCTGGATGGCGGGCGGGTATTGCGCGCAGCACTGTGGCAATGGAAAGGCAATATGCGCTGGGCGACGCGGCATGCGTCACAAATTGGCGCGGCCTTCGGGATTGGCTTTATCGTGCTGGGCGTGCTTAAGGTTTTACAGGGCGATATTGTTGGCGGTCTGTGGATCGCGGTGATTGGATTGTTCCTCAACAGCGCCGCCGGTTCGTCCTATACGCAGTTGCGCACCCGCCAGGCCCTGGAAGGCCAGCCTGTGCACCGCTTTATGAGCCGCAATCCGGTTAGCGTGCCACCACATCTAAGCCTGCGCGAACTGGTGGATGATTATGTCTATGTCCATGGTCATGACATGTTTCCGGTTGTTGAAGAAAATCGTCTGCTGGGCGCGGTTGGTTTGAGCCAGATCAAACATGTTCCCCAATTACAGTGGCACACTGTTCAGGTTCGCGAAATCATGTCGCCCTGCTCGCCAGACAATATGATCGATGCGAACGCCGATGCCGTATGGGCAATTTCCCTCATGCAGCGAAGCGGTAATAGCCGCCTGCTGGTCGTTGATGGAGGGCATCTCGCCGGCGTCGTCGCGCTGAAGGATATATTGCGCTTGCTGGCCCTGAAACTGGATTTGGAAACACTGGAGTAAACAGATGAAGATCAAGCATAAAAAAACCTGGGTCGTGGTGGCCGATGGGGCGCATGCGCGCATTTTTCTGAACGAGGGACCCGGCACAGGCCTCGTCCCCGCCCTTGATCATGATTTAATCGGCAACAGGCTGCAAAGCCGTGAAATCGGCAGCGACCGCCCAGGCGTCAGTTTCAGCACTGCGGGTCCCGGACGCCGCGCCATGGCACCGCCCACAGACCCGCACGAACACGCCAAGCATGAATTCATCAAGCAGGTGGCGAAGGCCATCAAGGAGGGATTGAATGGGCATGCATACGAGCAGTTGATTCTGGTGGCGCCGCCAAAAGCCCTGGGCGATCTGCGCGCCGATATGGATCCGCAGGCTGCAAAGTTGGTCAAGGCCGAACTGCACAAAGACCTCACCCACCTGACGCCATATCAGTTGGGCGAACATCTTCAGGATGTGCTCAAAGTCTAAAAAACTTTGAGCAGCCGGCTAATGCACCATCATCACGGCAAGCTTCGCGTTATAAATCACATAGCGCGTAGCCCCGCCGAGGATCAGTTCACGGATGCGGCTGTGGCCATAGGCGCCCATCACCAGCAAGTCCGCCCCCAGATCTTTCGCAGTTGCCAGGATGACCTGGCCAACCGGCGCGCTGCCCAGCGGCACCTGTTTGGCGCGCACAGTGATGCCGTGGCAGCTTAAATAAGATTGCAGGGCATCCATGGCAAAGGCGTCCATCTCGCGGTTTTGCGCGGTGACGACAGTTACCTCAGCTGCTTCTTCCAGCAGCGGCAAGGCGCCGGATAATGCGCGTGCGGCCTCTGGACCACTGTCCCATGCGACCATCACCTTTTTGCCGATTTGCAGATTGCTCTCGGCCGGGATCAGCAGGCACGGGCGCTGCGCCTCCATCAGCGTCGGCTCAATTTCATAGGCAAAATCCGATACCGGGAACATTGTCATGTCCGCCAGCCGCGCCGCGACCGCTGTGCGCTCGGCCGGGTCGCCCATGGTCTCGGTAAAGGTTGCGGTCGGTTTATTTTTGCCCGGCTGAACCACGGATTCCTCAATGCCAGCTTCTTTCAGCGCATTGAGAAATGCCTCTTTGGCGCGTCCACACTGGCGTTTGTTTGCCTCGCTGACGGCATTGACCAGTTCGGTCGCAATCTGCCCGGTCAAAGCCTCACCCGCGATGGGAAGCGCATCGGTTGGGTTACGGTTCACGAACAGGCACTCAACATGCGCAGCGTAACGCTTGGCGGTGTTCAACCCGATGCGCAGGACGCGCTGGTCTGAATCAGCACCGGTTAACGGGATTAATATCTTTCCGAGTCTCATGGGCTTTCTCCCTTTGGTTAGCCACATCACAGGCGGATAATATTCGCTAATAACGACAATACCTTGATACGGATCAACATGTCACCCGTTCATTCAGGCGCGACGATCTCTTGCCGAAATCCGATTTATACCGTTACACTCCCTGTCACCGGCCTGGCAGGCGCGGTTAACAGAACAGGGAGCGTTTTTTCACCGGATAATAAACCACACATACGGGAGGAAATGAGATGGCGGATTCAGCCGTAAAAGCGGGAGCGCTTGCAGGTGTGCGAGTGCTGGATTTCACGTCGTATATTGCAGGCCCATACGCCACCCGCCTGATGGCCGATCTGGGGGCCGAGATCATCAAGCTGGAGCCGCCCGGCGGGGATCTGGTGCGGACCACCGTACCGCGCCGCAAAGGCAAGAGCACAAATTTTGCCCAGCTTAATGCGGGCAAAAAAAGCATTTCCATTGATATGACCACGCCAGAAGGCCTTGATCTGGTTTTCAGATTGATCGAAAAATGCGATGTGGTTTTTGAAAACAACCGCCCCGGCGTAATGAAAAAATATGGCCTTGATTACGATGCCGTGCGGGCGCGCAAGCCTGACATCATTTATGCCTCGGTGTGTGGTTTTGGGCAATCCGGCCCGGCGGCGGGACTGGCCGCCTATGCCCCGATCATTCACGCGGCAAGCGGGTGGGAGCTTGCTAAAATGGCGGTTGAACCCGCACTGAAAAAACCCATGCGCGCCAATGATGCGACAGCAGATTATATGAGCGCCACCCACGCCATGGCGGCCATGACGGCGGCGCTGTTCCGCCGCGAACGCACCGGTGAAGGCGAGCGTATCGATATTGCCATGCTGGATGTGATGCACAATGTGCTGGGCTTTGAATATCAGGAAGCCCAGTTTCCAATGAAGTACGGCTCGCCCGTCAATATCCCGATCAAGGCGAAAGAAGGGTTTTTCATGATCGCCCCGATCACTCCAAAAAATCTGACCGATTTGCTGGCGGCCATCGGCAAACCGGAATGGGTGGATAGATTTCCGCTCAACACCACAAAGCATTTCGAGGCGTGGGAAGATCTGATGGCGGCGGTTGAGGACTGGGCAAAGGATTATACAGCCGAAGAGGCCGAAAAAATCATCAGCGATGGCGGCAGCCCGGTGACCCGCTACCTGACCATGGAAGAGAGCATGAACCTGCCCCAGGTCGCGGCGCGCGGATCACAGGTCACCGTCAATGATGGCCGGGGCGATATCAAAATGCCCAACACGCCACTGCGCACCCTGCACGCGGATAGCCGCCTGCGCCCGCTGATCTCTGAATATGGTCAGCACAATGATGAAATACTGGGTGGTCTGGTTGGCCTCACGGATGAAGATCTGGCCCGCCTGCGCGCCGCCAAGGTGGTACAGGGGGCGTAAGCTGTTAAGCAGTCCGCAGAAAAAACAGGCTCTTATCCGGCAATGCCCAGAAAGCGCAGGGCGTTGCCGCCCAGAATGCCGGGAAGCTCGGCCTCGGTAACACCGCATTCACGCAGGAAGCCGCCGGGTTTTGTCTGGCGGATCGGGAAAGGATCATCGGTGCCGATCATCAACCGGTCCGCGCCAAAAAGTTCCTTCACCGCGCGCAGCAAAGCGGGTTCATAGACCAGCGTGTCGTAATAAAATTTGCGCGCGGTTTCGAGCGGCGCTTCCGGCATCATCGCCGCCATTTGCGGCGCGCTTTTCCAAACCTTTTGCAGGCGGTTGATCACTGTCATGGCGGAACCGCCGCCATGGCTGAAGCCCAGGCGCAGGCTTGGATGCGCGTGCATCACCTGACCATTGATCAGTGACGCGGCGGCAATGGCGCTGTCCAGCGGATAGCCCAGCAGGCCGCCCATCAGCGGATTGGCGCCCCAGCGTTCTTCGCCCACCGGCTGTAGCCCATGCACAAAAACCGCCATGCCCAGTTCCGCCGCTGCGGCGAAAAACACCTTGAAGCGTGGATCGCCCAGATCCTTACCCATCACATGGGTGCCAATCTGCACCCCGTGCAACCCATAATCACGTTTCAGCACGGCAAGTTCCTCGGCCGCCCTGTCCGGGTCTTGCAGGGGAACCATGCCCAGCCCATAAAAATGCGCGGGCGCCTTATCAATCATGTTGCGCAGAGTTTGCGCGATATGGCGGCCCATCACCACGGTTTCTTCGACATCAAACCAGTAGGACAGCAGTTCCGGCATCGGCGAGAGCACCTGAGCATCCACACCGTCTTCGGCCATAAAGCTCAGACGCCGATCCACATTCCAGCAGCGGTCATCCACCGGGCGGAACGGCTTGCCGCCGATCATGACGGTGGCCTTGGCCGGGTCTTTCGCATCGCACTGCATGCAGGGCCAGCGGTCATTTTTGCCGCCCGACGGGTCAACGGGAAAATCCTGCGGCACAATATGGGCGTGGATATCGATGGTTTTCATGTAAATATTCCGTGTTCAGAGCATCGTGCTGCCGCCATTGACGCTGACCACCTGGCCCGTGACAAAGGATGCTTCTTCGGAGGCAAAATAGCTGACGGCGGAGGCAATTTCGCGCATGTCGCCCGGGCGGCCCATGGGAATGACACCGATAAATTTTTCAATCAGCGGGATGCCTTTTCCCATGAAGGCTTCCAGTTGTGGCGTCGCCACCGCGCAGGGGGCCACCGTATTGACGGTAATGCCATCGCCCGCAAATTCGCGCGCCAGCCCGCTGGTTAATCCGTGTACGCCCCCCTTGGCCGCATTATAGGCCGCATGGTCCCACAAACCATTGCGCACGCTGTCTGCGCCGATGCTGACGATGCGGCCATATTTTGCGGCCTTCATATGTGGCAGCACCGCGCGGCAGCACCAGATGGCCGTCCACAGATTGCGGTCAATGGTCAGGCGCAGGGTTTCCGGCGTATGTTCCAGAAACGGTTTGATCACGCCGCCGCCCGCATTATTGACCAGAATATCGATTTTTCCCCAGCGTTTCATGGTGGCGTCCACCATGGCGTTGACCACATCCTCCTGGGCCATGTCGCCAACATGGGTGATGATCTCCACCTTGCCTTTGCCGGCCACATTATCGACGGCCTTTTTCAGCCCATCCCCGTTGGAATCTGACAGCATCAGATTGGCGCCTTCCGCCGCCAGCCGTTCGGCAATCGCCCGCCCGATGCCCTGTGCCGCGCCGGTGACAATGGCGACGCGCCCTGCATGTGCTCCGCTCATGGCTCTCTCCTATCCTGCGGTTTCAATGACGCCCTTGGCGGCGAAACGGGGGTCGGGAAAGCCGCCCCAATAATCAATGGTTTCCAGCCCGGCGGCCAGCATGCGCGGCGGGCGGGCATTATGTTCGGGAAATTCCTCCATGCCGAAACTGAACTCAATGGTGGTTTCATCGGGATCGAGGAAATAAAGAAAGATGCTGTCCGATGGCGGATGCCGCCCCGGCCCATATACAATCGGCACCTGCGTCTGGCGCGCGCGCACATTGCCCCGGCCGACATCATCAATATCCGTAACCATGAAATTCACATGGTTCAGCCGGTTTTCATTCGCTTTGCCGATGGCCAGACTGTGATGATAGGGGTTCGGAAAACAGCGGGTGAAAGCGATGATGCCGCTGATATAATCGGACACCCGGTAGTTCAACTGTTCGGTGAAGAATTTCAGCGTCTTGTCAAAATCCACCACGCTCAGCACCACATGGCCCAGCCGTGCGATCTTGGTGATTTTCTGCGAATAGTTTGGCACAAACTGGGTGATGGTTGCGTAATATTCAAATGTCGCGCCAGTGTTAGGCTCAATCATGCGGAAGGTGCGGCCCTGGCTCAGGGCGTTTGATTCCGCCGCATCAAGCCAGTGCGGCTTCAGGCCGATCTCACTGAAATGCCCGAACGCCATGTCCAGATTGCGGTCATCCTCCATTTCCCAGCCAACGCGCTTCAGCCCGCCAACCTTTCCGGGGTAGAGAATGATATTGTGATGGTCATTGCTGCACCGGAAAAACTTGCAGCCATCCGCGCCATCCCCGGATGGATCAAGCCCCACCATATTTTCATAAAATTTCGCCGACTTTTCCATATCGGTGACATTCAGCGCCACATAGCCCAGCTTTTTGTATCTGAAATCCGCGCTCATCGTTTCCACCTCAAATGATAATGCTGATCTTACCCAGCGCACGGATCGAATCCAGATCCAGCACTGAGCGTTTTTCGGTGATCTTCGGTCCGTCCGCACCCACCACAATCTTGTATTCATGATGGCCAATATAGGTGTTGGTCACATCATTCTTGGTGCGGTAGGTGACAAAATTGCATGTCACCGCATAGACATTGCCCTCAACACTTCGAATACGGACATTATGCACCGTGTGCCGGGTTTTGGAGCGCGGCCATTCCGCGTGTGCGGTTTTTTTGTTCAGCCGCAACACCCGTTCGCCCAGACGGAACCGGTCATCGGCGATGTAAAACAGCGAATTGGCGGGCGTCGAGGCATCGGTGCAATCGGTGGATGGCACCATGTAACGCGCATCATCGGTAAACAGCGCCAGCCATTCCGTCAGCCGCCACTCATCGAGCAGGGCTGCCTCCATATAAAGAAAATCTTCAAAATCATGGCGGGTCATTTCCGGGGCATTGGCGCCCTTTGTCATTGTCTGGCTCATTCGGCCGCCTCCTTCTGCGTCATCAGGCTATTCCATTGCCGCCAGAAGGCGCGCATCTGCAATTCGTCGGTGGTGCCGGGCTGCTCGCGGTTCATGCCCTTGGAAATATCGTTCCAGGCGACGGCGTGCAGATTTTTATAGCCGCGCTGGCACATTTCCAGCGCCTCCACATCATCGGGCGTAGCAAACCCGCCCGGGCCGAGAAATTCCAGGAAGTTGAACAGGCGGCGTTCGCGCATCGCCGGGGTTTCTTCTTTGGGCGCCAGCGCCCAGGCGTTGACATGCATGCGATCGGGCGCAATAGGATAGAAGGAACGCAGGGTGACCGCCATGATGTCGTTCAGCACCAGGTTCGGGAAAATCAGAATATTGCGGTTCATCAACGCGATGCGCCTGGCGCGTTCCTCGCCAAAGTTCCGGGTCAGCCGGGCCATGATAGCCACAATATCCTGTTTGCCGTCTTCGCCCCAGGCCGGCACATGCTGCGCCACGGGCCGCCCCCAGGGGGCCGCATATTCAATAACCGCATGTCCGCCGCCAAGCTGACGCCCGCCGCCGCCCAGGCCAGAATTGGTCATGCTGCCCACGGTATTGGCGAGATAATCCATATAGGTCGCATGGGTGACGCCGCCATGATAGCCATCAATGCTGTTTTCGCACAGCAGTTTCCAGTTGGCGTCAATTGCATATTGTTGTGTGCCGCCCGCAATCTCCATGCCTGTTTCGGCCTGATCCATGACCAGATCGATATATTCCTTCACCCCGCCCAGATAGACGTCAAGCGGTACCGCGTTGCGGTCAAAATTGAGGAAATACAGGCCGCGATAATTTTCCAGCCGTTCCAGCCGCGCCAGATTACTGGAGCCATTATCATTGAAGCCTTCGCAATAGGCCTCCTTTCCAGGCTGATCGATCAGCCTGCCCTCATCGGAAAAGGCCCAGCCATGGTAGAAGCACTGAAATACCTTCGAATTGCCCTTAGCCTCGCGGCACACCATGGCGCCGCGATGCGTGCAGGTGTTGTAGAAGGCGTTGACCGCGCCGCCCCGGTCGCGGTTAAAAATCAGATTGCGCCCGGAAATGGCGCGGGTGACGAAATCACCCGGTTTCGCCAGCTCGGATTCATGGCCCAGATACAGCCAGCAACGCTCAAATATCCGTTGCCGCTCGTCCGCCAGCACCGCGTCATCGACGAAGCTTTTGCGCGCCACCTTGAACAGCCCGCTATCGCCATCATCGATGACATATTGGCTGCGGTTATTGGTTGACTGTTTTTCCATCCGTGTAACGCTCCCTTACTTATTCCGCTGCAGCTTCCATCGGTGTCGTGGTCATTAACAGGTTCCAGTGCCGCCAGAAGGCGCGCATCTGCAATTCATCATTGGTTCCGGGTTTTTCGCGCAGCATGCCCTTGGATATATCGTTCCAGCCTACTGCCTGAATGTTTTTATAACCGCGCTGGCACATTTCCAATGCCTCGACATCGTCAGGCGTTGCAAATCCGCCAGGTCCGAGAAATTCGAGGAAGTTGAACAGGCGGCGCTCGCGCATCGCCGCATTTTCCTCGTGCGGCCCCATGGCCCAGGCGTTGACGGTCATGCGATCCGGGCTAAGCGGGTAAAAAGTGCGCACGGTAATCGCCATCACGTCATTGATGATGAGATTGGGAAAGATCAGCAGATTGCGGTTCAGGCTGGCCATGCGTTCTGCCTTTTCCGGCCCGGTGCGGGCAACCAGCCGCGCCTTGATATCGGCCACATCCTGTTGGGCCGCTTCGCCCCAGGTCGGAACCCATTGCGCAATCGGCCGGCCCCAGGGAGAGGTATATTCGATCACCGCATGGCCATTGCCCAGCGCATGCGCACCGCCCGCCATGCCGACCCGCGCCAATGCGCCGCTATTGCCCAGATAATCCATATAGGTCGCATGCGTCGTCATGGCGTGATAGCCATCGACGCTGTTTTCAGTCAGCAGTTTCCAGTTGGCGTCGATGGCGTATTGTTGCGTGCCGCCGATAATTTCCATGCCGGTTTCGGCCTGATCCACCACCAGATCGATGAAGGGCCGTGCATCGCCCAGATAGTCTTCAAGGCTGATTGCGTTTCTGTCGAAATTAATGAAATAAAAGCCCCGGTAATTTTCCAGCCGTTCGACGCGCGCCAGATTGCTGGCGCCCTTATCATTGAAGCCTTCGCAATAGGCTTCCTTGCCGGGCTGGTCGATCAGCCTGCCATCGTCGGAAAATGCCCAGCCATGATAAAAGCACTGAAAGACCTTCGTATTGCCTTTGGCTTCGCGGCATACAAAGGCCCCGCGATGGGTGCAGGTGTTGTAGAAGGCGCTGACCAGGCCGTCCTTGTTCCTGTTAAAAATCAGATTGCGTCCAGCAATGGCGCGGGTGACGAAATCACCCGGTTTCGCCAGCTCGGATTCATGGCCCAGATACAGCCAGCAACGCTCGAATATCCGCGCCTGTTCCTCTGCCAGCACGTCCTGGGAAACAAAGGCTGTACGCGCCACCTTGAACAGGCCGCGCGCGCGATCCTCCATAATGTAGGCGTCTTGCGGCATCCTGTACGCCGTCTCCCCTTTTATATTTTCGCTTAGACTATACCTGAACCTGCGATATGCTAAAGAGATAATCATTAATAGAAAAGAGGGGAGCAATATGCCCGGCGCAGACGAGCTTATTTCCAGCCTTTCCGGCCCTACCGGTTGGACGCGGGCTGCCGTTCTGGACCTGGCGGATGAAACGCGCGGCGCCCTGGACCCGCGCATTTATACCGATGAAAAGCTTTATCAGCTTGAGCTGGAACGGATTTTTGGCCGCGCCTGGATTTTTGTTGCACATGAGGCGCAAATTCAAAAGCCCGGTGATTTCTTCGCCACCTATATTGGCGAAGACCCGGTGTTGGTGGTGCGCCAGAAAGACATGTCTATTCGCGTGTTCCTCAATCAATGCCGCCATCGCGGCATGAAGCTGTGCCGCGCCGATGGCGGCAATGCGCGCAGCTTCACCTGCTCCTATCACGGCTGGGCCTATGATACTTCCGGCGATCTCGTCAATGTGCCGTTTGAGGCGAACGCTTATTTTAACGAGATCGACAAAAAGGCCTGGGGCGCCAAACAGACCGCCAAGGTCGAAACCTATAAGGGGCTGGTCTTCGCCACCTGGGACGCTAATGCGCCCACGCTCGATGTCTATTTGGGCGAGGCAAAATTCTATATGGACGCGTTTCTGGACCGCATGGAGGGCGGCACCGAGGTGCTGGGCGGCGTCACCAAATGGGTGATCGGCTGCAACTGGAAATTCGCCGCCGAGCAATTTTGCAGCGACATGTATCATGCGCCAGTATCGCATGTGTCGCCGACTATTGCCGCCCTGCCCGACGGCGTGCCGGCGGAATTCGCCAAATGGCCGGACAAGGGCCTGCAATTCCGCGCCACGGTCGGCGGTCATGGCACCGGATTTTTCAGCGGCCCGGATAAGTTCATTCCCGTCGAGGATCGCGAGGACCGGCTGCTGCTGGGGCTGATCGGGCCCAAGGCGGGCAAATATTACGCAAGGGAATCGCGCGAGGCCTGCCGTGAGCGCCTTGGCGATGCCCGCGCCGATCGCATCAACGGCGCGCATATGACGATTTTTCCAAGCCTGTCATTTTTGCCCGGTGTGCAGACCCTGCGCGCCTGGCATCCGCGCGGGCCGAATGAAATCGAGGTCTGGGCGGTGACGGTGGTGGATAAAAACGCGCCGCCAGAAGTGAAAGAAGAATATCGCCTGGGGGTTATGCGCACCTTCAGTGTCGGCGGCATTCTGGAACAGGATGACGGCGAAAACTGGGTGATGATCCAGAAAGGGCTGCGTGGTTTCAAATCGCGCCAGGCGCTGTTCAATACTGGCATGGGCAAAGGCCACACCAACGCCAATGATCCGATATGGCCCGGCGTCATCGGCAATGTCTATGGCGAGGAAGCGGCGCGCGGTTTTTACAGCCATTGGGGCAAGATGATCGCCACCGATGACTGGGCGTCGCTCTATCCCGCCGAAGTCAAAACCAGAGCGGAGGAGTAAGCCATGTCCAGCGCCGCCAGCAGGCCCGCCACAGCGCCCGCCGTCACCCCGCAACTGCAATGGGAACTGGAACAGTTTCTGTATGCGGAAGCCGCCCTGCTGGATCAGCGCCGCTACCGCGACTGGTATGCGCATCTGGCTGATGAAATACGCTATCGCATGCCGCTGACCTTCAACCGGCAGGCGCGCGAACGCGACCATGAATATTCGCGCGATGATGAAAGCTTTCTGTTCGACGACACCAAAGCGTCGATTCACATCCGCCTGAAACGCCTGGAAACCGGCATGGCCTGGGCCGAAGAGCCGCCGTCACGCACCCGGCATATGATCAGCAATGTCCGCGTGGAGGCAGGCGGCGCGCCGGACTCCTATATCGTGCATTCCTATTTTCATCTGTACCGTTCGCGCCTTGAACGCCAGGTTGATCATCTGGTGGGCGGGCGCACGGACCTGATCCGCCGCGCCGAAACGCCACTGGGCTGGGAAATCGTCACACGCGACATCACACTTGATCAGTCCACCGTGCTCTCCAACAATCTCAGCATGTTTTTTTGAGGGGCCACTCTGCATCATAGCAAGCGAAGCGAAGTGGCAATGACAGCGGATGGGGGTGCGCTTCGGCGCTTTGGCGCAGATAATACCGATTGGCTTATTATCACTCACCCTGAAGCGGTTGTTCTTCCTCCTGTTGTTGCTGTTCCTGTTGTTGCTGCTGCTGTTGTTCTAGCATTTGCTGCTCAGCAGCGCGCTGCTGTTCTGCCTGGGCGGCTTGCGCGGCGGCGGCTGCTTCGGCTTGCGCGGCTGCTTCGGCTTGTGCTGCCTGAATACGCAATGCCTCGGCCTGTTCTGCCTGCACGCGTATTGCTTCCGCCTGAGCGGCGGCATTCTGGTCGGCGACGGATTCTATTGGCGCCGCCGGCATTGGTGGCGCCTCCGACACGGGTTCCACCAGCGCTGGGGCGGTGCGGCCAGGCCCAGCTGGCGCTTCTGAAATGGTCCGGCCAGGTCCGGCGTCAATACCGTCCCCCCGTCTGGTTATGGCCGGCACTGGCTCCGCCGGTTGCGGCGAAACCTGAATGGGCGGTGCAGGCGGGGGCGCTTCATGACGTTCCTGTAAGGGGCGCTCCTGTACGGGGCGTTCGCGCTCTGATTGTCCGGGCGGCGTCCGATGATCGGTATTTCGCGGCGCATACCCCCGATGATCACGTTCATCTCGCGTCCAGCTATTGCGCCGGTCATGCCCCCAGTACTGATCTTCCCATCGGTGCCTTCTATTCTGCCTGATTTGCTCCTGAAAGGCCCATTCCTGCCGCAATCTCAAATGCCTGTAATAATTGTCGCGCGCCGCTTGTTCTTCGATCTGGTTGCGGTATTCCAAACGGGCTTCGTCTTCGGCGCGCTCCTGCATGAAGCGCAGGCTGGTCTGCGCTACCACATTGCCTTGCGCGGCGGAACGCTGAAACCACTGGGCGGCCTGCGTATAATCCTGGCGGACGCCATTACCTTCCAGATATAAAAAGCCCAGGCTGGCCTGCGCATCGGCATTTCCCTGAGTGGCGGATTTCTGAAACCATTGCGCCGCCAGCGCGTAATTCTGCCGCACGCCTTTGCCATCAAGGTACAGCATGCCAAGATAGTTCTGCGCCTCGGCATCGCCCTGATCCGCCGCCCTTTGATACCATTGCGCCGCAATCGCATAATCCTGGGCAACGCCTTTGCCCTCTTCGTAAAGTAGGCCAAGGCTGGTCTGGGCCGCCGCATAACCCTGCTGGGCGGCCTTTAGATACCAGTGTGCAGCCGCAGCATAATTTCTGGGAACACCCTCGCCCGTTTCATACATGAAGCCAAGACCGGCTTGCGCCCCGGCATTACCCTGTCGGGCCAACACTTGCAGGCTCTGGAACTCCATCACTGCGTTGCGGCCTGCATCCACAGGCGGGCCCGCAAGGACAGGCGCAGCAGCGCCAAGGCCCAGAATTACGGCCACCACACCGGCTTTTGTGAGATTGCGCACTCTTTATCCTTTCAGGCGCTACACAGAGATAATCAGTTAAGATCAGGCATTCAATGACGCATTCAGCGGCGCAAAGCCAGTAAAGCGCCACTTGAATTCAATATACTGGATTGTGCTGGTTGCGCATCTTCCTATGCCGCTTTGCGCCATGAAAGGACACTGTTATAACCTGAACGGACATAGCTTATGGACAGGAATATTTTATGGCGTTTGTAAAAGTATGCGCGGCGGCGGACGTGCCAACCGATATGGGACTACGCATCGATATGGGGCCGGAACCCATTGCCATCTTCAATCTGGACGGCGAGTTTTTCGCCATTGGCGACACCTGTACCCATAGCGACTGGTCGCTGTCCGAGGGCTATGTTGAGGACGGCACGGTGGAATGCACCCTGCATATGGCGCGGTTCTGCATCCGCACCGGCAAGGTGAAAATGTCGCCCGCCACCGAGGCGGTGAAATATTATCCCGTCAAGCGCGAAGGTGATAATGTGCTGGTTGATCTTGAGGGCGGCGCATATGCGTGAGCGCATATCGGCAAAAGGAAACATAAATGCGCTGGCTTGACGGACGGGTGGCGTTGATAACCGGCGGGGCTTCCGGCCTGGGCGCGGCGGTGGCGGAACGCTTCATCGCCGAGGGTGCGCAGATTGCCGTGCTGGATAAATCGCCGGATAAAATTTCCGAACTGACGGCGCATCTCGGCAAAGGCGTTTGCGCCACCCAGGGCGATGTGCGCGAGCTGAAAGATCATCAGCGCGCGGTGGCGGCGGCAGTGGAAAAATTTGGCAGGCTGGATATTTTTATCGGCAATGCGGCGATCTGGGATTATGGCGCGAAGCTGGCCGATCTGCCCGAAGACGCCATTTCGGCGGCGTTCGATGAACTGTTCGCTGTCAATGTGAAGGGCTATCTTCTAGGTGCGAAGGCGGCGCAGCGCGAACTGGTGAAAAGCCAGGGCTGCATGATATTCACGGTTTCCAATGCGGGCTTTTACCCCGATGGCGGCGGGCCGCTTTATACCGCGTCCAAACATGCGGTGGTGGGCCTGATCAAACAATTGGCGTTTGAATGTGCGCCCCATGTGCGGGTCAATGGCGTGGCGCCCGGCGCCATCCCCACTGATCTGCGTGGTCCGGCGGCGTTGGGCCTGGCGGAACGCTCGATCGCCAGCATCCCCTTGCAGGAGCTTATCAAGGGGAAAATGCCGATTGCGGATTTTCCCAGTCCCGGCGATTATGCGGGGGCTTATGTTTTACTGGCGTCGAAAGAAAATTCGCGCATGGCGACCGGAACCGTCATAAACTGCGATGGGGGCTTTGCCGCGCGCGGCGTGGCCACACCATCAGGGGGCATCAATCTGCCCCAGAAACTAGGGTTATAGGGAGACGAACATGGCACAGCAGGTAGAAGCAAAGGTCGGCAGCCTGGGATATCTGGGCATCGGCGTCAAAGACATGGCGGCGTGGCGGGATTTTGCCGCGAATGTGCTGGGCCTGATGGTGGCGGGCGAAGGCAGCGACGGAGCCACCCTGTTGCGCATGGATGAAATGAGCCGCCGCTTCATGCTGCACCCGTCGGGTGAAGACGATATTATCTTTGCGGGCTTTGAGGTCTCCGGCAAGGCGCAGATGGAAGCGCTGGAAGCGAAGCTGAACAAAGGCGGCGTCGAAACCACTCGCGCCACCGACGACGAGAAAAAAGCCCGCGCCGTGGTGGACATGATCCACTGCAAGGATCCGGCGGGCTTGCGAACTGAAATTTTTTACGGGCCGAAGGTCGTGTTCGATCAGCCGTTCCATTCCGCCCGCCCGATTTCCGGTTTCCAGACCGGCGAGCAGGGGCTTGGTCATATTGTTCTGACCGTGCCTGACATCAAAGCCGCCCGGCATTTTTATGAAGACCAGCTTGGCTTTCTGATCAGCGACTACATCACCATGGAGCTGGCCCCGAAATTCAGCATCGATCTGGTGTTCCTGCATTGCAATCCGCGCCATCACACGCTGGCCCTTGCGCCCATCGGGCTGCCCAAGCGGTTGTTCCATTTCATGCTGCAAACGAAAAGTCTCGACGATGTTGGATCCACCCATGATCTGGTGAAGGAGCGCGGCATCAAGCTGGGCATGGATCTGGGCAAGCACACCAACGACCATATGGTGTCGTTCTACATGCAATCGCCGTCCGGCTTTGAAGTGGAATATGGCTGGGGGGCGCGGGTGATTGATGACGCCACCTGGCATGTCACGCAACATACATCGGGCAGCATCTGGGGCCATAAGCGCGCCGGATAAATTCAAACAACAAGAACCAAACAGCAGGGAGAAGAAAAATGGCACACACAGAAGCAAGCACCAGCAAGTTCGTACAGGCGGGCAAGGTGCGCGTGCATTATAATGAGGCCGGTTCCGGCGATCCGCTGGTGCTGATCCATGGCGGCGGGCCGGGCGCAACCGGCTGGTCGAACTATCAGCGCAATGTGGAAGAACTGTCCAAACATTTCCGCTGCATCATGATCGATCTGCCTGGCTTCGGCAAAACCGACAAGGTGCGCCCGGACACCGGACTGTTTGCGTTCTTTGCCGAAGTCATTCGCGATATGCTGAATGAACTGAAAATCGACAAGGCGCATTTCATCGGTAATTCGCTGGGCGGCGGCACGGCGCTGAAATTCGCGCTGGATTATCCCGATCGCGCCGGACGGCTGGTGCTGATGGGGCCGGGCGGGTCAGTGCCGCTGTTCACCCCCTGGCCATCGGAGGGCATCAAGCATCTGTTCAGTTTCTATGAAGGCGAAGGCCCGACCATGGCGAAGCTGAAGGCGTTCATCGATGTCATGGTGGTCGATAAGTCCGAGCTGACCGAGGAACTGTATCAGCAGCGCTTCAAGTCGGCGACCGATCCGGAAACCGTAAAAAACCCGCCGTTGCGCATGCGCAAGGGCATGCCGCTGGAAGAATTGTGGAAAGAAAATCTGGCGGGCCTGAAGCATGACGTGCTGCTGATCTGGGGCCGCGAGGACCGGGTGATTCCGCTCGATATGTCGCTGTTCCTGCTGAACCGGATTCAGAAGGCGCAATTGCATGTGTTCCCGAATTGCGGCCACTGGGCGCAATGGGAAAAGGCGCCAGAATTCAATCGCATCGTCTCCGGCTTTATTAAGGGGTGATATGTCAGCGATAGAAGAAACGGCCGCACGGTTGCGTGCGGCCTATTTACCGGGCGCGCCCATTGCGCCCATCAGCGCCGCCTTCAGGGAAGGCGACATTGAATCCGCCTACGCCGTTCAGGCCGTCAATACGCGCTACTGGCTGGGCGAAAAGCGCCGCATGGTGGGGCGCAAGATCGGCCTTACCTCAAAAGTGGTGCAGCAGCAGTTTGGCATTGATCAGCCTGATTACGGCATCCTGTTCGCCGATACCGATATGTCCGGGCGCGAAATAGACAGTACACGGCTGATCCAGCCGCGCATGGAGGCGGAAATCGCCCTCGTGCTGGGCCGCGATCTGACCTCAACACAGTTAACGCTGGCCGATGTGATGTCAGCGGTGGATTATGTTGTGGCGGCGCTGGAAGTGGTGGACAGCCGCATTGCGGACTGGAAAATCGGCATCCTCGACACGATTGCCGATAATGGCTCCAACGGCATGTTCGTGCTGGGCGCGGCGCCGCGCAAACTGACTGATATTGATCTGGCCGGATGTGGCATGGCGATGATCAAAAATGGCGCGACCGTTTCGGTGGGCGTGGGTGCGGCGTGTCTTGGACATCCGCTGTTTGCGGCCAAATGGCTGGCCGAAACCATGGCGAAAACCGATTATCCGCTGCGCGCGGGGGATATCATTCTGTCCGGCGCATTGGGGCCAATGGTGGAGGCGCGCCCCGGCGATGTGTTCGAGGCGCATATCACCGGGCTGGGTTCTGTGCGCGGCGTCATGAGCAGCAGGGGTTGATCGCGTGAGTGGAAAAGTAAACTGCGCCATCATCGGATCGGGCAATATTGGCGCCGATCTGATGATCAAGATTCTCAACCGTTCCAGAATTTTGCAGGTAACGGCGGTGGCGGGCATTGATCCCCAGTCGGAAGGTCTGGCCCTGGCGCGGGCGCGCGGCATCGCCACCACCGATAAGGGCATCGAAGGGCTGACCGCCATGCCGGAATTCGCCGCCATCAAAATGGTGTTCGACGCCACTTCCGCAGGCGCGCACAAACAGCATGCGGCGGTGTGCCGCGCGGCGGGCAAGATCATGATTGATCTGACGCCCGCCGCCATTGGCCCCTATGTCATTCCGGTGGTGAACAGCGATGCGCATCTGGACGCGATGAATGTGAATATGGTGACCTGCGGCGGCCAGGCGACCATTCCGATGGTTTACGCCATCAGCCGCGTTGCCAAAGTCTATTATGGCGAAATCGTCGCCTCGGTCGCCAGCAAGTCGGCTGGCCCCGGCACCCGCGCCAATATTGACGAATTTACCGAGACCACCCGCCATGCGGTGGAGGTTCTGGGCGGCGCCGGGCGCGGCAAGGCCATTATTGTGCTCAATCCCGCCGAGCCGCCGCTGATCATGCGCGACACGATTTTCTGCCTTTCCGCCGATGCGGAACCGGAGGCGATCAGTGCGTCCGTCAAGGCCATGGTGGCCGAGGTGCAGGAATATGTGCCCGGCTACCGCCTGAAACAGGAAGTGCAGTTCGAACGCTTCGGCGCGAATAATCCGGTGCGCATTCCCGGCTATGGGGAGTTTTCCGGCATCAAATCCTCGATCTTCCTGGAGGTCGAAGGCGCGGGCGATTATCTGCCGCCCTATGCCGGAAATCTCGACATCATGACCGCCGCCGCGCTGCGCACCGCTGAACGCATTGCCGCGCACCGCTTTGCAGGCGCGCCCGCATGAACACGCGCACAACCCCCAAGCGCCTCTATATCCAGGACGTCACCCTGCGCGATGGCATGCACGCCATCAAGCACCGCTATGGCGTCGATCATGTGATGAAAATCACTAAGGCGCTGGCCGATGCGGGCGTGGACGCCATTGAAGTCGCGCATGGCGATGGCCTGTCCGGCTCCAGTTTCAATTACGGCTTTGGCGCGCATACCGACTGGGAATGGCTGGACGCGGCGCGCGAAACTTTCGGCGATACGGTGCTGACCGTGCTGCTGGTGCCCGGCATCGGCACCGCGAAGGATCTGGACACGGCGTGGGAACACGGTGTGCGTTCGGTGCGCGTCGCCACCCATTGCACCGAGGCCGATGTCGGCGCGCAGCATATCGCGCACGCCCGCAAGCTGGGCATGGATGTGTCGGGCTTTTTGATGATGTCGCATATGCTGCCCCCCACCCAACTGGCCGAACAGGCCAAAAAAATGGAAAGCTACGGCGCGCATTGCGTCTATGTGGTGGACAGCGGCGGCGCCTTGCTGATGCATGATGTGGCCGAACGCTTTGACGCCTATGCCCAGGTGCTGGACCCCAAAACCGAAATGGGCATGCACGCCCACCACAATCTGTCCGGCGGCGTCGCCAACAGCGTCATCGCCGTGCAGCATGGCGCGGTGCGCATTGACGCCTCGCTGGCCGGCATGGGCGCGGGCGCGGGCAATGCGCCGCTGGAAGTGTTCATCGCCTATGCCGACCGCATCGGCTTCAATCACGGCTGCAATCTGTTCGCGCTGATGGACGCCGCCGAAGAACTGGTGCGCCCCTTGCAGGACCGCCCGGTGCAGGTGGATCGCGAAACCCTGACGCTGGGCTATGCCGGCGTTTATTCCAGCTTCCTGCGCCACGCGGAAACCGCCGCCCAAACCTATGGCATCGACACGCGGGATATTTTAGTGGAACTGGGCAGACGGTGCATGGTCGGCGGCCAGGAAGACATGATCGTCGACGTGGCGCTCGACCTGCTGGCGCAACGGGGCCAGAACGCGCCCGGGCGTTAGGTTATTGTTGATAAGGTTGGTTCATCCCGCCGCAATAGTCATTGCGAACGAAGTGAAGCAATCCAGGAGTCTACCAATGTGTCATGCTGAGCGAAGCGAAGCATCTCCATCCCATCCATTTGTGAATCCTGAATGTCAACAGAACCTGGCGCATTGTCCAGGTCCGGCAAGCAATTCTAAATATCAGTAATAATTGAGACTAATCGGCGGGAAGGCGTTAGAGTATCCGTGATGGTCAAGCATGATTTGGCTGCCACAATCGATCCGCTTTGAGCAAGGCGTTAGCCAAGACGATGAGCTTTCGCATGATGGCTGTGATTGCGACTTTAGCGGGTTTTCCGGCT
>JBMOMW010000017.1:0-25074 GCA_049325255.1 Pseudomonadota bacterium | reverse complement strand
ACCCCGGGCTTGTCCCGGGGTCCAGGGTTACAAGGGAAAGCCTGTGTTTTTGTCCCTGGACCCCGGATCAAGTCCGGGGTGACACCGTGGGTGGGGTGACTCAAGCTAATTGCGGGCTGCTCTAGAAATTCAGAATGGTTTTAACCTACGGATTTGCTCGGATATTTGAGGGCTTTTTGTCAAATCGGATAGGGGAGCACAATGATTAGTGGTCTGTATTACAGGCATGGAATATTGCCGGGGCGTGGTGTAAGTTCCGCCCCGGACTGGTCTATAATACCCAGGCGAATCAGGTTTAGTGGAGTGATCAAGATGGCGGCAGCACAGCACCAACATGGCAAGATGGATATTTCAGCGCATCGTGAGATGTGGGGGACGTTCCTCACCCTTACAAAATGGGGGAGCGGCATTGTTATCGTCATTTTGGCTTTGATGGCGGCCTTTCTGACCTGAATACACTCATTTTCAAACGGCGGCTGTTCAGTATGAGGCCCGCCAGCCGGGTTTTACCCTTATGAAAATTGCAATCCTGCGCGAACGTCTGGCGCATGAGACGCGTGTTGCCGCAACGCCGGAAACGGTGAAGAAGCTTGTGGCGCTTGGTCTTGAGGTTTGTGTGGAACGTGGCGCGGGCAAGTGCGCTTTCATTACGGACGAAGCGTTTGTGCTGGCGGGGGCAGGCCTTGCGGATACGCCGCAGGCAGCCTTATCCGGGGCGGACATCATCTTTACGGTACAGCGTCCGTGTGCGGATGATATTGCGCATATCAAACATGGCGCCCTGTTGATTGGAATGCTGGCGCCCTATCAGGATGCGGCGGGGATTGCTGCTTATGCAGCCCGGCATATTGACGCTTTCGCTATGGAATTGATGCCGCGCATCACCCGCGCGCAATCAATGGACGTGCTTTCTTCGCAATCGAATCTTGCCGGTTACCGGGCGGTGATTGAGGCCTGTTATGTGTTCGGGCGCGCCATGCCGATGATGATGACGCCCGGCGGCACCATTGCGCCCGCGCGGGTATTGGTGATGGGGGCGGGCGTTGCGGGGTTGCAGGCGATAGCAACGGCCAGGCGGCTGGGGGCAATCGTCAGCGCGACCGATGTGCGGCTGGCGTCAAAGGAACAGGTGGAAAGCCTGGGCGCCAAATTTGTGATGGTGGACAGCGACGAAATGGCCAGCGCGGAAACCGAAGGCGGTTATGCCCGCGAAATGAGCGAAGACTTCAAATGCAAACAGGCGGCCCTTATCGCCGATACACTGACCAAGCAGGACATCGCCATATGCACGGCGCTTGTTCCCGGGCGTCCGGCGCCGGTTCTGATCACCGAAGCAATGGTGCACGGCATGAAGCCAGGCTCGGTGATTGTTGATCTGGCCGCAGAGCAGGGCGGCAATTGCAGTTTAAGCAAAGCCGGTGAATGTGTGGAGGTTGGGGGGGTCAGCATTATCGGCTATCGCAATATGCCAGGAAGGCTGGCGACGGACGCATCCGCACTCTATGCCAGAAATCTGCTGAATTTTCTGACGCCGCAGATTGCCGCCGGTGGTGTCCTGGCGATTGACTGGGAAGATGAAATCATAACAGGCACAGCATTGACCCGTGGCGGGAAGATCGTGCATGCATCACTACAGACGGAATTTGCCTGACAGCGGGCGCGGAAAAATGGAAGCAAACCATGGAAATTGATCCCTTTATCTTTCGGTTGTCGATCTTCGCCCTGGCGATTTTCGTGGGCTATTATGTGGTGTGGAGCGTGACGCCTGCACTGCATACGCCGTTGATGGCGGTCACCAACGCCATCTCTTCGGTGATTGTTGTAGGGGCGCTGCTGGCGGCGGGGGCAAGCATGACCGGCGTGCCGCAAGCCACCGGCATGATTTCCAAAGGCATGGGGTTCGTTGCTCTTATACTTGCATCGGTAAATATATTTGGCGGCTTTCTTGTTACCCAGCGGATGCTGGGCATGTACAGGAAAAAGCAGACATAGGAAGACAGGCTTCATTTCCAGGAAACCATAGTGGACGCAAATCTTGCTGCATTGGCCTATCTCGCATCGGGGATTTTATTTATTCTGGCGCTGCGTGGTCTTTCTTCGCCGGAAACTTCGCAGCGCGGAAATCTGTTTGGCATGCTGGGAATGGGGATTGCGATTGGCACCTCGCTGGCGATGCTGGGCGCATATGATCCGCTTACCTGGGGTTTGATTCTGGGCGGGCTGGGCATTGGCGGATCGATAGGCGCTGTGATCGCGCGGCGCATTCCAATGACGGCGATGCCACAATTGGTGGCG
This sequence comes from Pseudomonadota bacterium, assembly GCA_049325255.1. Classification (GTDB taxonomy): domain Bacteria; phylum Pseudomonadota; class Alphaproteobacteria; order UBA11222; family UBA11222; genus UBA11222. The sequence goes on along the minus strand of JBMOMW010000017.1, from coordinate 22,779 downwards.
GCGTTTCACAGTCTGGTGGGGTTGGCGGCAGTGCTGGTTGCGGCTTCGGCGCTGTACACGCCGCAGGCTTTTGGGCTTGGCGTACCCGGCGGTATCAAATTTGCCAGTCTGATCGAAATGTCACTGGGCGCGGCCATTGGCGCGATGACATTTTCCGGATCGCTGGTGGCGTTCGCGAAATTGCATGAACTGGTGTCGGGTGCGCCGGTGGTGTTTCGCGGCCAGCATGCGCTGAACGCCCTGTTTGGCCTGGCATTGATCGGGCTGACGATTGTTTTCTGCGCCGGCGAATCCCATGCGGCTTTCTGGGGCCTGACGGCGCTGGCATTGTTTTTGGGCGTGACGCTGATCATTCCCATTGGCGGCGCGGATATGCCTGTGGTGGTGTCGATGCTGAATTCCTATTCGGGCTGGGCGGCGGCGGGCATTGGCTTTACACTGGAAAACACCGCACTGATTATTACCGGCGCACTGGTTGGCTCCAGCGGCGCAATTCTGTCCTACATTATGTGCAAGGCCATGAACCGTTCGTTTTTCAGCGTCATTCTGGGCGGCTTTGGCGCTACGAATAATGCAGCCAGCGGTGTGATCGAAACCCGCCCGGTCAGACGCGGCAGTGCGGAAGACGCGGCCTTTATTCTGCGCAATGCAGGATCGGTGATCATCGTTCCCGGTTATGGCATGGCAGTGGCGCAGGCCCAGCATGCCTTGCGCGAGATGGCGGATATTCTGAAGCGCGAAGGGGTCAAGGTCTCCTACGCCATTCATCCGGTGGCGGGGCGCATGCCCGGGCATATGAATGTGCTACTGGCCGAAGCAAATGTTTCCTATGATGATGTGTTTGAACTGGAAGATATCAACAGCCAGTTTCCGGCGGCGGACGCGGCCTTTGTGATTGGCGCCAATGATGTGACCAATCCGGCGGCCAAGACCGACCGCAGCAGCGCCATTTATGGCATGCCCATTCTGGACGTGGAAAAAGCCCGCACCGTGCTGTTCGTCAAGCGCGGCATGGGGTCGGGTTATGCCGGGGTCGAGAACGAATTATTCTTTCGGGATAACACCATGATGCTGTTCGCCGACGCTAAAAAAATGGTTGAGGATATTGTAAAAGCGCTACAGCATTAGCGCATCTTGCTCTTGGGGTTGTGGCAGGCCATATTAGGCGCATGACAATCAGAAAAATCGCCCGCATGGGGCATCCGGTTTTGCGCAAACCGGCATTGCCTGTAAAGGATCCGCTGGACCCGGAAGTTCAGCGGCTGATCGATGATATGATTGAAACCATGATCGACGCCAATGGGGCAGGGCTGGCGGCGCCACAGGTGTATGAATCCCTGCGGCTGGTCATTTTTCAGGCGCCCGGCGAACGCACAGACGCAACCGAGGGAGAGGAGGCGTTTGACCACACTGCGCCGCTGAGCGTGCTGATCAATCCGGTGATCGAAGTGCTGGACCAGGACATGCAGACGGGCTGGGAGGGATGCCTGTCCGTGCCGGGTTTGCGCGGGGCGGTGACGCGCTACAACCATATCCGCTATTCAGGGCTGGACCGGGCGGGCAAACCGCTATCGCGCGTGGCGCGCGGTTTTCATGCGCGCGTGGTGCAGCATGAATGCGACCATCTGGATGGCATTCTGTACCCCCAACGGATGCAGGATTTAAGTCAATTACTGTTTGAAACCGAGATCGGACATTATATTGCCGCATCACGCGATGGTAGTGACGAATGAGTGTGTTACATCATCCGTCTACAGACTATTTGACGGCCGTTCGTCAGGCGGTGCTTGATGCAGCGCTTCCGCATGCGCCATTTGACGGTTGGTCGGAGCGCATGTTTCAGGCAGCGGTGCAGGACGCAGGCGTGGACAGCGGGTTAGCGCTGCTTGCGTTTCCGGATGGCGTAATCGATTTGCTGGATGTTTTCTGGTCATCAAAGGACCGTATGTTGGCGCAGGAGATTTTCCGGCGCGGTTTGCATAACATCCATCTGTCGCAACGCATTTCTGAAGCCTTAAGGATTTATATCGGGTTGCTGCGTCCACATCGTGAGGCGGTGCGAAGGGCGCTGGCCTTGCAGGCATTGCCGCTGAATGTTCCGGGGGGGCTGGTTTTTCTGTACCGTACGGTGGATACGATATGGCGCGCAGTGGGGGATCAGTCTACGGATTTTAATTTTTATACAAAGCGGGCAACATTGGCGGCGGTGGTGGCGTCTGTGGTGACACACTGGCTTGGCGAAGGCGGTGATGATGTGGATGCGATGCACGGCTTTATCGAACGCCGCATCGGGAATGTGCTGGCATTTGAAAAAGTGAAGGCGCGTGTTGGCGGCATGACGCAATATCTGCCGTCGCCGGGGCCATTGCTGGGGCGGCTTGCCGCGCGATTTACCGGGGCGCGCTAGCCGCCCCTGAGCGAATGATCATGCCGGTTGAAGAGATAGACTATCTCGATCCCCTACAGGCTTTTGCGCCATGGGCTGGACAAGCCTGGTCGATGCTTCTGGATTCCGCACAGCAGGATGGGGGGCAGGGGCGTTACAGCTACATATGCGTAAATCCGTACCGGACTCTAATGGTGAGGGGTGGCCAGCTATTCGTGGATGATCTGGCGGTGCAGAATGAACCATTCGCCCAGTTGGAAAATATGCTGGGGCGAAACAGATTACCAATGCTTCCAGGTTTGCCGTCATTTCAGGGCGGTGCGGCGGGGTATATTGGTTATGAAATGGGCCGGTTTCTGGAGCCGGTTCCTGTTCCGGGTACGGATGATATGCATTTACCGGACATGGCGCTGGGGTTTTATGATCAAATCATCGCCTTTGATGGCATGGAGCGCCGCGCGTGGATTGTAACACAGGATGTGGGGGGGCGGGATCAGCGTGTGCGGCTTGGGCGGTTGCATGCAATGCTTGTAGCGGCGCGCGCGGCGCCCCTGCCAGCAATAGCCGGCAGGTTTGATATTGGAAAATGGAAGGCAAATTTTTCTCAATATGAATATGCGCATGCGGTGGCGAAGGTGATTGATTTCATTCTGGATGGTGATATTTTTCAGGCCAATATTGCGCAACGGTTTACACTGGGTCTGGGCCCACGATTTGACCGCTACGGCTTTTACCGCCGGTTGCGTGAGGTCAATCCCGCACCGTTTTCAGCGTTTCTCGAAATGGGTGCATTTGCGATAGCGTCTTCGTCACCGGAACGGTTTCTGAAGATAGAGAATGGAAAAGTAGAGGCGCGTCCCATTAAAGGTACGCGGCCGCGTGGGATGAATTCCGGACAGGATGCGGCGCTGGCGCGTGCGCTGATGGAAAGCGAAAAGGATCGCGCTGAAAATGTGATGATTGTCGATTTGCTGCGCAATGATCTCAGCCGTGTGTGTCAGGATGGCAGTGTGGATGTGCCTGCGCTATGCTTACTGGAAAGTTTTGCTTCCGTGCATCATCTGGTTTCGACCGTTACGGGTGTTTTGCGTCCAGGGCTTGGACCTGTTGATGTTTTGCGCGCAGCTTTTCCTGGCGGATCGATCACGGGCGCGCCGAAAATTCGCGCCATGCAGATCATCGCGCAACTGGAGCCGCACATACGCGGTCCCTATTGCGGCTGTCTTGGATATATTGATTTTGATGGCGGCATGGATATGAATATTGCCATCCGCACGATCGCCATGAATGCGCATCAGGCGGTGTTTCATGCGGGCGGCGGGATAGTTGCAGATTCCGCGCCAATGGATGAGTATGCCGAAAGCCTGGACAAGGCGCGGGCGCTGTTCACCGCATTTGGTATTGTGCCGCCATGATTTTGCTGATCGATAATTATGACAGTTTTGTGCACAATCTGGCGCGCTATGTGGGCGAGCTTGGGTTTGAACGCAGGGTTGTGCGCAACGACGCGATAAGCGTTGATGAAATTTCTGTTCTGTCGCCGCAGGCGATATTGCTGTCGCCTGGCCCATGCGGACCGGCGCAGGCCGGAATCTCTCTTGACATTGTGAAAGCGTTTGGTTCGCGCATTCCCATGCTTGGCGTCTGTCTGGGGCATCAGGTGATCGCCGAAAGTTTTGGCGGGGCTTTGCGCCGGGCGCTTGAGCCGCGTCATGGCAAGGCATCGCTGATCAGCCATGATGGAGCGGGAATATTTCAGGGGCTGCCAAATCCATTGCGGGCGGGGCGTTATCACTCATTGGCTGTTGATATTCCGCCGGAGGGGCGGCTTCGGGTGACAGCCCGTGCAGAGGATGGTGAAATCATGGCGCTGGCGCATGACAGCTTGCCCATATACGGCGTTCAGTTTCATCCGGAATCAATTCTGACGGAAGGCGGCCATGTATTGCTTGGTAATTTTCTGCGCTTTGCGGGTGAGTGGAATGCGGTGCGCCGGCGGGGTGCGGCATGATTTGCTGGCTGAACGGCGCATATGAAAATATCGAACAGGCGCGCATAGATCCCCGGGACCGTGGATTTTTGCTGGGGGATGGAATTTTCGAAACCATGCTGGCGGTTGACGGGGCCGTGCATCACGCCAATCTGCATTTGGCGCGCCTGTCTGGCGCGGCGGAATTGCTCGGTATCCCGATGCCATTTTCAAACGTTGAAATTACCGATGCGATGATAAACCTGTTGAAAGCAAACCATTTGACATTGGAGCGCGCCGCACTTCGCCTGACGCTTACCCGTGGCGTGGGCGCGCGCGGTGTGGCGCCGCCGTCAGAAGTTGAGCCTGTAATTTTAATGACAGTGGTTTCTGCTCCGCCGCCTCCGGTGCAGATGCGGGGGATTATCTCCTCTTATGTCAGAAATGAAAAATCAGTCAGCTCACGGATTAAGAGTCTTAACTATCTGGATAATATTCTGGCCCGGAACGAGGCCGTTCAGCAGGGCGCGGATGAAGCGCTTATGTGCAATAGTGCCGGCGATATCGCCTGCGCCAGCGCGGCGAATATATTTATTGCGGCGGATGGCGTGCTTTATACCCCGCCTGTTGGCAATGGCGCGTTAGCGGGCATTATGCGCGGTATTATCATGGAAGCGGCGATGGCGCAGAACATTCCGTTTCACGAAGCCCCGATTTCACGCGCCGCACTGGCGAACGCATCAGAAGCGTTTTTGACCAACGCACTGATCGGCGTTTGTCCTCTGACCGGGATTGATGGCCTTCCTGTTGGAAGCGGCGAAACAGGGCCGATTACGCGCAGGCTGCGCGCCTAGCATAGATCGCGAATCATCGTCGATGCGGTGACATGACCGCCAGCATAGCGTTCGTAATTTTTTTCGACATCGCCGAGCCGGTACAGATAATTCACCATCAGGCCGTGCGATTGCGCCAGGCCTTTACCCGACTGATCGCCGAGCCAGTTAATGCGCTCGATACGCGCGCCATTGCTTAGATGGAAATGCGCAACAGGGTCTTTCGCGCGGCCGGCATCCGCACGTTCCTGATAAAGATATTGGGCGCACAGGCGCATCAGGGGCGCGCGTAACGCCATGGCCTTGCGCGGATCATTGGGCCAGTTTTTATCCTTCAACAGAGCTTGCAATGCGTTATCCGGCTTATCTTCACCGGAAATTGCGGTGAGTTGCAAAGTCTCTGTCACCGGCAACTGCGTGCTGGCTTTTTCCGATGCGCATGCCTGGGAAAGCCAGGACGCAAAGCCGGGAATGGGCGACAGTGTTGCGAAGGTTTTTAATTTTGGAAATTCCGCCTGCAATTCTCCAACGACCCGCTTGATCAGAAATTCACCGAAGCTGACGCCGGCAAGCCCGGCCTGGGCGTTGGATATGGAATAAAAAATTGCAGTGTCAGCATTTTCAGCATCGCTTGACGGCGATGTTTCATCCAGCAAATTCTGCACATTGGCGGCCATGCCGCTGACCAGTGCAACCTCGACAAAAATCAGCGGTTCATCGGGCATGGCGGGGTGAAAAAATGCAAAACACCGGCGGTCTGAATCCAGCCGGTTTTTCAAATCGCTCCAGGAACGGATTTCATGCACGGCCTCGTAGGCAATCAGTTTTTCCAGCAGCGCTGCGGGGGAATTCCATCCGATGGTATGCAGTTCCAGAAATCCCGCATCAAACCAGGACGCCAGCAATATGCGCAGCTCCCGCCCAAGCGGGGCAAGCTGCGCATCCTTGCGCGACAGCCGCAGCAGGTCGGCGCGCAGATCGACCAGAAATTTTACGCCACCGGCAATGCCATTAAAACGCTTCAGCAGCCGTAAGCGGGGTGATTCCAGCAGGTCGCGCAGTGTTTCCTCGGCGGTAATCAGGGCTGCGCCGCTGGCCTGCGCCAGGTCCAGCGCAACTACGCGCACCGCGCCATGATCCACGCCATACTGCATCGCCAGCAGGTTAAGAAAACGTTGGCGTCCGGTATCGTTCAGCATCAGATAATAGCGGCCAATTTCGGCGGCGTCAGTGCGGGCGGAAACTTCACCGCCGCGCGCAGCAAGGCAGGCGTCTATGCGCGTGCGCAGCCACTGCAAATCATCATCGGGTAATCCCGGGCGGATGCTTTTGGTGAGTGCGATGCGCGCCGCCCCGGTCAGGCCACGCCATGCGCGCGCAATCCGGTTGCCAGTCTGGGATAAAAATCTGGATGAGCTTCTGTTATCTTGCGGGATAAGTTCATTTGGCATGGTGTGGTCAATCTGACAATGGGTGATCTATGCAATAATGTCCGGATAAATCTGATCCTGAATTCGGGCTATCTCATCGCGAAGGCTTAGTTTCTTTTTCTTCAGCCGCTGCAGCTGCAATTGATCCACACGAACTGAGGCCTGGAGCGCATCTATCGCTGCGTCAAGGTCGCGGTGTTCCTGACGCAATGTTTGCAGGCGGGCGGTTAAGGATTGCTTGTCTTCCATTTGCGGAAACTATCATAAATTGCTTTATTCGTCCTGATTTAAGCGCAAATTTTTTTCTGTTATTCGCCCCAGCGTGGCAGGGCGGGAATTTCCAGATCAAATAAATCCAGCACACGTCCCAGATTATGTTCCACCATATCGGCCAGACCGGCCGGCCGGGTGTAAAATGCGGGCATGGGCGGGGCGATGATTGCGCCCATTTCGGCCAGTTGCGTCATGGTGCGCAGATGGCCGGCATGCAACGGGGTCTCGCGCACCATCAGCACCAGCCTGCGGCGCTCTTTCAGCACCACGTCGGCCGCGCGTGTGAGCAAATTTGAGGTTACACCTGTGGCGATTTCCGCCATGGTACGCACCGAACAGGGGGCGATGATCATGCCCATGGTGCGGTAGGAACCGCTGGCGATGGGGGCCGCAATATCGCCAATGCGATAATGCCTGTCTGCCTTGCCGGTAATATCCGACAGTTTGAAATCGGTTTCCTCGGCAATGGTCATCGCCCCCGGACGGCTGATGACCAGATGGGTTTCGACACCAAGATCGCGCAATATTTCCAGCAATCTAATGCCAAAAATCACCCCTGTTGCGCCGCTGATGCCCACAATTATTCGTGGTTTAGGCAAGGCGGAGCCAGCTTGGCCCAACCCTGCCTGACGTAATAATTCTGTTGCGGGAACTTGTAGAACCTGGGCAAAGGCATCCACCCAATCCAGCCGCAGCGGCTGTTTGCCCTGAAGAATACGGCTTATCACCGCCCGGTCACGGCCGATCGCATGCGCCAATTGACCTTGGGTTGCCCCAATTGATTTGAGTTTTTGTTTGATCCAGGATGAATTCATTTCATAATTATGAGAATATCTCAAATATTGTCAAATTATTTTGTGCCTGACTTTTGACAGGAATCGTGTTTCAATGAACTCTCTGAACCATATAGGAGGATCGGCAATGAGCCTTGAATCACATATTGATGCGCTTCAGAAAGAACATGACCGTCTCGATAGCATGATCGCGCAGGAGCTTCGGCATCCCGGCGCCGATGATCTGGAACTTACCCACATGAAACGTGAAAAGCTGCGTCTGAAGGATGAAATCGTCCGGCTTTCCGGCAAGCGGCACGTCCACGCAGGATAGCTGCTTTATCCGGCTTTGCGGGCAATGCACATCATGAAAGGTGAGGTGTATGGGTTGGGCCGCAGGCCCAGCCATGGCCCCAGCGCCCAGAAGGGCGCGGACAGGGCGATCTTGATCACCTGCAGCGGGCGGCTGCCAAACAGCCGCTCCAGTGCGCCGAATTGTATGACGCCAAGATGCGCCAGCAGAACATAGCGGCTGGAAATAACTTCAAGTCCCGCTGCGGCATGCGCCTGCGCCAACAGTTCGCAGCTCATTGGCACATGTTTTTCATAAAGCGGGCGGTCACAAAATTTCTGCAACCACCCTAACGGGCCGGTCATGTTAGGAACGAGTGTGATCATCAAACCGCCTGGCTTGAGAAACGCGGCACAGGCCGCTACCGCCATCGCCGTATCTGCGAAATGTTCCACCAGGCCATTCGAAAATACGAAATCGAATGTGTTCAATTGATCCGTCGGCGGATTAAATAAATCACCCTGCATGATATTGCCTGCAATGCCCATTCGATCCAGCAGGTTCTGCGTGGCGGCGCAGCCCTGTGGCGAATAGTCGATGCCGGAAATATGGCAGTCATGGGTGCGGTGAAAATAGGCCAGCCAGCGCGATCCGCCACACCCGATCTCGATGAGTTTTTTTCCGGCGGGATTTTCGCCTGCCAGCGCCGTGGTGAAAACCTGATGCAAGTGGCGATAGGCATAATTGCGCAACCCGCTCTTGTGCGGATCAATGGGGGAAAGCGGACGGCCATCCCGCCACAGGGCATTCCAATATTCGCGTCCGGTTATTGGTCTGGCGTCCATCATGGATTTGGTTTGGTGGCGACAATGGTGATGATGCCATAATTATTGTTACGCATCTGCCAGCGGCCATAAAGCATGGCGGCGATACGATCAATTGCGGCCAGTGGATGTGTGATGGCATAGCGAAATGTCGTGCCCATGCCGCGCGCCAGGCCCTTGCGCTGAATGTAAAGATGGCGTGATTCCGGCGTATCGCGCCAGCGCAGGGAACGGCGGCGCAGCCGTGACCAGCAATAATAAAGAATATTGACCGGCGTCATTTCAAATATGGCGTCATCATAGCGGACTTTCTGCATTTCCAGTCCCGCATCGGCCAGATAGGCGCGCAGCGTTTTTTCGGTAAAAAAATACAAATGGCGGGGAATGTCCTCGTTGAAAAGCGCACGCGATGAAAGCGATTCAAAATTTGTCACCAGAAACGCAAACTGGCCGCCGGGCTTCAGTAGCGCCGCCGTCTTGGTGAAATAGGCGCGCGGGTCATGCACATGTTCCAGCACAGCCCAGGCGGTAATTGCATCATAGCGCGGCCCATCAAAGGCCAGTTCCGGCAGGGGAATGCGATGCACGGGAAAATCTGTAATTGCTTTGGCGTTGGGCGAAACCTCCAGCCCCTCTACTTGCCAGCCGCGATTACGCATAAAGCGCGGAAAATCCCCGTTGGCGCAACCAATATCCAGCAATAAGGGCAAGGCGCCATTGGCTTTGGCGGCGGTGTCTGCAAGCAGGGCGGCCTGCGCGGCGTAGCGGTTACGATGCGCGCCAGAATTTTCAAACTCACTGAAAAATTTTGGCGGATAATAATGTGTCATATGCGTGGGCGAAGGGCGCGGATTCACAAAGCCCAGGCCACAGCGTGCGCAGCCGACAATTGAAAACCAGTCGGCCGTATTGAACAGCGTATCGGGCTGTTCGTATGCGGGGACTAACTCCGTTCCTCCGCACAGGTTGCAGGCTATATGTTCCATGTTAACGCCTGTGTTCCATCGGATTGGCGGGCAGGTGAAATTGGGTCACCGCATAGGTTACCGCAAACAGCAGAAAAAACGTAATTGCGGTGGCGGCGGCGATGCCTGGTGCGCCAAAGCGCTGCATGAAAATGTAATTCAGGATCAGGTTTAATGCTGCCGCGGCAAGTGAAAGTAATAAAAGCTGAATGTTTCGCCCAAGCGCCGCCAGTACCCGCGCCAGAACAACCCATCCCAGATAAAATGGAATTTGCAAGATATAGAATGCCTGCACGCCTGCCACCAGATGGGTATCTTCGGTGCTGAACTGGCCGCGCTGAAACATGATCTCAATAATTGGCGGGCTGAACCAGGAAATGAATATGCATAATGGTGTGACAAGCGCGAGTGTCAACAATACACAGCGCCGCACCAGCCGGCGCAGGGCCGCCCAGTCGGCCTCCACCGTCAGTCGCGCAAAGGCCGGCAGCACGGCGGCGCCCAATGCCAGCGCGCCAACAGATCCGGTAAGTGAAACAAGGCGTCCACCAAAAATGATTCCGGTAATCGCGCCGGGGCCAATGCTGGTCGCCATCGCCTGATCGATGGCCGGAATAAGCCCCAGAACGGCCGCGCCTGCGAACAGGGTTGCGAATGCGCGTTCAAAACCGCTTTTCATGGAAAATGTCAAGCGTGGCGCGACCAGCAGCCCGCGCCGGTACAGCACATATCCTATCACCAGAAATTCCAGCGCCGCGCCGAGCAGCATGCCATTCACAAACGCCCATGCGCCATGCGCTTCAGCATACTGAAACAGCATGAAAATTGTCACGATTGGGCTGAGCACCGGAACACATGCCGGGAGCGCCAATGCGCCTTGTGAATTGGCGATGGCGGTCCATAAAGCCGCAATACCATAGAGCGGCACCAGCAGGCATAGCAGCACCAGCCAGTGCTGTCCGAGCGCCATTTTCTCTGGCGTTAGATGCGAGGCCAATAGGGGCAAATAGAGCGGTGACGCAAGCGCGGCCAGCAGCCCAAGTCCGCAAAACCCGATCAGTGCAGCCCCATTGGCGCGGGCGATAGTGGCGCGTAAAGCCTCAACCCCGCCCTGCTGGCGCGCATTCATCAGTGCAGGGATGATCGCGGGTCCGGAACAGGCGAGAATGGAATAAAACAAAAATGATGGCGCCAGATAGGCGATCAGGAAAACATCCAGATCAGCGCCCACGCCAAACACCGCCGCCGCCGCCACTTCCCGGCCAAAGGATAAAAAGCGTACTGCAATAGTGATAAAGCCAATGATCCCGGCGCTACGCGCAACGCCGCTCAGGGTGGCGGGGCGTATCACGCGCCCTCACGCCGTCAGGCGCAAGCGCCGGATATTTTCCGCATAGGCCGCAGGCCCGCCGGTGAAAGTCGCGGTGCCCGCCACCAGCACGTCGGCGCCAGCGGCCATGGCCAGTTTCGCGGTGTCGTTATTGATGCCGCCATCCACTTCCAGATCAATGATCTTGCCCAGTGCGTCAATGCGCGCGCGCAGGGCGCGAATTTTTTCCAACTGGCCATGAATAAATTTCTGCCCGCCAAAGCCCGGATTGACGCTCATCACCAGCACCAGGTCCAGATCGGGCAGCAGATAATCCATCGCCGTCACCGGCGTGCCGGGGTTCAGCGCCAGCCCGGCCTTTTTGCCCAGCCGCTTGATCTCGTGAATGCTGCGGTGAATATGCGGCCCAGCCTCGGGATGCACGGTGATAATATCCGCCCCCGCATCGGCAAAGGCCGCCAGCCAGGCATCTGCCGGGGCCACCATCAGATGCACGTCAAAAACCTTGTCACTGTGCGGACGAAGCGCCTTCACCACATCGGGGCCTATGGTGATGTTGGGCACAAAATGCCCGTCCATCACATCAATATGAATATAATCCGCACCGGCCCTGCTCACGCGTGCTACCTCTTCGCCCAATTGGGCAAAGTCGGCGGACAGAATCGACGGGGCTATACGGACAGGCTGTTGCATCAGGGGTTAGTATCAGCTTGGGGGGATGAGGGCAATATACGCCCGGACCCTACCCCACAAACCGCTGATAATCCACGATCAGGCCCGCGACGGCGGCGCTGACCAGTTTTTCGCCATCCGCCGGATTGGCGAGCGCGGGGTCGGAGCCGATGCGGCCATCGGGGAATTTGGCGCGGTAATCTTCGGGGCCGCTAAATCGGCCGGTGGCGGCGATGCGGGGTTCCAGCGGGGCGGTCTTGATGGCGTTGGGATAGGCATATTGGGTGATCGCCACTTCCGATGGGGTGGCGTGGCTGCCATGGCCTTCGGGGTAGAGGGTCTGGCACAGGGCGTGTACGCCTTCATATTGCCACCAGCTTTGCACCCGGCATTCGAGACGGTTCAGGACGGAGCGCCCGGGGTTTACGGCTTCGGTGATTTCTTTGGCCGCTTTATTCAGGGGTGCGATATTGCCACCATGGCCGTTGAAAAAATAGATTTTGCGAAAGCCATGCTGATCGAGCGATGCGGCCCATTCGCGCATGGCCGCAATGAAGGTTTCCGGGCTGAGGCTCATACTTCCCGCAAAGCCCATATGGTGTGCGGCGACGCCAACGGGAAAGGCCGGGGCGACAAGAATGCCTGCCTGTTCGCCAGCACGCCGCGCGATCAGTTCAACGCTGATTGTGTCGGTGCCGATCAGCCCGGTTGGGCCATGCTGTTCGGTTGAGCCGACAGGCACGATAAGACCTTTGCTGCGCGTCAGATAGGCGTCCACTTCGGGCCAGGTGCACAGCGACAAAAGCATGTTACGCTGCTCCCGCGATCACTGTCATGCCGGAAGCCGGTTTGCTTGAAATCTCTGATTTCTTTAGCAAACCGTGCTGTCCGGTATCCAGTGACGCAAATAGAGAACTCACGGTTTGGGACTCCTGGATTCCGGATCGTAAGGCTCGCTATCTGAAAACCTATGGTTTTCAGGCTCGCCTAACGTCCGGAATGACAAATATGAAAGAAATCTGGACACGTGTTATTGTTGCTGAAACATTGGTTTGCGTTTTTCGGCCATGGCGCGCACGGCCTCCTTGTGATCCTGGCTGTTCCAGCATTGCGCGATGCGCGCCTTGATGGCGTCACTGTCCGCCTCGCCGCGCGCCAGTTCATTCAGGGAACGCTTCATGGTCTGCACCGATAGAGGGGCGAGTGCTGCCAGGTCCTGCGCCAGTTGGCGGGTGCGGTCCGCCAGTTGATCGCGCGGGACCAGATAATCGATGAAGCCCATTTGCAGCATGGCCTGCGCATCAAAGGTTTCGACCGCCAGAATGATGCGCTTGGCGGCGCTTAATCCGACGCGGGTGATCAGGCGCATCAGGCCTTTTTCGGGATAGTGAATGCCCAGCCGCGCAGGCGGCACAAACATGCGCATGCCTTCAACGCCAATGCGAAAATCACAGCACAGGGAAACTTCACCGCCGCCGCCATAGACGCTGCCATTAAAGGCGCAGATCGTTGGCAGGCGAAAATTTTCCAGCGTATCGGTCAGGTCTTCAAACGGATTGCCCTTGAAGCTGCGGTCGGCGACCTCGTTCAGGAACGCGCCGGAACAGAAACTTTTTTCGCCAGCACCCGTCAGCACCAGCACGCGCAGGCTCTGATCCTTGTCGAGTTCTATGAGCGCATCGCGCAGCGCCAGCATGTCTTCCTGCGACAGGGAGTTATGCCGTTCGGGCCGGTTCAGGGTCAGCGTGGCGCAACCATCGGAAATATTTAGCAGCAGCCCGTCGGCCAGAGTTTGCATTGCGTGTTCAGACATGTTGATTTCCAGACAGGTAATTTTTTCATGATCGCCTAATATTGCATGGCTGGGCGCAAATGTCGCGGTTTTAGCGGATGTCTATTCCAGTTCCTCGCGCAGCAGTTCCAGTTCCAGCCATTGGGTTTCGGATGCGCCAAGTTCGCGGGTCAGAGCCTCCAGATTTGCGGCCAGTTTGGCAAATCCTGCCGGATCGCGGGTAAACAGGTTGGGATCGGCCAGCTTGGCTTGCACGGCTTTGATCTTGTCCTGTAATTGCGCAATGCGCGCGGGCAGAGTTTCCAGCGCATGTTTGTCTTTAAAGCTGAGGCGAGGCTTTGCCCCGCCGGGGAAATTTAGGCGGGGTTTGCCCGGTGATGGTTTGCCGGTTGTGGCGGCAGGTTTTTTCGATGCGGCTCTGGGGGCGCTTGCGGCCGCAAAGCCATGCCCGCGCTGGGCCAGCATATCGGAATAGCCGCCTGCATATTCGATCCAGCGGCCATCGCCTTCCGCCACGATCACGGATGTGGCGACCCTATCGATAAAGTCACGGTCATGGCTGACCAGCAGCACGGTGCCGGGATAATCACTGAGCATTTCCTGCAACAGATCGAGGGTTTCCAGGTCCAGATCATTGGTCGGTTCGTCCAGCACCAGCAGATTGGATGGCAGCGCCAGGGCGCGCGCCAGCAGCAGCCGTCCGCGTTCGCCGCCGGACAATATCCCCACCGGGGCCTGCGCCTGATCGGGCGTGAACAGGAAATCTTTCAGATAGCTCATCACATGTTTGGGTTGTCCGGCAATGGTCATGCTGTCGCCGCCGCCGGGATTGATCATTTCGCGCAACGTGGCGGCGGGGTCCAGCGTGTCGCGGCGTTGATCCAGACTTACCATCTGCACAGTGTCCGCCATCCGCACCTGTCCCGCATCGGGCGCCATCGCGCCGGTTAGCAGCTTCAGCAATGTGGTCTTGCCCGCGCCATTGGGGCCCAGCAGGCCAATGCGATCACCGCGCTGAATGCGCAGGCTGAAATCGCGCACCATTACCCGTGCGCCATAGGCCTTGGAAATGTTAGACGCTTCGATGATCAGCTTGCCCGCTGTTTCGGTCTGGCTGACAGTGAATTTGACATTTCCGGTGGCGCGGGTCTGGGTGCGGCGTTGTTCGCGCAGGCCCGCCAGCGCACGCAAGCGGCCCTGATTGCGTTTGCGCCGCGCGGTGACGCCATAGCGTATCCAGTCTTCTTCCATGGCGATTTTGCGGTCCAGCTTGTGCTGGTCGCGTTCTTCCTGTTCCAGCACGGTGTCGCGCCAGGCTTCGAATTCGCCAAAGCCCTGCGCGAGGGTGCGGATGACGCCACGATCCAGCCACAGGGTTTCACGCGACAGGTTTTGCAAAAATCGCCGGTCATGGCTGACCAGCACAATGGCCCCGCGCATATTGGCAAGCTCGTTTTCAAGCCATTCAATGGCGGGCAGGTCCAGATGGTTTGTCGGTTCATCCAGCAGCAGAATATCCGGCTGCGGCGCCAATACCTGCGCCAGGGCAGCACGGCGCGCCTCGCCGCCGGACAGGGTTTTGGGATCAGCCTGTCCATCAATGCCAAGACATTCCAGCAGATAATCTACCCGGTAAGCGTCATCCCCGGGGGTAAGGCCTGAGGCCGCATAATCCTGCACCGTCTTATACCCGCCGAGATCAGGTTCCTGCGGCAGATAGCGCAGGGTCGTGGCGCCGGACAATATCCGTTCACCCTTATCCGGTGCGATCAGGCCGGCGGCGATTTTGAGTAATGTCGATTTGCCGGATCCATTGCGCCCCACCAGGCACAGCCGCGCCCCGGCCATGACGGACATCTGGGCATCGCGCAATAGCTGCGCGCCGCCCAATCTGGCGCTGACATTCTGTAACAGTAACAAGGGAGGCGCCATAAAAGCTTAATATCCATATTGCATTAAGGGAGGAGGCTGAAGCAAGGCCCTTTCGGCCATCGCCGGAAGCGGCTATGTTATCCAGCCAGTTAAGGGTGGTGTCAACAAGCCACCCAGGCAGGCAGGGGATCAACAACAGAAAGACAGCAGTGCGTGCGCAACCATCTTCGGTTCTTTAATCTGTGGCTACAAAATCCAACCAAGATCGGCGCTGTGGCGCCCAGCAGCAAAAATCTGGGCGCCGCGATGGCGGCGGAAATTGATCCGGCGGCGCCGGGCGCGGTGATTGAACTTGGCGGGGGTACGGGCAGCGTCACGGCCGCGCTGCTGCTTCGCGGTATCCGGCCCAAAGATCTGGTAGTGATCGAGCGTGAGCCTTCTTTGTGCGAAGTCATGCGCGTGCGCTTTCCGGATATTCAGATTATCTGCGGTGATGCGCGCGAACTTGAAAAAATTCTGGCGGCAGCCGGCATCACCCATGTCAAAGCGGTTGTTTCGGGCCTTCCGCTGCTGTCTTTGTCGAAAGAGGTTGAGCGCGCCATTTTACACCAGTGCTTTGCCGTTCTGCCGCCGGAAGGCTTTATGATGCAGTTCACCTATGTGCCACGCCCGCCGGTGGGCCGCGCCATAGCGGCGGAACTTGATCTGGAGGCAACCCGAACGGCATGGGTGCTGGATAATATCCCGCCCTCCACGGTCTGGATTTACCGGCGGCGGGCCGCTCCATCGGCGTTACGCCAGAGCGCCTAACTGAGATCCTTGCCGCGATAGAGGACGCGGCGTAGCTGGATGGGGCCGGTGGCGGTGAGGGATGCCTTGTCGAGCCGCATCTGGCCGGTTTGCATGCTAAGACCGACCAGCGCATAGGCCGCCGATATCATGCGGGCTGCGGCGCCTGAATACCAGCTCCAGCCGCCGCGCCCCTCATAGCCTTCGCCGAAATACACATCGGCGGGTTGCTGGTGTGGAGCCAGCCCATAAATTTCCCAGCGTCCGGGCGCCAGATTATCCAGCGGTGAAATTTTCAGCCAGATTTCCGCCGCCCGCGCGTGCAGATGCCGGGCAAGATCGGACTTGCCCTCGGCTATAGCCATCGTACTCAGACGCATCAGCGCATCCACCATCCAGGACGCGCCATGGGAATATTGCCCGCCATTTTCACGCACCCCGGGCGGATAATCGGCAATGCGCCCCGGATAGGGGCTGGAATTTTCATCAAACGGCCTATCCAGCAGCAGGACCAGATCGCCCAGTTCCAGTTTGGCGAGGGCCGCGTCCATGGCGGTGCGTCCGCGTTCCAGATCAGCCACACCCGACAGAATTGGCCATGCGGCGGAGAGTGTATCGAGGGGCGTCATTTCTTCGCCCGCATCGGTGATCAGGCGAACATAGCGATCCTCGCGCCACATTTTATTCAGGGCCTTGCGCAGCGTTTCTGCCTCGCGCAGATAATGTTCTTTCGCTGCGATAGTTTCCTTGCGCGCGGCAAGATCAGCAAATCCCAGCAGCACATCATGCAGGAAAAAGCCCAGCCATACGCTTTCGCCACGTCCGCCAATTCCGGCAATATCAAAGCCGTCATTCCAGTCGCTTGCGCCGATCAGCGGCAGCCCGTTTTTGCCCTTGCGTGACAGCGCCAGATCGATGGCGCGTTTGCAATGTTCGTAAATACTGCCGCTGTCGCGTGACGGGCGTGGCGCGACCAGCAGATGATGCTGGCCTCGGGGCAGAGGATCACCTTCCAGGAACGCCACTTGCTGATCCAGCAGGGCGTCATTGCCGCTTGCCGCGACATAGCGCGCCGTCACATAGGGCAGCCAAAGATGCGGATCACCGGAACTGGTGCGCTGGCCAATGCCGGTTCCCCCCATCGCCGCCTGATGCCACCATTTCAGCACATCGCCGTCGCGGAATTGTTGTCCCGCATGTAACAGTATCTGGCGGCGCGCAAGATCCGGCTGTGTGAAAATCAACGGCAGCACATCCTGCAGTTGATCACGGTACCCATAGGCGCCACTACGCTGATTTGGTCCGGCCCGGCCCCACAGCCGTGAGGTCAGCACCTGATAGGGCAGCCAGTCATTTACGAGACTGTCAAAGTCTGGCCGGTTCGTTTCAATGCGCACCACCGACAGTTTTTCCCGCCACCAGCGTTTCGTTTTTTCCAGGGCGTCAGCAGCGGCTGCTGGATCGCGGTAGCGGTGGATCAGAACTTCTGCTTTCTCGCGGGTTTTGGTTTGACCCAGCATCATCACAATACTTATTTCCCCGTGGGGTGGAACGTCTACATCGCCAAGCATGGCCGCTATGCGGTGACCATCGTCTGATTGTGATGCATCGCCACGGCCTTGCGTCAGCATATAAGGCGTACACAGATCATATCCTGCGCCACCTGCAAAACGCGCGCGGACGGTTTCCATGACGGGCGTATTCAGACTGCTGGCGGCAAAAGCCCAGCCCTGATGAAAATCATTGTGCGGATTACGGAAAAACAACGCGCCCAGTTCTGCGCTCTCTGCTGTTTCGATATGCTCCATACTGTCGCGCGCCAGTTCCGCCAATGCGATTTCCGTATAGGGCGCAATGCTGAACCGCGCCGCCTTGCCGGTGGTGTTACGGATGGTCAGGGTGCGCAGTTCCACCGGCTGATCCGGCGGCAGAAAAATATTAAGGACATATTCCCGTCCAGGGACTGATTTATGAAATTCGACATAGCCCAGCCCGTATACGGCATGATGCTGCGCATCGCGCCGACGGTATGGTACATAGCAGGGCGTATCGATTTCGCCTGTGTCACGATCTTTCACATAGATCATCTGACTGGGGGATTGGGCCGGGATGGTGTCGAGACAGAAAGTGCTGAGGCCATTTTGCTGCGCATTTCCGGCGAACGAAAATATTGCGCCATCATTGCCGATGATGGTTCCATGACCCAGCGGGTTGGCCAGCACATGCGCCATGGGGCGCACGGTGTCGCAGGCCAGATGCAGTTCTTTGCCATCGGCGGAATAGCTGAAGGGCAGGGGGCCGGTTTCTTGCCGGGAATGTGGCGGAATTAATTCCCGCTTGCGTGCCAATACGGCGTCAAGTGTGGCGGCGTCAACAGACGGCGTTCCCGCATACCGGCTAATGTAAGCCGCCGCTTCGTACTCATCGCGCGCATAACCATCTGTGAAAGGAATATCTAGCGTGCCGCCCGGTGGAATTTCAACGCGTATTTGCAGGCTGGCGGCGGGATCAAAACTATAGAGCGATCCTTCATCATCAATCGAGCGGTGACGCCCGCCGTTTAGAATATCTGGTGCGCCAAGTGTGCCGGTTCCGATAAAATGCGGCCGGCAGTCTTCATAACCCAGCAATTGTACAGGCCCGAGCCGGTCAATATCCACATGCACGGCATGAAACGCGACCTCGCGCGCCATGCGCTTTTTATGCGGATTGGCATGCCCGTTATGTAGCAGACGATTGCGCGCCATCACCGCGCCAAGCTTGCGCACGAACATCGTGCCCACATGGATCGCGTTATAATCCGAATGGCGGCTATAGCCATCCAGGGTGTTCAGCGCCCATTCCTGATAGCTGGTCAGGATCAGTATGCGGGCCTGCGTGCTGCTATTATGCAAACGGATGCGCCAATGTTCTATGGGGGCATCCGGTGCAATTTCCACAAGCGCTTCGGCCCGTATGTCGCTGTGACTGTTTGTCCAGCAGGCGGAGGTGGGGCTGGGCCGTTTCAGCGCGCAATCCGCACCTGTCACGCCCACGGGCTGATGGCCTATAGACCATAGGGGGCCAGCCGGATTGCCGCCTTCGCCCATTTCGCGCAAATAGAAAAACTTGCCTTTAATGTCCAGCGGGTCTTGTGGACGGCGGGTTAAATCGATCTCATTGCCTTTGCGCACCGCACTGAATGCGCGTGCATAGCTGCGTCCGTCAACATTTCCTTCAAGGGTGTAAGTTCCGTTGCCCAGGGTAAAGGCGCGCGGCGGATGCTTCTGCCTGCCTGATGTTGCGTGTGGTTTTCTGCGGGCTGCAAAACGGGCGGTCACCGCGCCAATGCCAATGGCGGCAATCGCCGCCACCCCATATCCGGCAAGCACGAATGTGACTGCGGGCAATATTCCCCCGCCGTCTGCCCCCAGTCTTTCTGCGCCGCCCCAGGCATAATCCCAATCGCGTCCGCGCGGGATGTAAAATGGGATCAGCAGCGGCGCCCATGTTGCGAAACGGCGAATGCCTTCAGGCAGACTGCGGGTGCGCGCCCGGTGGCCGATAAAGCGCGCGGCCCATTCATCAAAACGATCACCGCCCACAAAAGACAGGTTGACCAGGCTGGCGACGCGCAAGCCCATATGATCGAACCAGATGAGAATACGCAGCCATTCATAGGCCAGCAGGCCCAGAAATACATCCAGACTCCATTGCCGGAAATTTTCTGGTGACATCATCAGGCTGGCGATGCTGGCCACGCCTGTGCGCACCGCGCCATCCTGATTGTACCAGCTGGGGTCCGGCGCCATGCGCAGGAAGGTTTGAATGATCGGGGCCATCCACAGGCCCCAGCGCAATACGCGCACAGTTTGCTCAACCACACCGGTTATGCCGCTGATGCTGAACAGACGGCGCAGGGGATTCAGGCTGCGTTCAAACAGCGCGGTCAGCACCACCAGATTGATACTGAACAGGGGTGCGGCAATCGACCAGTTGATAACGCCGGACAGGCTGTCATTATACAGCAGCCGCGCGCCGCCCTGCACAATGCCCAGATCCATCTCGCCCCAGCGGCTGAACAGGGGATAGATGATATATTCCGCTGGGGCCTTTCCCGCAGCCGGGAAAAACAGCGTGGCATAGGCCCCCAGCCGCTGCGCAATAATGGCGATTTGCGCCGCATCGAAATACCATGCAATCGCCCCGCCAATAATGCCGCCAAGACCAGCCCCCAGCACATAAATTCGCCACGACTGCACGCGCTGGCGTTGTTTATTCAGAACCTCAAAACCATCACGGATCAAGTCGCCGCCTGCATAGATCAGTGCGCCCAATAATAATCCGCATACAAATCGTGGACCGGTGCTGGTATGCTGGATTCCGAAAATTACTATTCCGGCGAAACCCAGGCCCAGCAATATGCCGCGCAAATGGTTCATCGGCTGGCGCAAATTTTCCAGCAGGCGTGAAAGGAATGGCCGGCTTTCGTCAAAGCTTTCGATAATCGTGCGCGCCAGACTGAATAAAACGGCTCCGCCCAGTGCTGCCGCAGCCCCCGGATAGGCGGCAATCATACGCACCAACGCGGGTGAATGTAGCGCTACTCCATAGGCCTGCAACGACAGCATGAACAGGACGCCATACATGGCGCCCTTTCCCAGACCGCCCCGCCAATGGATCTGTGCGGCGTAATAGGTGGGACGCCGCCGGTGCAAGGCGTCGATCAATATGCCGGTGATCAGAAAGGTCTCTGCCCATAGACCTGCTTGCGCCAGGCCAGTACCTGCCGCTACGCCAATCATTTGCAGCGGCAATGGTAACAGAGCTATGGCCGGGCCAGAGACCATATCTGCGAACAATGGGCTAAAAGCCGCATGCGCTGCGCACAGGAATAGCAGGCCGTGCAGCCGCCAATCCCGTGTCCAGCGGCGGTCCATAAGCAGACCCACCCCCGCAACTACAATCACGTTAAACAGAAGCAGCATCGCCGTCCGGCCAAGCGCGATCTGTATATCCTGACCGGAACTGCCCAAATTCAGCGCATTGCCGATCTGGGCTTGCAGTGGCGCGGCTCCAAGTCCCAGCAGTATATTGAACAGGAAGGGGATCAGTAAAAAGCCGATGCCGCTGCCTGCTGGCGGATGCTGTCCGCGTCGCGCCAGCCCCCATAACACCACTCCGAAATACGAACTGGCGGCGATTCCAGCGCCAACATCTGACAGCATAAAAAACTCATACCAGGCGGTGGGGGCTTGCCACACCTGCATGTCTGGCCCAACGGTGAGATATAACAGTCCAAGCACCAGACCATCGCGCGCCAAAGAGGCGGCAGGTGGAATAGAGCCGGTCAGCATCCGCGCCATCATTGCAAGCGCAAGGCCGCCAGAAAGGCCGGCCGTTATGGTTACCGCCAGAAACGCCAGATCACCTCCGCCATGCGCCCCGACATGCACAATAGCGAAGAGGCAGATCATGGCCGCCGCCAACGCCGCCATCCCTGCTGCAATCGTTGCGCTACGGGATAGGTCGCTCAAGCTTTCGCTCCGCCAAGCCATGCCAATCCAAGCAATGATAAGGTGGCGAATGCCGCCCCGGCATAGAAAGTAACGCTGGCCCCAAAACCCTGCCACAACGCGCCCGCAATAACGCTGGCCGCAAGCATCATGATGCCGGTGATTAAATTAAACAGGCCAAAGCCAGTGCCGCGCAAATGTTTTGGGGCGGTATCGGCAATCAGCGCCGACAGCAGGCCCTGGGTAAAGCCCATATGCAATCCCCATAGAATGACGCCCAGCGCCAGCACCCATAAATTATCGCTATAGGCCATCAGCAGGTCACCCGCGATCAATATGACTAGTCCAGCAGCTATCAGATGCAACCGATTCCGCCCATCAGAAAATCTGCCAATCGGATAGGCGCTTGCGGAATAAACAATATTCATCACCACCAGCACCAGTGGCGCCAGCGCCAAAGCCAGGCCCAATTCCTGCGCCCGCAGTATCAGGAATGCTTCGCTGAAGCGCGCCAGCGTCAGTGCGGACCCAACACCCACCACCGCCCAATAGGCGCCGCTGAACTTGCCAAGCTCGCGCCAATTTATTGGCGCATTTGGCGTGGCCGCGTCTGCTTGTGTCCGCTCAGGTTCCTGTACCCCGAACTGGACCAGCGCAAAAGAAGCAAATGCTGGAATAACCGCAATCCAGAATACCAGCCCGAAATTATTACCGCTCAGGGCCATCAGCGCGATCGCCAGCAGGGGCCCAACAAAGGCCCCGACCGTATCCATGGATTGGCGCAGGCCATAGGCCGCGCCATGTTGCGCCTTCGGGGTGATGTCGGCGATCAGCGCGTCACGCGGTGCGCCGCGAATGCCCTTGCCGATGCGGTCAATGAAGCGTGCGGCAATAATCCATTCAATCACAGGGGCCAGGGGAAAAATCGGTTTGGTAAAGGCCGCCATGCCATAGCCAATGCTAACCAATAATTTGCGTTTGCGAATATAATCGCTCACCACCCCGGAAAATATTTTGACGATGGCCGACGTCGCATCGGCGACGCCTTCAATAATTCCGATGGTCAGCATGCTGGCGCCCAGAC
>JBMOMW010000016.1:0-2771 GCA_049325255.1 Pseudomonadota bacterium | reverse complement strand
AAAGATCGCACTCAACCTTCTCAGAACTCATCCCGACAAAGCCTCCATACGCAGAAAAATCAAAAAAGCCGGGTGGGACGATAGCTTCCTCATATCCCTCATAACCCAAATGCGATAGCCCTGCTCCCCAGCCAATATCTTGAATCACATCAAAACTGAGTTGGGAATCCTGAATCGATTCAATCCGATGACAAAGTGCTCTAGATTTTAGATCACCGCTAAAAAAATGCATCGCTTTCGCGCATCGCCCGCATGGCAATATATTGCGCCGTCCATTCTACGCCGGTTTTAAAGCTATGCTGGCGGTTTTCGGACTCCAATTCGGGGAGACGGTTTATCTCTTTTCGTGTAGTTTCGCCTCATCCCACAAGGCATCCAGTTCGGCCAGCGTGCTATCGGATGGCTTTTTTCCGGCTTTGGCCAGATGTTGCTCGATATAGGCAAAGCGGCGCTCGAATTTCTGATTGGTTCCGCGCAATGCCGTTTCCGGATCAATTTTCAGATGGCGCGCAATATTTACGGTGGTGAACAACAGATCGCCAAGTTCATCGGCAATGCGCGCCGCATATGCGCCATTGGCGATTTCATGTTCCAGTTCACCAATCTCCTCACGCACTTTGTTAAACACCGGCGCAATATCTGGCCAGTCAAATCCAACCTTTGCAGCACGGCTTTGCAGCTTGGCCGCACGGGTCAGGGCAGGCAGATTCCGTGGCGTCTCGTCCAATACGCCTTTGCGCGTATCACCACCGGGTTTGGCGGCGCGCTCATGGGCCTTGTATTCATCCCAGGCGAGCATCTGCGCTTCGGCATTTGCGATCTGCGCTGCGCCAAACACATGCGGATGCCGGTTGATCATCTTTGTACAGATGGATTCGACAATATCCGAAAAATTGAACGCGCCAATTTCTTCGGCCATCTGCGCGTGGTAGACCGCCTGAAACAGCAGATCGCCCAATTCATCTTTCAGGCCCGGCATGTCCTTGCGCTCAATCGCGTCGGCCACCTCATAGGCTTCTTCGATGGTATGGGGTGCAATGGTTTCAAACGTCTGCTGGTGATCCCAGGGGCAGCCATCCGGCGCGCGCAACCGCGCCATGATTTCCAGCAAGTCTGCAATGTTGCGGGCATCGGTCATGGATCAGCCCAGCGGCTTGCGCCATTCGCTCACGACTTCAGATAGCGCGGGGCGCGGGCGGTCCTGGGGTTTTTCGGAGGCAGTGCCGATATAGACGAAGCCGGCAATTTTTTCGTGGGAAGCTACGCCAAGCGCCGCGCGCACCTTGGGATGATAGGCGCACCATTCGGTAATCCAGTTGGCGCCAAAACCCATGGCCTGCGCCGAATATAACAGGTTCAGGCACACCGCGCCGGCTGACAGGGTCTGCTCCCATTCCGGAATTTTGTGCGCAACAATGATGCTCGACACCACCGCAATCACCAGTGGCGCGCGGGTGAAACGCTGGGCTTCCAGATCCAGTTTGGCTTCCGATGCGTCGGCCTCCTGATCGGTATAGGCTGCGCGCAGCACCTGGCCCAGTGTCTTGCGCGCTTCGCCGCGAATGACAATAAACCGCCAGGGATGAATTTTTCCGTGATCAGGAACGCGGCTGGCGCCCTGAAGAATTTTTTCAAGCGCGGCGTCATCCGGGCCGGGTTCCGTAAGCAACCGCGCCGAAACTGAACGCCGGGTTAGAATTTCTTCGATCAACTGCTTGGTCATGCGTTTTTTCTCATTCTGGAGTGCGGCGACGGGCTATCTCATATAATATGATCGCGGCGGCGTTGGAAACATTCAGGCTGGCCAATTGTCCGCTGGCGGGGATTCGGGCCAGAAAATCACATTTTCGGGCCGTTAGCTGGCGTAGTCCACTGCCTTCCGCACCCAGAACCAGGGCCACATTACCGCTCAGATCAATATCAGCAATGGCCTGTGGCGCTTCTGAATCAAGCCCGACCCGCCAATAGCCAAGTTCCGCCAATTGTTCCATGGCTCGGGCCAGATTGGCCACCCGGACAATGGGGATAATGTCCAGCGCCCCCGAAGCGGCTTTCGCAAGAACACCGGACGCCGGTGGCGCATGGTGTCCGGTCAGAATAACCGCCGTGGCGCCAAAAGCTACGCAAGAACGCAGAATCGCTCCCACATTTTGCGGGTCGGTGAGCTGGTCCAGGACCACAACCAGGCGTGGCGTACGGTCATCCCCCTGGACGCAGACCTCTTTCAGGTCCGGTTCAGGCAGGTTTTGAACCCGCAAGGCCAGCCCCTGATGCACCGCCCCGGCAGGCAAAAGCCGGGCGATTTTCTCGGAGTCCCTGATTTCCGGGGCCGGTTCCGGATTTTTGATGTGCGCGGACAGATTTTCAAGGGCACTGGAAGTGGCTAAAAACTGCAATTTTTCGCGTTCCGGATTGCGCAGGGCGGCCACAACCGCATGCAGGCCATATAGCCACAAGCCATCTGCGTCGCTCCGGCCACGGCCCGGGGGCCGGTAGCCACCAGATTTGGGATGCGATTTTTTAGCCCCATCTTGCCGGAGGGGCTGCCCGGAAGTCTTATCGGGATACTTGCGTTGGGCCATGAGAGGGCTTATAGTCTGCAACTTCAAACGACGCAATGACCGGTTCGTGGTGCTAAATGGTGCCGCGACGTTCTTGCGTATGCGATTTCTGTTGACACTGAAAGGTCTTATTCGTATTTCGGCGGGCTGCAATTGATGGAGCGCTGCTGTCGGCGTTTGAGGCCTTTATTTATTGCTAAAAAACAGGAG
>JBMOMW010000015.1:0-25610 GCA_049325255.1 Pseudomonadota bacterium | reverse complement strand
CGCCGAACGTAACCGCGACGCGCTATGGCAACGTATCGGTAAACTGCTCGAGCACTTCAACCCGGACGAATGTCAAAACTATATCCGCCACGCCGGATACGCTTCAATATGATCACAAATTGCTCTAAAGCGCGTTTGCACCTGCCAATATCCAGGATGCGTCCGATTTATCGCTATTGCGGCGGCGCCCATTTCGTCCGCGTTGGCGAACAATCCAAAACATGTCGCGCCACTTCCGGACATCCGGGCCAACAGACAGCCCTTTTGCCTGGCCAGCGCATTCAGCACGGTCTGAATTTCCGGCACAAGTTCAATCGCGGGCCGTTCCAGATTATTGCTGCGTATGGTCAGTAATCGCGCCAGCTTTTTCGCACTGCTGACATGTCGTGGAAAACGTTGCGGGGCTTTGTCAAACCGCTCTTCCAGTTTTTCAAATACGGCCCGTGTTGAAAGCGGAATGCGCGGATTGACCAGCAGGACATAGCAGTCCGGCAATGTGGGGGCGGCGCTTAGCTGTTCGCCAATGCCCCGCATGATAGCCGGCCGGCGGCGTAAACACACGGGAACATCCGCACCTAAATGCAATGCGAGTTCGGTAAGCGCCTTACCTTCAAGCCGTAAATCCCAAAGCGGGATCAGCAATTGAATGGCGGCGGCCGCATCTGACGATCCGCCGCCAAGTCCGCTCGCAGCGGGCAAATATTTATGTAATTTTAGTGCGGCGCCAACAGGGACTGGGGCCAGGGCCGCAAGGGCGTGGGCCGCGCGCAGAACCAGATTGGCTTCCAGCGGACCGCATTCATCCGCAAACGGCCCCTCAACCTGCAATGAAATTGTAGGGCTTTCGGTTACTTCCAGGCGATCGCCGAATTGTGTAAAGACGGTCAGGCTTTCTATCTGGTGATATCCGTCACTGTTACGCCCAAGCACTTGCAAAAACAGGTTCAGTTTGGCCGGTGCAATTATATTTCGCAGATCAGGATTTTTGTGCACTGGGTACTGCTGGCTGAGATGGAGTTGGGTTGCTATCCAGGCCGTATTGCAGCTTCTTTTCTATAACGCGCTTGATCTCTGGTTCGGGATCAAACGACAGGGCGCGCTGCCACTGAAATTGTGCTTCCAGCCGACGCCCAACCTGCCAATAGGCATCCCCAAGATGATCGTTGATTACCGCATCTTGTGGCAACAGGCTAATGGCGTTCTCCAGCGTTTCGACCGCATTGCTATATTCGCCGATGCGATATTGAATCCAGCCAAGACTGTCAATGATGGCGCCGTCTTCCGGGCGCTGTTTTGCCGCGCTTTCGATCATGGTTTTTGCGCGCTGAATATTGAGGCCTTTATCGATCCAGGAATAGGCCAGATAATTCAGGACATTCGGCTGATCCGGTTCCAGTTCCAGCGCATGCAATAAATCACGTTCCGCATGCGGCCAGTTTCCCGCCCGTTCCAGCGTCATGCCGCGCGCATACAGCATCGGCCAGTGATACGGCTTTGGTGCGCCAAGTCCGGCAATGACTTTGTCATATTCCGTGACCGCCTCGTCATAGCGTTCATGGTTGCGCAAAGTATCGGCAAGTGAAATTTGCGCCTGACCCGACCTGCCGGGATATTTCGCAATATATTGCCGCAGGCCTTCGATAGCCGCTTCAGTACGGCCCGCCCGGTCCTCATTCTGCGCCATCTGAATGCGGGCGCTTTCGAAATGGGGCGAGCTTTCGGGCACCCCGGCATACATGACGATGGCGTCGTCATAACGTCCCAGCCCCTCCAGGATGCCAGCCAGTAATATGCGGGCCTCCTCAGAATCAGGATTGATATATATGGCCAGACGCAAATAAATCAGCGGCAGGGGATTAGGCGCGCTTTCCTGGCTCAGGACGCTGCTTACGCCATACAGCACCTCTGCGGCGCCTGCTGCGGGATCGTTAACCAACAGGCGCGCGGGCTGTTTGGCTGCATTGCGCGCCAGGGCGGCGGTAAGGAGCGGGTGCGGCTGAACGGGTTGCACAAGACTGCGGTAAATTTCAGCGGCGCGCGGATACTGATCGCGCGTTTCCAGATATGTTCCAAAGGCCAGCGCGGCGCGGATCGACCGGCTGCCATTTTCACCCAGCAATTCGGTGAAATATTGTTCCGCCAGATCATCGCGTTTCGCAACTGACGCCATCAGGGCGCGATGAAAAGCATAAAATGGCTGAAAAGAATTGCGCTGGGACAATGGTTCCAGACCGGCAAGTGCAGTGTCCATATTGCCGAGGCCTGCCTCTGCCCATGCGCCCAGCAGAGGTTGCAGCAAGGCCCCCAGCCCCTGTTTGTCAAGCGCGGCAATCAATGTTTTGGCCTGCGCAAAATCACGTCTCTTGAAAGCGTCGCTGATCAGGCTCAGGGCCACAAGCTGATTGTCCTGCTGGACCTTTTGTAACTGCTGGGCCAGGGGCAAGGCGTTCGCCACTGCGCCATCCTGCAACTTGAACAAAAAGGCAGAAAGCAGAACGCTGGTGTTTTTCGGGTCTGCGGCAAGAACCTGGTCCATAAAAATGACGCCGGCGGCGCTGTCATTTTGCGCGCGCGCGTGGATGCCGGCCAGATAATTACCGGACAGGGATGGGCCAGCCTGGATGATTTTTACCGGGGCGGGGGGGCTGATGTTTATTGCAACAGCCACTGCCTGCTTTTCACCCGCATTGCCTTGCTGGGCGGGATCGGAGCAGGCGGCAAGCATCAGGGCGACAGCTGCGGCACTGACGATATTTGCCCAAAAACCCCGGCGAAGCGGTTGCGGGCTTGTCCTTATCCCAAATTGCAAATAGGCCACCTGGCAATTTTCCGTTCTGTTCAGAATTCTGAGGTAAGGCGTGGCGGTCTCCGTGCCATGATCTGACATAATGTACAATGTCAAATTTGCATAATCTTCAATGCCGCGCTATCCATCCATCTTGCTACCTAATATAGGAACATCGGTTTGCCACGAACATGGGCAATTTGCGGGCGGTATTCATCTGTGTCGTACAAGGCCCCGATATCGACCCGGCGCTCGCCTTCAATGCAGGTGCCGACGGGCACTGTGGTGTAATTACCGTCCCGGATGGCCATCATCTTGCCCTGTTCGCCATCCGCCAGCAATTGCACCGCCATCGCCCCGTAGCTGGCCGCCACCATGCGGTCAAGCGCGTCGGGGCTGCCTGCGCGCATCAGATAGGCCAGTGACTGGCTGACGATGTTAACGCCGGTGCGGCGTTTCAACTCTTCGCCGATGATCTCGCCAATCCCGCCAAGCTTGCGATGGCCATAGGCATCGGCCTCGCCACGCTCGACCACGCCACCGCCCTCGATGACAGCGCCTTCCGAGACAACCACAATGGCGTAGTTGGAAGGGTTGGCCGCCCGGTCGGCCACAAGCTGTCCGGCCAACCGGTCAATATCAATGACACATTCGGGAATTGCCACCCGGTCCGCATCGGCAAGGAAACCCGATATCAATGCCGTTTCCCCGGAATTGCGGCCAAACAGCTCTATGACTGCAATTCGTTCGTGGCTGCCCGTTGGCGTGCGAAGTGCGGTAATGAATTCAACCGACCGGCTGACAGCGGTGGAAAAGCCAATGCAATAGTCGGTTCCGAAGACGTCATTGTCCATGGTTTTTGGCACCGACATTACGCGCACCCCTTCGCGCCCCAGCCGGGCGGCATAAGACAGCGTGTCGTCGCCGCCAATCGGCACCAGCGCATCAATCTTCAGATGCTCCAGCACCCTGAGAACGTGTTTGGTGCAGTCAATCGTCCCATCCTTGTTGGCTGGAAGTTTCCTGATGTCGATAAAAGCCGGGACTTCCGCCGCCTTGACCTTGCCTGGGTTGGTGCGCGACGTATGCAGGATCGTGCCGCCGCTGCGGTCGATGGTGCGCACGGTATTCGCATTCAGCGGTAACAGCCATTCCTGTGTATGTGCGGGATCATCAGGGTTAAACGATAGCGGTCCGGCCCATCCCCTGCGGAACCCGGTTACCTGCCAGCCCAGACGCAACGCCTGTCGCGTCACCGATTTGATACAGGGGTTAAGGCCCGGCACATCGCCGCCGCCGGTCAGAATTCCTATATGCATGGGGGTGCTCCTAGTAGGCTGAAAATTGTACGGCATGACAACATGATAAAACGAACGGTAGTTCAGCCAATCTGAATAATCGGCTAATTATTCGCTTCCTGCACCTGGAGGATCGCGGTCATCTGCGCGCACAACAGCGGCTGCGACAAGGACAACCAGTACAAGAATAACGATAAATGTAAGTCCCTTGCCCGGATCCTGCACAACCAGAGAGCCAAGACCCAGCACCATCATAAAGCCGCCGATGATATAGAGCAGCATATGCATAGAGTCAGCTTTCCTATGGTTGTAGCGTGCGCGATGATTCGGGACGGTATATCAGGATATCCCGCCATTGAGTGACAGCAAGTCCGAATATAGGGACGGACGGCGGTCGCGGTACAGGCCCCATTCACGTCTTTGCCGTTCGCAGGCCGTCAGATCAATGGCTGATATTAAAAATCCACTATCATCGCGCCCGGCTTCAGCGGTCATCGCACCGAAATTGTCAGTAATGAAGGACGAGCCGTAAAAATTTATGGCGCAGCTTGCGCCCTGCTCATGGCCGGTACGGTTTGCGGCGATCACCGGGACCATGTTGGCGGCGGCATGGCCCTGCATGACCCGGCGCCAATGGTCGCGCGAATCAATGGCTGGATCGTGCGGTTCCGAACCAATGGCGGTGGGATAGCAGATCATCTCTGCGCCATTCAGCGCCATGATGCGGGCGGCTTCGGGAAACCATTGATCCCAGCATATGGCGGCGCCGACGCGCCCAACCTGCGTTTCCCACACGCAAAACCCCGTGTCCCCAGGGGCAAAATAATATTTCTCGCTATAGCCAGGTCCGTCGGGAATGTGGGATTTCCGGTAAATCCCCAGAACCGACCCATCGGCATCAATCATGGCCAGACTGTTAAAACACACATTATCGGCCTGCTCAAAAAAGCTGACGGGCAGAACCACCCCCAGTTCCGCTGCAAGACCCCGCATATGGGCAATTGCGGGATTATCTTCCGGGCGGGTTGCCAGCGCCAGATAAGCGGGGTCCATATCCTTGCAGAAATACGGGGTTTCAAATAGTTCCGGTAACAGAATGAGCCTTGCTCCATCTGAGGCAGCGGCGCGCACCAGCGTATCGGCGGCGGCAATATTGCGCGCCCGGTCCGTGGTGCAGGCCATTTGTATCGCCGCCATGACTAATTGCCGCATAAACCCTCCGCATCACTCTGTTTGTCAAGATTAACCATATATCAACGCTATTTGGAAAGACTGGCTTAACAGCAGTTTAAGGGGCCCGAATAGCCATTATGAAATCTGTTCCAAATATATTGATAACTGGTTCCTACGCGATCATCAGCCTGTTGGCGACGGTATTGCTGCCTGTCGCCACCGGAGTTTCCATCGCAGTCGCGATCGCACTTGGAATGAACCTGTTTTTATTGTGCGGGCTGGCGCACAGCCGTCTGGACGCCAAAGGCGAATCGCGCAGCATGAACCGCAGGCTGTCGGGTCTTGTCAAAGGTCAGAAGGCCCTGCTTCAGGATATTGAACAAACGAAACGCGATGCCAACCATCTTAGCGAGATGTTTGACGCGCTGGATCTGAAATCCAATAAAGAAATTGTCAATGAGATGCGGGTGCTGGAAGGATTGCTGCACCGTCTGGCCGAGAAACGGGTTACGTCAGATTCATCGCCAACAAATGAGGCCGCCGTGCTGGCGCCGCCGAAAAATTTGCGCGCGGTAAACAGCAAAAACGAAATTTCTCTGATCGCGCTCAATGAAGCACTGGAAGAAAACCGCATCGATCTTTATCTGCAACCCATTGTCAGCCTGCCGCAACGCAAAATTCGATCATATGAAGGCTATTCCCGGTTACGCAATGTGGATGGCACACTGATAGAACCGGGTCAGTATATTGGCGTGGCGGAATCCGCAGGCATTGTTTCCACCATCGATAATTACCTGCTGCTGCGCTGTGTACAACTGATCCGCCGTCTGCATAGCCGTAACCGGGGTGTGAAAATTTTCTGCAATATTTCAGCGCATTCGTTGCGCGATCAGGGATTTTTCCCGCAATTCGTCGCTTTCATGGAACAGAATAAAGATCTGGCCGGTTCCATGATTTTCGAATTTTCGCAGGCCACGGTGGAAGAAAACACTGCGCTGGAATGGCGCCAGTTGGCCCGCCTTGCCAGGCAGGGCTACCGCTTCTCCATGGATAATATCAGCCATCTCGATATTGATCTGGAAGAATTATCCGGCCGCCATTTCGCCTATATCAAGGTGCCTGCATCCACATTGCTAACGGGCATGAAGCAGGCGCGCTCGCGGTTTTTATCCGGCGATATCAAGCTGGCCATGCGGCGTTTCGGTATCGATCTGATTGCGGAAAAGATCGAGGAAGAAGCAACCGTCGTGGGCCTGCTGGAATATGAGCTGGATTTTGGCCAGGGCTATCTGTTTGGCGAACCGCGCCGTTCACGCGGCCCGGACGAGTTGCAGGACACGGCGCAGCCGGTTCCCAGGGTGGCGGCAAATTAGTTTGCACTAAAGTTCCGCCCGCTTTATCTCAGCTGGATGACTAGAGAGACACCCAACACACAATCGCAGACAGGGCATGTGCAAATGCTGTCCGGCATGCGCGAGCTTGTGGGCGCGGATCATGACCGGTATGACGGCTTTATCTGCGATGTCTGGGGGGTTCTGCATGATGGCGTCTCGCCCTATCCCGGTGTGGCGCAATGTCTGCGCCTGTTGCGCGCTCTGGGCAAGCCGGTGGTACTGCTGTCCAATGCGCCGCGCCCCGCGCCGTCTGTTGCGCGGCACCTGGCCGGGTTTGGGTATGTGCAGGGGCCGGATGGGCATTACGACCGGCTGATCACATCGGGGGACGCCACCCGTATTGCGATTGCCAGCGGATATTATGGCGCAAGTTTGCTGCATATCGGGCCTGACCGGGATCTGCCATTGCTGGAAGGGCTGGATGTGGAATGCGGCAGCGCCGTCAACAGTCAGTTCGCCCTGTGTACAGGCCTTTATGACGATGAAACGCAAACCCCGGAGGATTATCGCGATCTGCTGCGTGAATTGCTGGCGCGGTCGCTGCCGATGCTGTGCGCCAATCCCGATGATGTGGTGATGCGTGGCGGCAAACAGATTTATTGTGCGGGGGCCGTGGCGCGCGCCTATGCGGCAATGGGCGGTGCGGTGACATTTTTTGGTAAACCCTATCCCGGCGTTTACCGCATGTGCCTGGACGCGCTGCAGGAAATTCTGGGCTGTGCAGTGTCGCCTGCGCGCATACTGGCCATTGGGGACGGTCTGTATACGGATATTTCCGGGGGGCAATCCGCCGGTATGCCGACCCTGTTATTAAGCGGCGGCATCCATGCCGAGGAACTGGGCGGGATTTCCGGCCCGCCAGAAATGGTTCTGCCTGCATTGAAACTGGCCTGCGCAAAGGCAAAAACCGCGCTTCCAGCCTCAGTAATCTATCGTCTTGTCTGGTGATGTTCAACCCGCGCCGGGATTAAAAATCCGGCGGGGATCAAACCCCTCGCGCACACGATTTTCGAGTGCGGCCAGCGCCGGCGGTTGCGGCTCAAATACCGGCACGGTCCGGCGAAGCGCTTCCGGCGCGCGGAACAATGTGGCGTGACCGCCGGATTTTTGCACCGCCTCACGCACATGCGCAGCAGCATCATGCAGCAGCCAGATCAATCCCCCGGCCCAATCATAATAATATTTCTTCGCGCCAATTTGTGCAGCAACGATGGCGCCCTGTTGTGGCGGTACGGACAGCCGCCATAATGGCAGCGTATCGCCCGCAAAAAATTCTGCATCGCGCACCCGCCGCCACAGGGTTATTACGGCATCCGCGCTCAAACTTTCGAATTCGCCCGCTTCCTGCAACAGGGATTTCAGACGGTTAAGGCGATCCGTTACGGCCGCAATCGGGCCTTCCAGACGAAACAGCGTTTGCGCCCGCCCGCCGGTAATATTGGCGGGCAAATGCGCCAGACCGGACAATTCCAGTGTGCTTGCCGCCGCCCTGCGCAGCGCCGCCAGTGCGGCCTCATCGCTCAAATCCCGCACCACAAGCGTGGCGCTGTCTGCGGGGGCGGGCATGGTTTTTACCGTAACTTCGGTCAGGATCCCAAGCGCGCCACAGGCGCCCGCAAATAATTTTGGCAGATCATATCCGGTGACGTTTTTCACGACTTTGCCGCCTGCCCTGAAAATTTCTCCGCGCCCATTGACGGCGGAAAAACCAAGAAAATGATCGCGCGCCGCACCGGCCTTGAACCGGCGCGGGCCGGAGGCATTGCATGAAAGTATGCCGCCTATTGTGCCGCGCCCTTTTTCCGCGCCAAAATGTGGCCCCCAGTCGGGCGGCTCGAACGCCAGATGCTGACGGTGTTCGCGCAACAGCGCCATAATGGCCGCTATCGGCGTTCCGGCCTGCGCCGTCAACACCAATTCTTCGGGTGCGTAGGAGATAATGCTGTCCAGGCGCGACAGATCGATCACATGGGCGGCATCCACGGGCGCGCCCAGACCCGCTTTACTGTCGTGGCCATGGATGCGCAACGAAGTTTGCGCATCCATGGCCCACCTAACCATATCGCGCACCTGTGCTTCATTTTCAGGAATGAATGTTTGCGCCATCACATTCCAACTCTATGTGGCAGCCTGTTTTTTCAATACGCCGACATGCCGCCTTCTGCGGGAACGCTGGCGCCATTGATCATGCGCGATTCATCGGACGCCAGGAACAGGGCCACCATGGCGATATCTTCCGGCTGGCCGACGCCAAAGGGATAACGCGACATGCCGAGTGCGCCGATTACCTTGGCTTGATCGCTGTTCCCGCCCTCCAGATTCTTACCAAAGCGCTCCTTCACCCGGTCGGTCATGATGACGCCCGGACAGATTGCGTTGGCGCGGATATTTTCACGAAAATATTGCCCGGCAAGCGAACGCGTGAACGAGATGATGCCGCCCTTGGCGGCCGAATAAATCATTGCCGGAAAGCTGCCCTGCAATGCCGCTGCGGACGAGACATTGACGATAGTTCCGCCGCCTGCCTTGATCAGATGCGGTATGCCGTGCCGGCAGCACAGGAGTGGCCCTTTCAAGTCGAGATTCATGGTGAAATCCCACACGGAAAGATCGACCTCGGTGACTTTCTTGTCTGCGGCGATAGAGCCGCCTGCGCAATTGAACAGCACATTAAGTTTGCCATATTTCGCAGCGGTGGCGTCGATGCCTGCCTTGACGCTGGCGTCGTTTGTGACATCGGTCTGAAAAAAGATGGCGTCACCGCCCGCCGCGCGAATTTCTGCCTCACACGCCTTGCCCAGTTCCTCGTTCAGCTCAAGTATGCCGACCCTGGCGCCTTCGCGGGCGAAAATATTTGCCGCCGCCCGCGCAATGCCCGAACCCGCACCGGTGATCGTTGCAACTTTACCTTCCAGTCTGCCCATTACCCATCTCCCTGCTTTATTGTTTATTTCGTTTTTCTACCGGCTGTTCAGCCGCGTGATGAACTCATCATACAGCAGGTTTTGCGGCTCAAAAATATATTCGAGCTGCGCCACGCTGACATGGCTGCAACCGGCATCGCGCAACTGGGTCATCACGGTATACAGACTGACGGCGGGGCAATGCAGGCTGCCGCCCGCGCCATCAAGTTGCACAGTGCACCCCATCTTTTTTTCCAGCGCCGCCAGGGTCTGCGCCATGCTTTTGCTTCCGCCAGATGCGAACTGCACAAGTTTGAATTCATTCGCCCGGCTGCGCCCCTGCATCATATCCAGGATCTGGCGCAACGCCCTGCGCGCGCTATCGCTCCAGCGCGCCGTCAAAGACGCCGCCAGACAGGCCTGACTGCGCAGGATAAGCCCATCATCCAGTATCTTGAGATGATTGGCGGTCAAAGTACTGCCGGTGGATGTAATGTCGACAATGGCTTCCGCCGCACCCGAATTGGGCGCGCCTTCGGTCGCACCCAGGCTTTCCACAATGCGGTAATCAGAAATGCCATGGCCGGCAAAGAAGCTGCGCGTCAGCGTCAGATATTTTGTCGCCACCCGCAACCGCCGCCCATGCCGCCGGTGAAAATCCGTACAAACCTCGTTCAGATCATCCATGTTGCGCACATCAATCCAGGCGCGCGGGACAGCCACCACCAGATCGGCGCGCCCGAACCCCAGCGGTTTCAGCAGCGCCATGCAGGCATCCATATTCAGCGTTTTTTCGCGCAGCAAATCTTCGCCGGTAATGCCAAGATGTATGTTGCCGGCTTCAAGCTGGGCTGGAATTTCGCCCGATTGCAGAAAAACGATTTCGACATTATCAAGCCCGCGCATGCGGCCGGTATATTCGCGTCCCTGACCGCCGGTGATGGCCAGCCCGCTGGCGGCAAGATAGCCGTGCGTCTGTTCCGCCAGGCGGCCCTTGCTTTGAATGCCCAGAATTAAAGGTTCATTACTCATTTCGCGGCCTCGCATGCGGCCAACAGCCACTCCGTGCGGATGGCGCTGCCAATAGCGGGAATATTTTGCTTTGCGCCCAGCCGCCGCAGCAGCGCGTCATAACGCCCCCCCCCGGCGATTTGTCCGTGTTCCCCCATATCCGGCGCCCGCAGATCAAATACGAAACCGGTATAATATTCCAGGGTGCGGCCAAATTGCGCCACATATTGAAACTGGTTTGGGGCAAGCCCGCGTTTTTCCATCAATTCCAGGCGCTGTTCAAAGCATGTTTGCGCACCGCGTAAATCAATGCCCGCACCCGCGGTCAGCGCGTTGATTTCGCTCAGCGCATTTTGCGGCGACCCGGAAATTTGCAGGAACGCATCTATCAGATCGGTAATCTCTTTTGACAGGCCCGGGGTCCGTGCGTCCGCCGCCTGATCCAGAAAGCGTTCGGCGATCTCGCGGCTGTCGCGCCCGCCCGCTGTCATGATGCCGGACATGGTCAGCACCTCTTCCAGTGCCAGGCGGGCTTTGGTTCCATCCAGACTGCCGATAGCTTCCAGAAATGCCGCGCGTCCTGGGGTGGCTGTTTCGCCATTGCCGTCCGAAAGGCGCGCCAGCAGGTTACGCAATTCATTGGGACGCCAGAATTGATGTTTCAGCCGGTCCCGCCAACGCTGCGGCAGCGTCAACTGATCCAGCAGCGAAAAGAACAGGCCCAGATCCCCCACCTGCACCTCAAAACGCGCCAGCCCGGCGGCCTGCAACGCCTCAACCGTAAGCGCCAGCACCTCGGCATCCGCACCCGGCAAATCCATATCGCCCAGGCATTCGACGCCTGCCTGCAGAAACTGGCAGGGGCGGTCGCGTCCGGCTGGCTGAAACCGGAAAGCTGGGCCATTATAGCACAGCCGTGCGGCCTCATCCCCGGCGTCCGTATTTTGCCGCAGATACATGCGGCATGTTGGAATGGTCAGGTCCGGGCGCAGGCACAGCTCATTGCCGGCGGGATCATTGAACACATATATGCGGCGGCGGATTTCCTCGCCGGATTGCTCCAGAAAAATTTCCGCAGGCTCCAGGATCGGCGGCTCTACAAAACCATAGCCGTGGCGCGCGAATACGGCCGCGATTTCGCGGTCCTGCGCGTGTAAGCGCTGTAATGTCCGGGCGTCATAATCGGGCATTCCGGTAATTGACATCATAAAGTCCTTAGGAGCGTTTTTGTTCAAGGTTACGCACACACCCCTCTGCCGTCATTGCGAGCGAAGCGTGGCAATCCACCAGGCCTTCGCCAGAAGGCTTCGGCTGGCAAAGGAGCCACAAACACAGGCCTTTGCGTGCGACTCTGGATCGCCACGCCGCTGTGCGGCTCGCGATGACGATGAGGGGGTGCGCTTCAACTTAACAACAATATGCCGTAACCCCGGCGGGTGCACTATATTCAGCCAGATCAGAAATTCAATGTGCGATTATCGACCGCCAGGGCGGCTTCCTTGAGGCTTTCGCTGAGGGTAGGGTGGGCGTGGCAGGTGCGGGCGATATCTTCGCTGGATGCGCCGAATTCCATGGCCAGCGCCGCCTCGCCGATCATGTTGCCGGCATCCGGGCCGATCATATGCACACCCAGCACCCGGTCGGTGGCGGCGTCCGCCAGCACCTTGACGAAGCCCTCGGTGTCGCCTGCGACCTTGGCCCGCGCATTGGCGGCGAAGGGGAATTTGCCCGCTTTATAGGCGATGCCATCGGCCTTTAACTGCTCCTCGGTTTTTCCGACCCAGGCGACTTCCGGCGCGGTGTAGATGACGCTGGGAATGACCGCGTAATTCACATGGCCCGCCTTGCCCGCCAGCAGTTCGGCCAGCGCTACGCCTTCGTCTTCGGCCTTGTGCGCCAGCATCGGGCCCGCAATCACATCGCCGATGGCATAGACGCCTTCGACATTGGTGCGGTAATGCGGATCGGTCACGATCATGCCTCGATCAGTGGCGACGCCAATGGCTTCAAGCCCCAGATCATCCGTATACGGTTTGCGGCCAATGGCGATCAGCGCCACATCGGCGTCCAGTATTTCAGATGTACCGCCCGCCGCCGGTTCAATGCTGATCTTCAGCCCTTTGGTGGACTTTTCAATACCGGTGACCTTGGTGGACAGTTTGAATTCCATGCCCTGCTTTTTCAGCATGCGCTGAAAATTCTTGCCCACGTCACGGTCTGCACCCGGAACAATGTGATCCAGAAACTCAACCACCGTAACCTGTGCGCCCAGCCGCGCCCAGACCGAGCCAAGCTCCAGCCCGATCACGCCGCCGCCCACCACCAGCAGATGTTTGGGCACAGCTTTTAGCGCCAGTGCGCCGGTGCTTGAAACGATGCGGTCTTCATCGATCTCGATGCCGGGCAGGGATGCGGGCGCGGCACCCGTGGCGATCACGATATGCGTTGCGCTCAGCACCTGTGCGCCGCCTTCGTTCAGGCGCACTTCCACCTG
Source organism: Pseudomonadota bacterium (assembly GCA_049325255.1). Classification (GTDB taxonomy): domain Bacteria; phylum Pseudomonadota; class Alphaproteobacteria; order UBA11222; family UBA11222; genus UBA11222. Next base: position 12,552 of record JBMOMW010000015.1, on the reverse strand, counting down.
GCTTTGCCCGGCCAGTTTTGCTGTGCCCGCAATATAGGTGATCTTGTTTTTCTTGAACAGAAATTCGATGCCTTTAGTCAGTTCACTGACGGTTTTGTCCTTGTGCCCCATCATGGCGGGCAGATCCAGGCTGAGCTTGCCGGTTTTTACGCCAAAGGACGCCAGACCGGCGCTATGCGCGAACAGTTCAGACGCATGCAGCAGGGCCTTGGAGGGAATGCAGCCCACATTCAGGCAGGCGCCGCCAAGGGCGCCGCGTTTTTCCACACAGGCCACGCGCATGCCCAACTGCGCCGCGCGGATAGCGCAGATATAGCCGCCGGGGCCGCCGCCGATTATGACAAGATCAAAACTTTCCGCCATGATTATAAATCCAGCAGCAGGCGTTGCGGATCTTCGAGGCATTCCTTGACCCGCACCAGGAAGGTTACCGCCTCGCGCCCGTCAATGATGCGGTGATCATAGGAAAGCGCGAGATACATCATCGGCCGCACCACGACCTGGCCCTTGACGGCGATGGGGCGATCCTGAATTTTGTGCATGCCCAGAATGCCGGACTGCGGCGGATTAAGTATGGGGGTGGACATTAATGATCCGTACACGCCGCCATTGGAAATGGTGAAGGTGCCGCCCTGCAACTCATTAATGCCCAGCTTGCCGTCGCGCGCTTTCACGCCCAGTGCATTGATGGTTTTTTCCAAGCCCGCAAAGCTCAGCATATCCGCATCGCGCACCACGGGAACCACCAGGCCGGATGGGGTGCCAACGGCCACGCCGATATTGTAATAATTTTTATAGACCAGATCCTCGCTGTCAATTTCGGCGTTGACCGCCGGAATTTCGCGCAGCGCCTGAATGCAGGCCTTGACGAAAAAGCCCATGAAGCCAAGGCGCACACCATGTTTGGTAAAGAACACATCCTTGAACTGATCGCGCATCGCCATCACCGCAGTCATGTCCACTTCGTTGAATGTGGTCAGCATGGCGGCGGTGTTCTGCGCATCTTTCAAGCGCTTGGCGATGGTTTTGCGCAGGCGGCTCATGCGTACCCGTTCTTCGCGGGCATCCTGTCCGGCAGGCGCTTTCACGACCATGGGGGCAGGGCTGGCGGCGGCCAGCATGTCGCCCTTGGTGACGCGCCCGCCTTTGCCGGATGCGGCAACGGTTGCCGGATCGATCTGAAATTCTGTGGCGATGCGCCGCACAGATGGCGCCATGGGAGATTCCCCGACAGCAAGCGCCCTGGGTGCGGCAGCCTGTATGACGGCAGCGGGTGATGCGCTGCTGGCGGAGATGGCGGCCACCGGCTTTACGGCCACAGGTTTTGCGGTACCGGCACCCGCGCCAGCGATGAAGGAGGCGAGGATCGCGCCAACCTCAACCGTCGCGCCTTCCTGCACCAGAATTTCGCCAAGTGAGCCATTGGCGGGTGCTGGCACTTCCAGCGTTACCTTGTCGGTTTCCAGCGCGCATAGGGGATCATCCGCATTTACCGCTTCGCCCGGTTGCCTGAACCATTTGGCGACCGTCGCCTCGGTTACGGATTCGCCCAGTACGGGAACCTGAATTTGAATGCTCATAACAATTTCATCCTTGAATACTCATTTTATTCGGTTAGCGCGCGTTGTATGAAGGCGGCGGTTTCCTGCGCATGGCGTGAACCAAAACCTGTGGCGGTCGACGCCATGGCCGATCTCCCGGCATAGTGCGGACGGGCATGTGTGGCGTTGATCTTGCCAAGCACCCATTCAATCTGCGGATCGACAAAATTCCATGCGCCCATATTGCGCGGCTCTTCCTGGCACCAGATGAATTTTGCCTTGGGGAAGCGGCCGGCTTCACGCATCAGCGCGTTTGAGGGGAACGGATAGAGCTGTTCGATGCGCAGGATTTGCACCTTGTCCAGGCCACGCTTTTCGCGTTCCTCGAACAGATCGTAATAGACCTTGCCACTGCACAAAATAACCCGTTCGATGTTTTTGTCCGCCGCCAGTTTCAGCGAAATACCTGGGCTGGTTTCGGCCAGATCCCACAGAATGCGGTGGAACGACGAGCCTTGCGTAAATTCCGGCGTGCTGGATACCGCCAGCTTGTGGCGCAGCAGCGATTTGGGCGTCATGATGATCAGCGGCTTGCGGAAATTGCGGTGCAATTGCCGCCGCAGAACGTGAAAATAATTGGCGGGCGTGGTGCAGTTCACCACCTGAATATTGTCTTCCGCGCAAAGTTGCAGATAGCGTTCCAGCCGTGCGGAGGAATGCTCCGGCCCCTGACCTTCATAGCCATGCGGCAGCAGCATTACGAGGCCGCTCATGCGCAGCCATTTGCTTTCGCCGCCCGCAATGAACTGATCAATGATCACCTGCGCGCCATTGGCGAAATCGCCGAACTGCGCTTCCCACAGCACCAGCGCATCGGGTTCCGCCAGTGAATAGCCATATTCAAAACCCAGCACCGCCATTTCCGACAGCATGCTGTCAATCACTTCAAAGCGCGCCTGGCCTTCCTTGATGTGGTTCAGCGGAATATAGCGCCGCTCATTTTCCTGATCGACCAGTACGGAATGCCGCTGGCTGAAGGTGCCGCGCGCCGAGTCCTGCCCGACCAGACGCACCTTGTAGCCTTCGAGGGTCAGCGAACCGAACGCCATTGCCTCGGCCGTCGCCCAGTCAAAACCCTGACCGGATGCGAACATGTCGGCCTTGGCTTTCAGCAGCCGTTGAATGGTGCGATGCACATTCAGATCGGCGGGGTAAGTCGTGATCGCGTTGCCAATGGCCGCAACGCAACTTGGCTGTATATGCGTTTCACCCCGGCGCACGTCTCCTTTGGCAATATTCATCCCCTGCCATTTGCCTTCCAGCCAGTCCGCCTTGTTGGGCTTATAGCTGGCGGCGGATTCAAACTGCGCATCGAGATGGGCGCGGAATTCATCCGTCATCGCCGCATATTCATCTTCGCTGATGCTGCCTTCGCCAATCAGCCGTTTGGAATAAAGCTGCAATGTCGTCGGATGATTGCGGATCAGCCTGTACATCAGCGGCTGGGTGAAGGACGGTTCGTCGCCTTCATTGTGCCCGTGCCTGCGGTAGCAGAACATGTCGATGACCACATCCTTGTGGAATGTCATCCGGTATTCGGTCGCCAGACGCGCTACAAAGACAACCGCTTCGGGATCATCGCCATTGACATGGAAAATCGGCGCCATCACCATTTTCGCCACATCGGAAGGGTAGGGGGACGAACGGCTGGCATGCGGCGCGGTGGTAAAGCCGATCTGATTATTGACGATCACATGAATGGTGCCGCCGGTGCGATGGCCCTTCAGGCCGGACAGGCCAAAACATTCGGCCACAATGCCCTGGCCAGCAAACGCCGCATCACCATGCATCAGCAAAGGCAGGACCGCATCGCGGCTGTTGCCGTGCAATTCCTGTTTGGCGCGCGCCTTGCCCAGTACGACGGGATCAACCGCTTCCAGATGCGACGGATTGGCGGTTAGCGACAGATGCACCACATTGCCGTCAAATTCACGGTTCGCCGATGTGCCCAGATGATATTTTACATCACCGGAACCCTGCACATCCATGGGGGTCGATGATCCGCCGCTGAATTCGTGAAACACTTCCTGATAGGGTTTGCTCATGACGCTGGTCAGCACATTCAGCCGCCCGCGATGCGGCATGCCGATGACAATTTCCTTTACGCCCAGCGCGCCGCCGCGTTTGATGATCTGTTCCAGCGCGGCAATCAGCGATTCCCCGCCATCCAGGCCAAAACGTTTGGTGCCGGTATATTTCTTGGCCAGAAAGCCCTCGAAATGTTCCGCCTCGATCAGCTTGCGCAGGATCGCCCGCTTGCCCTGCGGGGTGAAACTGATTTCCTTGTCCGCGCCTTCGATGCGTTCCTGAATCCACAACCGCTCTTCCGGGTTGGAGATGTGCATATATTCAACGCCGATATGGCCGCAATAGGCCTTTCGCACGATTTCCAGTATCTGCCGCACGGTGGCGCTTTGCAGGCCCAGAAGATTGTTGATGAAAATCTGCCGGTCCATATCCGCATCGCCAAAGCCATAGGCCGCGGGTTCCAGATCAGGGTGCTCTGTCGGCTTGACCAGGCCTAGCGGGTCGAGCGTCGCCTTCAGATGGCCGCGAATACGATAGGCGCGGATCAACATGATGGCGCGGATCGAATCCTGCGCACTGGCATTGACTTCCTGTTCGCTGGCGCCGGGTTTGCTGGCGCGGACCTTCGCAGTAATTTCGGACTCCAGCACGGACCAGTTGCCGTCCAGCGCGCTGACCAGTTCGCCATTGGCAATGGGTGGCCAGTCGGGGCGCTGCCATGCGGGCTGTTTCAGCGCGCCATTGGTTTCTCCCAGAGATGCGAAATACTGCTGCCAGCTTGCGTCAACCGATGCGGGATTAGCCTGATAATCGGCATACAGTTTTTCAATGAAGGCGCTGTTGGCGCCAAACAGAAAAGAACTCTGCTCAAAAATTTCGTTTTCGCTTGCCATATTATTCTGGGCGGATGTCGTCCGCACTCCTTTCTCGGATCCCATGATAGAAATTATCCGTTCAGCACCTGCTTCAGGGTTACGCCAAGTGCGGCGGGTGAATCCGCCACGATAATACCGGCGCGGCGCATGGCCTCAATCTTGTCTTCGGCCCCGCCTTTGCCACCTGAAATGATCGCGCCTGCATGGCCCATGCGGCGGCCCGGCGGTGCGGTGCGCCCGGCAATAAAGCCCACCATCGGCTTTTTGATTTTGGAGCGCATCAGGAATTCCGCAGCTTCTTCTTCGCCGGAGCCGCCAATTTCACCGATCATAATGATCGACTGGGTTTCGGGATCGGCCAGAAACATTTCCAGGCAGTCAATGAAGTTTGTGCCCGCCACCGGATCGCCGCCAATCCCGATACAGGTGGTTTGCCCAAGGCCAGCGGCGGTGGTTTGCGCCACCGCTTCATAGGTAAGCGTTCCCGAACGCGAAACAATACCAACGCTGCCGCGTTTGTGAATATGGCCGGGCATGATGCCGATCTTGCATTCGCCGGGCGTGATAACGCCGGGGCAATTGGGCCCGATCAGGCGCGTTTTGGTGCCGGTCAGCGCGCGTTTCACCTTGATCATATCCTGCACCGGAATGCCTTCGGTAATCGTCACCACCAGCGGCATGCCTGCATCAATGGCTTCCAGAATGGCGTCGGCGGCAAAACCCGGCGGCACATAAATGACGCTGGCGTTGGCGGCGGTTTTTTCCACCGCCTCTGCAACCGTGTCGAACACCGGCAGATTGATGTGCCGCATGCCGCCGCGTCCAGGCGTTACACCGCCCACCATTTTGGTGCCATAGGCCACGGCCTGTTCGGAATGAAACGTACCCTGCGAGCCGGTAAAGCCCTGACAGATGACGCGGGTGTTTTTATCGACAAGCACGGCCATTAGCGGGCCTCCTTTACAGCGGCAACCACTTTTTCAGCGGCGTCTGCAAGATCATGCGCGGACAGAATTGGCAGGCCGGAATCGGCCAGGATTTTTTGCCCCTGTTCCACATTGGTGCCTTCCAGACGCACGACAAGCGGCACGGAAAGCCTGACTTCCCTGGCCGCCGCCACCACGCCTTCGGCGATAATATCGCAGCGCATGATGCCGCCAAATATATTGACCAGGATGGCCTTCACATTCGGATCGCGCAGAATGATCTTGAAAGCTTCGGTGACTTTTTCCTTGTCGGCGCCGCCGCCCACGTCGAGAAAGTTGGCGGGTGAACTGCCATACAGTTTGATAATGTCCATGGTCGCCATGGCAAGCCCCGCGCCATTCACCAGACAGCCGATTTCACCATCCAGCTTCACATAATTCAGATCGCGCTTGGAGGCTTCCAGTTCCACCGGGTCTTCTTCCATGGCGTCACGCAGACCGGCGATTTCGGGATGCCGGAACAGCGCATTGTCGTCAAAGTTCAGCTTGGCGTCGAGGCAGACAAGGTTGTCCTGTTTGGTCACCACCAGCGGATTGATTTCAATCAGGCTGGCGTCGGTTTCCTGAAATACGGTGTAAAGCTTTTCCACCAGGTCCTGGCATTGCCGGGCCACATCAAAATCAAGCCCCAGAGCAAAAGCTATGCGCCGGCCATGATGTGGCTGCACGCCAGCCGCCGGGTCGACCGTCAGCGTAATGATCTTGTCGGGTGATCTTGCAGCGACCTCTTCAATGTCCATGCCACCTTCGGTCGATGCAATAAAGGCGATGCGCGACGTCTCCCGGTCCACCAGCAGCGCCAGATACAACTCGCGTTCAATGTCACAGCCCTGCTCGACATAGATGCGGTGAACGACTTTGCCCTCAGGGCCGGTTTGCGGCGTCACCAGGGTCATGCCCAGCATGCGCTCGGCTTCGAGGCTGACTTCGCCAATGGATTTGACCACCTTGATGCCGCCGCCCTTGCCGCGCCCGCCTGCATGAATTTGCGCCTTGATCACCCAGTTTCGGGTGCGCAGCGCATTGCCGACTTTCACCGCTTCGTCCGGGGTGAACGCAACGCCGCCGCGTGGAACGGCGATGCCAAATCCTTTAAGTACCTGTTTCGCCTGGTATTCGTGAATGTTCATGACAATAGGGGTCCATAGTTGGGGCGGCCGACACGGCAACCACTTCTTCGTAGCCCTAATCCCCTTGATATAAACGGTGACTAGAGACACGAAGCCTCATTCATGATGCCGGGCCCCTTCCCCCAACTTCCATGATTTTGGTTAATGAACCCTAACCATGGAAGTTTAACGTTTCATTTCCCCTTTAGAATCGCGGTTTTATTTTTTTCCGCTTTTACCCAGTTTTGGGCTGATTTTTTTGCAGGCCTGAACCAGATCGCGCACGGCAGCGACAGATTTTTCGAACATTTTCTTTTCGGTGGCGTCCATCTTGATTTCAACCACCCGTTCCACGCCCTTGGCGCCGATAATGACCGGCACGCCGACATAGAGATCCTTCACGCCATATTGGCCGGTCAGATGCGCGGCGCAGGGCAGCAGGCGCTTTTGATCGCCCAGATAGGATTGCGCCATGGCGATGGCGCTGGCCGCTGGCGCGTAAAACGCAGAACCGGTTTTCAGCAGGCCGACAATCTCTGCGCCGCCGTCGCGGGTGCGCTGGACAATTTCTTCGAGGCGTTTTGCCGTGATCCAGCCCATTTTCACCAGATCGGTCAGGGGAATGCCGCCGACCGTCGAATAACGGGTCAGGGGAACCATGGTGTCCCCGTGGCCACCCAGCACAAAGGTCGTGACATCCTTGATCGAAACATTGAATTCCTCCGCCAGGAAATGCTGGAATCGCGACGAATCCAGCACACCCGCCATGCCAATGACCATATGATGCGGCAGGCCGCTGACTTCGCGCAACACCCAGACCATGGCGTCGAGCGGATTGGTGATGCAGATTACAAAGGCCTTGGGGGCATATTTGCGGATGCCTTCGCCGACCTGTTCCATCACCTTTATATTGATGCCCAGCAGATCATCCCGGCTCATGCCGGGCTTGCGCGGCACGCCGGCGGTCACGATGACCACATCGGCGCCCTTGATGCCCGCATAGCTGTTGGCGCCGGCGACTTTCGCGTCAAAACCGTCAACCGCGCTGGATTGCGCAATATCCAGCGCCTTGCCCTGTGGCAGGCCTTCCAGAATGTCAAAGATTACAATGTCGCCCAGTTCCTTCAGCCCGGCCAATAAGGCCAATGTGCCGCCAATCTGTCCGCCGCCGATAAGGGCAATTTTCTTGCGCGCCATGATTTTTCTCCGCTGATCTGAGCTATAATATTAACTATATGGCTAGTAGCGCGATTTTTGCCGCACTGCAAGAGAGCGTGCGCGGGAAATCGGGGTAATTTCGTCTGTTTGGAGAAATTCAGGCGGGCGAGGTAAGCCGGTTCCAAAAACCGGACAGCCATGTTAGGTAATTGACCATGCGGGTGTAGCTCGCGGGTGTAGCTCAATGGCAGAGCAGAAGCTTCCCAAGCTTACGACGAGGGTTCGATTCCCTTCACCCGCTCCAGCCGCTTAAATAATCTATCCGGGTCAGGGGCCATATATTGAACCCACACTTGGGATTTTTCTCAAGAATTTGCAAATAGGTATTTGGAAACAGGTAATTGCGAATTATTCCTTTTTATCCTGCCGTCAAAAATCAGCCCGATATCTGCCGCCGTTTCTCCTCCAAGCCACGACCGCAAGCCAGCCAGTCTGCCCAATGCGATCAATGATCCTTTCAGCATTCGGCCCACCCGTCTAAGGTGTTGGAAAGGGGATCCTGCTTGACTGATTCAGCGCTTTTCATTTCCGGCTCTTTGTTAACGACCGACTATCTTGTCGAGGCGATCAAGAACGAGCATGCTTATGTCGCGGTGGATATCGTTGATCTGCGCGCGAAACTGGAAGCCATTGCCGGCGCCTTCCCGCAAAGCCTCAAAACCAACGAAAGCCAAACCGAGGATGATTTTATCTGGCCGGTGCTGGCTGCCCTCGGTTGGACCGAATCCCTTCGCCAGCAAAATCTGACAGTCAGCGGGCGCGATGACGTGCCGGATGGATTGCTGTTCGCCAGCGCGGAAACCAAGGCGGCGGCGAACGCTCAGGGCGATCAATGGAAACGCTACGCGCTCGGTCTGGCGATTATCGAAAGCAAGCGCTGGGCGCGGCCTCTGGATCGTGCTTCGGGGCGCAATGAAGCAACCGCACCGTCAACCCAGATGCTGCGTTACCTCCGGCGGATTGATGATCTGACCAGTGGCCAACTCCGCTGGGGCATCCTTACCAATGGCGCCAAATGGCGGCTCTATTGGGCGGGTGCGCGGTCGGTTTCAGAGGAGTTTCTGGAAATTGATCTGGGCCGGGTTCTTGGGCTTGGCGATGGCGATCTGTTTGCCGATGAAGCGACGCGCAACCATTGGCTGCGGGTATTTGCAGCCCTGTTCAGCCACGAAGCCTTCATCAAAGACGGGGCGGACAATCGCTCATTCCATGAACGCGCGCTGGCGGCGGCCGCCTATTATGAAGAGCGCGTTGCGGCCAGTCTGTCGAAACTGGTTTTCGAGCAAGTCTTCCCCAGCCTCGCCACCGCCATCGCCGATGCTGCGCCCGATGCCTCGCTCCAGGATGTGCGCGATGCGTCGCTCGTACTGCTCTACCGGCTGCTGTTCCTGCTCTATGCCGAGGATCGCGATCTCCTGCCGGTCGGCGAAAAGCGGTATGATGATTACGCGCTGCGTCATCAGCGGATAGAAATTGGCAGGCGTGTTTCCGATGGCGACGTGTTCTCCTCCTCGGCGGGTAAAATCTGGGCGCATATCGCCGATCTGGCGCGCATCATTGACAGGGGCGATACCTCGGTCGGCATTCCGCCCTACAATGGCGGGCTCTTCGCGGGCGACGAAACGCCGCTGCTCGATACCATCCGCATCCCCGATAGCGTCATGGCCCCCGCGCTCGATGCGCTGTCCTATGAGCGGTCCACCAGTGAAAAGCGCTACATCAACTACCGCGATTTGTCTGTGCAACAGCTTGGCTCGATCTATGAACGGCTGCTGGAATTTGAGATTATCCGCGATGATGCGGGTGCGCTTTCCGTCCGGCCAAACCTGTTCGCGCGCAAGAATACCGGAAGCTATTATACGCCCGATAAACTGGTCGGCCTGATCCTCGACGAAACGCTGGAACCCTTGATCGCCGAACGGCTGGACGCCTTCCGCACAGCGCTTGGGAAACTTAACCCCAGGGATGCCGAAAACTACCAGCGCCGCGAACTGAAAGACGCCGATCCGGCGGAGGCAATCCTCTCGCTTCGCATCTGCGATCCGGCGATGGGGTCGGGCCATTTCCTTGTCAGCCTTGTCGATACCCTTGCCGATCAGGTGCTGGATGCGATGGCCGAATCGGCGGTGCTGGGCGCTGCCCTGCATTACACCTCCCCGCTTGCCAGCAAGATTGAGGACATCCGCCGCACCATCCTGAAAAACGCCAGGGCCGCGAACTGGACGATTGACGAAGCGCAACTGGATGACCGCCATATTGTCCGCCGCATGGTGCTGAAACGCTGTGTTTATGGGGTTGATAAAAACCCGATGGCGGTTGAACTCGCCAAGGTCGCGCTCTGGCTGCACACCTTCACTGTGGGCGCGCCGCTCTCGTTCATTGACCATCACCTCCACGCCGGGGACAGCCTGTTCGGCCTGTGGGTGCGCGACGCCATCGACAAGGCCAGCGCGCTGGGCGGCGAGCTTCTCTATATTGACGCCCTCCGCAATGCGCAGCGTTCGGCGGAAGCGATGAAAACCATCGAAGCCCTGACCGATGTGGAAATTGCCGAAGCGCACCGCTCGGCGGCGATGTATCAGGATGTCGAACTGATGACCGGCGAACTCGACGGGTTTGTCAGCTTCATGCACGCGCTCGACTGGCTCGACCTGAAAACCAGGGAAGACAAGGCGCTTGTCCGCCTCTGGCTCGATGGCCATTTTGGCGATCCCATCCCCATTTCGCGCGGGCGCAAAGCCCCCGAACAGGGAAAGGCCAGGCCTGAAGAGGTGAAAGCTTTCACCGCGATCTGGGAGCGCGCCCGCGCACTGATCAGCGAGGAACGCTTCCTCAACTGGCAAATCAGCTTCCCCGGCGTGTGGGACAATTGGGCAAGCAAGGGCCGCGAAGGCGGGTTCGATGCGGTGGTCGGCAATCCTCCGTGGGACAGGATCAAGCTGCAACAGGTGGAATGGTTTGCCGCCCGTCGCCCCGAAATTGCGCTCGCGCAACGTGCATCTGATCGCAGCAGGATGATTGCCCGGCTTAAAATGGACGCTGATCCGCTCTGGGATGACTTCGCCCATGCTGACGCCCGCGCGGCGGATACGGCAAGGATGGCGCGGGCGTCGGGGCATTATCCGCTGCTCAGCCGGGGAGATGTCAATCTTTACAGCCTGTTTGTCGAGCGCGCCCATGCGCTGGTCAAACCAACCGGCATGGTCGGCCTGCTTGTCCCAAGCGGGATTGCGTCCGATCTTTCGGCCTCTGCCTTCTTCCGCAAGGTGGCGACCGGCGGGCATTTGAACGCGCTCTATGATTTTGAGAACAAGAAGATATTCTTTCCCGATGTTGACAGCCGATTCAAATTCTGTGCGCTCTCGCTCAGCCCCACGCGTATGTTCGACGCCGCGAAATGTTCGTTCTTCCTCCATAATGTGGACGAGCTGGCAGACCCGGACCGCATCTTTCCCATTTCGGCGGCGGATTTTGCACGGGTAAACCCCAATACCGGCACCGCGCCCATTTTCCGCACAAAGCGCGATATGGCGCTGACCACCGCCATCTATGGCCGCATGCCGGTGCTGGTGGATCGTTCGGGCTCCGCGCCGGTCGCCGCCTGGCCGGTGAAATACAACCGCATGTTCGACATGACCAATGACAGCCACCTGTTCCGCACCCGCGCCGAACTGGAAGAGCGCGAAGGCGCATGGAATACCGGCGGCAACCGCTTCCAGTCAGCGGCGGGCGAGTGGGCGCCGCTGTATGCCGGACGGATGTTCCATCAATTCGATCACCGTGCTGCGTCGGTTGTCGTGAATGAAGCCAATCTTCACAATGCGGCGCTCAGCGGTGAAGTTACGGCGGAGATGAAGGCTGATCCTGCATTTTTACCTACGCCGCAATTTTGGGTTAAGCGCGACAATCTTACTACATTGCATGGTGTCCAATCCGTAATCGCATTTCGGGATATTGCCCGTGCCACTGATGCCCGCACGTTCATTGCTGCTATCGCCCCCGCTTACGGATTTGGGAATAAGGCACCGTTGATATTGGGACGTGACGGTATGTTTCCTGCGAGGGATCAAGCGCTTCTGATCGCCAATCTCAATTCGATCGTTTTCGATTTCGTGGTACGCTCAAAGGTTCAGAGCACGAGCCTCAACTGGTTTATCGTCGAACAACTCCCCATCGTCCCGCCGGCCGGTTACGCCCGCGCCTTTGGCCCCAAAACCGCTGCCGAAATCGTCCGTGAGGCCGTCCTCGAACTCAGCTACACCGCCCACGACCTCGCGCCCTTCGCGCGCGACATGGGCCATGTGGATAAAAACGGTGAAGTCCTGCCCCCCTTCATCTGGAACGAAGCCCGCCGCCTGACGCTTCGCGCCAGGCTCGATGCGCTCTATTTCATCCTCTACGGCGTGTTCGATCCCGCCAACCCCGCCACCAGCCGCGACGACATCCGCTACATCTACTCCACCTTCCCAATCGTCTGCGCGCAGGAAACCGCAAAATGGGGCAGCTATCGCAGCCGGGATTTATGCCTGGCATGGATCAACGCGCTCATGGCGGGACAGCCGGACGCAGAAATTGAAGGATAGCGGTCAAAAGGCAACGCAGAAAACGGCTAGACCATTTTGTGAACGGATTGAATCGCCTTTAACCCCACGATGTCATTACCCGGCTTGTCCGGGTAATCCATGCCACATCCAATGGCCTGGGTTTTGGGGGTGTGGGTTGCCCGGCTAAACCG
>JBMOMW010000014.1:0-26476 GCA_049325255.1 Pseudomonadota bacterium | reverse complement strand
GATATTAAGCCAGCATCCCCATCCGCATCCCAACTCCACAACCGTAAAAGAATTTTGGGCAAGATCAACCGCCCGCAGCGCGCCAGCCCATTCCGCAATGTCCGCATGCCAATTCGCAGGTATTGGCGCTGCTTCAACATTTCCCCGCATCGGTTCGAGAATATGGGGGATAAATTTTGGGTCGATTTTGACACCAAGATAGTTCGTCAAATATTGTGGTGAAGGTTTCAGATCCTGGGCGGCATGACTGTGCATTACAGCGATCGCATCGAATGTAGCGTAATAGTGGTAAAACGGGCTGCCAGGCTGCGCCGCCTCCACCGGACCGGTATTGGTTGAGGCGCTATTTCTGGCATTCTGGCGTAAACTGGCATTTTCGTGCAGCAGGGCATTTCGTTCTGAATACATCTTCTGAATAGCAGGGACGCTCAGGGCAAGTCGCCGCAAGACAGCTTTTCCAATATTCAACGAATATTCCTCCGGGAAAATTTCAGCGCAATTACCTGATGCCCAATCAGCACCGGGCCAACCCTGCCGTTTATCCATTATTGCGGCCGGTATCGCCAGTTTTTTCAACGTTTGACTTGGTTGTCTGATAGCGATAGACAAGCCGCCAAGCCTATTGGCACCAAGAATATCGGCACTTAAAATATTGGCACGGAACCTTTACCTTGACTGCTCCAGCCTGGCCGGTAATCCGGCGTTGAATACAGGGATTCAACGGGTCGTTCGCCGTGTTTTAGAGAATTTGACGGACTTGGCGTCCGAAAATCAGTTCACGATGCTGCCGGTGTTCATTGGGGATTCCCGGTTTGAAATATTGCCAGTAGCGGCGCTCTATCCCAGACCGGTTTCCAGTGACGCCAGTGACGAAGCGCCGGTGAAGCGCTCCTTGCGGGTTTCATTTGTGGCGTATTTATGGGGTGTCTATATCGCGGGCAGAGAGCTCATTTCCGCGCTTGGTGGCCACAACCCTGCGCTCAGGCGATTCCTGTTCGCCCCACGCAGTCAAATGGGGCTGGGCTATATTGTAGAAAGCCTGCTGTTCAAACCGCAGCGCTGGATACGGCGCTTATTGCATCCGGCTCCTCCGCCGGCGCTATTTAACATGGTGCATGCCGGCGATGTTTTGCTGTTGCTGGATGCCTCCTGGCACTCAAATATATGGCCCAGCGTCGATCTTTTCAAAAAGCGTGGTGGAAGGGTTATTGCGGTCATTTATGATCTGATACCGATTACCCATCCGCAATTCTGCGATGAATATCTGGTGACTGTATTCAAAAAATGGTTTTTTGACTCACTTCCCTTTGTGGATGGGTATATCAGCATATCGAGAACGGTGCAGCGCGACCTTCAGGCTTATGCAACACGGGAAATCGGTGAGAAAGCCAGAGAAAAGTCCTTTGATTCCTTCTATCTTGGCGCAGATTTCCTGGCGCAGGATCCGGAATGCCCACAGACCAATGAGAGGCAAATCCGCCACGAGATTGCCGACGCCTTTGCGCGCCGTCCCGCCTATCTCATCGTGTCTACCATCGAGCCAAGAAAAAACCATGCCTACCTCCTCGATGCCTTCGATCTGCTGTGGGCCCGGGGCTGCGATGTCAGCCTGATCATTGTCGGCCGTATCGGCTGGAAAGTAAAAGAGCTGACCGAGCGTATCATGGCGCATGGTCAATTTGGCAAACGTCTGTTTCTTATGGCCGATCTGAGTGATGAGGAACTTGTTTATTGTTACCGTCACGCGAAAATGCTGCTTTTCCCTTCCATCATAGAGGGATTTGGGCTTCCCATCGTGGAAAGCCTGAGCCATCATCTGCCTGTGTTGGCCAGTGATACGCCGGTCCACAGAGAAGTTGGCGGAAACAGTATCGGATATTTCGATCTGTCCAGGCCCGAGGATCTTGCCAACAGGATCAAAAGTATAGAAGCAACAGGCATCCCGGAAACATTACAGGTTGCCGCCAATTATAAATGGACGAATTGGCGTGAGAGTACGCAACAATTACTCGCCAAAGTGATGGAAATGGCGTCCAGCAGAGACCTGTCACAGCAGAGACCGGGTTCGCCACAGTGACGTGTAATATGCTGACCTGTAAGAGTATTACAGAATGTATGATTTCGATTGCCTCTGCCCGAACCTCAAAACCCTTGCATTTTCGTCACCAGGGCCTATAAGCGGCGGGCGCCCAAAATCCAGGCGCATTGCAGATATCGCCTCAAATTGATATTTTGTTAACCTTTATTTGCGCCACTCATTCTGTTCCGCCCGCAGGGGCGAATCAGCTAAAGGATTGAAAGAATCGCCATGAAAGGCAAAGAACAGTCGGAACTGGCCCAGGTTCTTGGCAAGTCCCGTTCCGCATTTATCGGCGCCGGCGTTTTCAGCTTTTTTATCAATCTGCTGATGCTGGTGTCCCCGCTGTATATGCTGCAAATCTATGACCGGGTGCTGGCCAGCCGGAACGAAACCACTTTGTGGGTGCTGACCTTTGTGGCGGTGAGCCTGATCGTCGTCTATGCCGCGCTTGAAACCATGCGTTCGCGGGTGCTGGTGCGCATCAGCGGACAGATGGACAGCCTGTTGAATGCGCGGGTTTTTACCGCCCTGTTCAAATCAGCCGTTCGTGGTCCGGGCGGCGGATCAGGCCAGGCCATCCGCGATCTGGATTCGGTGCGCGACTTTTTGACAGGTCAGGGGCTGTTTGCATTTTTTGATGCGCCCTGGATGCCGCTATATCTGGGAGCGATCTTCCTGATTGATCCGCTATTGGGCTGGGTGGCCACGGGGGGCGGCGTGACGCTGTTTTTACTTGCTGTGCTGACCGAAATCGCAACGCGCGACACATTAAGTGAAGCGAGCACTGCAAACATGCGCGCCGGGCACTTTGTTGAGGTCAGCCTGCGTAACGTCGAAGCAATTGAGGCGATGGGGATGGTCCCCGCCATGCTGCGCCGCTGGCAGGGACGGCGCGCCAAAATGCTGCAATTGCAGTCCCTGGCAAGTGACCGGGCGGGCGTCATCACTGCATTGTCCAAATTCACCCGTGTCGTTCTGCAAATCGCCATTCTGGGCTTTGGCGCCTATCTGGTGATACATGATCACATCACCGCTGGTCTGATGATTGCCGCGTCGATCATGATGGGGCGCGCTCTGGCGCCTGTCGAAATCGCAGTCGGTAGCTGGAAGCATTTTCTGACGGCGCGTAGCGCCTATGACCGTCTGAACGCCCTGCTGAAGGCGGTGCCCGCCCAACGCGACTTTATGCACCTGCCGCCACCGCGCGGCGTTCTGCAGGTGGAACAGGCCATTGTAGTGCCGCCCGGTGCTACAGTGCCTGCATTGAGAGGCGTGGGCTTCAATGTGGCCGCTGGCGATATTGTCGGTATTATCGGCCCCAGCGCGGCAGGCAAATCCACCCTGGCGCGGCTGCTGGTTGGGGTGTGGCCACCTTATTCTGGCAAAGTGCGCATCGATGGCGCCGACATCAATACGTGGGACCGCGAACGCCTTGGCCCCTATATTGGCTACCTTCCGCAGGATGTTGAATTGTTCGAAGGCACCATAGCCGAAAACATTGCCCGCTTTGGTGAGGTGAATGCAGACCAGGTAATTTTGGCTGCACAGCGCGCCGGGGTGCATGAATTGATTCTGAAGCTGCCCGCCGGGTACGACACGCATATTGGCCCCGGCGGGCAAACCCTTTCCGGCGGCCAGCGGCAACGGGTGGGACTTGCGCGCGCACTGCATGGCGATCCGGCGATTATCGTGCTGGATGAACCCAATTCCAATCTGGACAATGACGGCGAAGCAGCCCTGGCGCGGACCGTTGCCGATCTGAAGGCGCGCAAACGCACAACACTGGTAATCACGCATCGCCCCAGTCTGCTTGCGTCCGTAGACTATATTATGGTGATGCGCGAAGGCATGATCGAAAAGTTCGGTCCCAGAGACGAAATTTTGGGGCAATATCTGCGCCCCGCCGCTGTACCCAATGCGCCTGCTGAACCGGAACCCAACAGAGGCGGTGTAGCGGTGGTAAATCCGGCATGAATTTACAGAATATTGCGATCCGCCTGGGGCTTCACCAGGAAGGACAGGATGAGTTTAATTTCAAATCCGTATTCGAAAACGCCGTTCAGCGTGTGCAGGCGATATTTGCGCATTCGGATCAGGAAGGCGTTGACCCGAACGGGCTGACAGACACACGCCAGCCGTTGGTGGTTGGCGGCATCATTATCCTGGTGACATTTTTCGGGTTTGGCCTGTGGGCCGCAATTGCGCCCATCGACAGCGCCGCCATTGCCCCCGGTTTTCTGACGGTGCAATCAAACCGGCGCACGATCCAGCATCTTGAAGGCGGCATCGTACAGGAAATTTTCGTCAGGGACGGCATGACCGTAAAAGCCGGCGATGTCTTGATCCGCCTGGACGAAACCCGCGCCAAGGCGCAGACAGATATCCTGCTTGCCGATCTGCATTCACAGCTTGCCACCGAAGCGCGCCTGCTGGCGGAACGCGACGGTCTTCCGGCCCCGGTTTTTCCCGAGGAATTACTGAAAAACCAGTCCAATGCAACGATTTCTGCAATTCTTGCCGGCCAGAAAAATGTGTTCGACACGCGCATGAATGCGCTATCCGGGCAAAAATCCATTTTGCAGCAGCGCATCGGGCAATTTGATGAACAGATTTCAGGTTTGCGCGCCTTGGTGACGGCGAAGGGTACACAGGCACGGCTGATCAAGGAAGAATTGAAGGATTTATCCGGCCTGCTGGAACGCGGTTACGTCACCAAGACCCGCGTCCTTGCGCTGGAGCGCGAGGAGGCAAGGCTTGAAGGCGAGCGCGCCGAACATATCGCCGCGATCGCCCGTTCCGAACAGGGCATTGGCGAATCCAGGCTACAGATGTTTCAGCTTGAAAAATCCCGGCAGGAGGAAATCGCGCGTGAATTGCGCGACGTGCAGGCCAAAATAACCGAACTGCGCGAACGCATGGTCGCCGCCAGTGACATGCTGCGCCGCATTGATATTGTAGCGCCCGTGTCCGGTACAGTTATGGATCTGGCTGTACACACTGCGGGCGGCGTTATTGGTCCGGGTGTGCCATTAATGGATATTGTGCCGCTGAATGACGTATTGGTGGTCGAAGTGCACATTAATCCAATCGACATCGACACCATTCGTCCCGGCAGGGAAGTTGCCTTACGCATCAGCACGGTTGATTCCCGTAAAACCCCGGTCATCAATGGGGTTCTGGAAACCATTTCGGCCGACCGTACCGTGGAACAGCGTACCGGCATGGCCTATTATAAAGGGCGCGTCATAATACCTGCGGAACAGCGCGAACGGCTTGGCGCATTAACCCTGCGCAGCGGCATGCAGGTGGAAGCACTGATCAATCGGGGCGAGCAAACAGCGCTGCAATATGCGCTGAAACCATTGACCGAAGCCTTCGCCAAATCCTTCCGCGAACATTAGGGCCGATAGAAGCCATGCCGGTAATTTTCCGCTATTCCGCTTTGGCCGCGCTTGCCTTGCTGACTTTTATTCCGCATGCACACGCGGCGCAGTCGCTTGAAGAGGCGCTGGCGGCCGCCTATCGCAGCAATCCGCAATTGCAGGCCGAACGCGCCCGTCAGCGCGCCACGGATGAAGGCGTTGCCCGCGCCCTTGGTGGTTTTCGTCCAACAATCGTCGTGACTGGCGAAGCGGGCCGGGCCGTAGATGAATTTCGCACCCGCAATAGTTTCTCTGGCGCGACGAATGTCACCGATGTAAATCGCGGGCCACGCACTTATCAGGCGCAGATGCGACAACCGCTCTATGACGGTGGCCAAGCCTTGTCAGACTACCGCCGCTCCGAAGCGATTGTCGAGCAGGGCCGCGCCCGCCTGATTTCGGCGGAACAGGCCATCCTGCAGGAGGCCGCGCGCGCCTATGTCGATGTCGCCCGGGATTACCAGGTTGTTCAACTTACACGCGACAATATTGATTATCTAACCGAGGTGCAAAAGGCCATCCGCGCCCGCTTTGCCGTCAAGGACGTCACCAATACGGATGTGGCGCAGGCCGATGCCCGGCTGGCCCGTGGCCTTGCCGACAGTCAGGCTGCGCAGGGCGCGCTGGCCCGGTCGCGTTCCGCCTATGCAAGGGTGATCGGCGAAGAAACCGTTGGCGCGCTTGAAATGCCGCCCCCCCCCGCAAAGCTGCCCGAAACACTGGAGACAGCCCTGGGTGATGTAGAAAATAATCCCGATCTGCGTTCCGCCCGCTTTGTGGAAGTTGCCGCGCGCGCCCAGATTGGCGTGGTGCGCAGCGGATTGCTGCCGGACTTGTCCCTGCGCGGGGCCGTGCGCCGCCAGGACGAGGCCGACCAGAAACATTTCGAGCGCGATACAGCCGAAGTGCTGCTGCAATTATCCGTGCCTATATACGAGGGCGGCATATCAGCAGCGCAAACCCGCGAAGCCAAGCATATTGCCAGTCAGCGGCAGCTGGAGCTTGAGCAGGCGACCCGCGCCGCCACCGATGCGGTTCGCGCCGCCTGGGAAGCGCTGATCAGTTCACGTGCGCGCATTACTTCTATCCGCGAAAATGTTACAGCGGCCGAACTGGCGCTGGTCAGCGTTACAGAAGAGGCCAAGGTGGGCGCGCGCACCGTGCTGGACCGGCTGAATGCGCAGCAGGAACTGCTCGACGCCAATGTCGCGCTGCTGCGCGCACAGCGCGATGAATTCATCGCCAGCAATGATCTGCTGGCCGCCACCGGCAAGATGACCGCCCTGAACCTGGCTCTGCCGGTAGAACAGTATGATCCCGTGGCGAATTACGCGGATACCCGTGGCCGTTTCTTCGGCACCAGTATTTCGCCCATCGAAAATCCGCCCGCACCGGCTAAATAGCGCTCCTTCCACCCCGGCCGGGCATGTTATACTGCCCCCATGTCATCCATCACGCATGAACCGATGAGCGGCGCGGAAATGGCGGCCTTTGTGCCGCACCGTCCGGCGCGCCCTGAGAAATCCGAAGGCGGTGTCAGATTCACTCTGGCGTCCGATTTTCAGCCCGCGGGCGATCAGCCAGCAGCAATCGCGGCGCTGGTGGCGGGCATCAATGAAGGCGAGCATGACCAGGTGCTGTTGGGCGTCACCGGGTCGGGCAAAACCTTTACTGTGGCGAAAGTGATAGAGGCGGTACAGCGCCCGGCGCTGATCCTTGCGCCCAACAAGACGCTGGCGGCGCAGCTTTATGGCGAATTCAAAAGTTTCTTTCCTGACAATGCGGTGGAATATTTCGTTTCCTATTATGATTATTACCAGCCCGAAGCCTATGTGCCGCGCACCGACACCTATATCGAGAAAGAATCGTCCGTAAACGAACAGATTGACCGCATGCGCCATTCCGCAACGCGCGCGCTGCTGGAACGCGACGATGTGATCATCGTCGCCAGCGTGTCGTGCATTTACGGCATCGGCTCGGTCGAAACCTATGCCGGCATGACCGTTTCGGTAAAAGTGGGCGACCGCATTGAGCGCAACCAGTTGCTGCGCGATCTGGTGGCCCTGCAATACCGCCGCAATGACGCGGCGTTCGCGCGCGGCACGTTCCGGGTGCGCGGCGATGTGGTGGAACTGCATCCCGTCCATCTGGAAGACCGCGCCTGGCGCATTTCGTTTTTTGGCGACGAGATTGAAGCCATCACCGAGTTCGATCCGCTGACCGGCCACAAAACCGGGGAGCTGGACCGTTTCAAGGCCTATCCCAACAGCCATTACGTAACGCCGCGCCCGGCGCTTAGCCAGGCGCTGGAGCGCATCAGGGATGAATTGCAGCACACCCTGGCGCGCTTTAACGCCGAGGGAAAATTGCTGGAGGCGCAGCGCATTGAACAGCGCACCAATTTTGATCTGGAGATGATTGCCGCCACCGGATCCTGCGCCGGGATCGAAAATTATTCGCGTTTTCTGACCGGGCGCAACCCCGGTGAACCGCCGCCGACACTGTTTGAATATCTGCCGGAAAACGCCCTGCTGTTCACCGACGAAAGCCATGTCAGCGTGCCGCAACTGGGCGGCATGTACCGGGGCGACTATAAGCGCAAGGCGACGCTGGCCGAATATGGCTTCCGCCTGCCGTCCTGCGTCGATAACCGGCCGCTGAAATTCGAGGAGTGGGACGCGATGCGCCCCCAGACCGTTTATGTGTCGGCGACGCCGGGGCCGCGCGAGCTGGAACGCACCCAGGGCGTGTTCATCGAACAGGTCATCCGCCCCACCGGCCTGATCGACCCGGTCTGTGAAATCCGCCCCATCAAAACCCAGGTTGATGATCTGGTCGCCGAATGCAAGCTGGCGGCCGCCAGGGCGCAGCGCGTGCTGGTCACCACGCTGACCAAGCGCATGTCCGAAGACCTGACCGAATATATGCACGAACAGGGCATCCGCGTGCGCTATATGCATTCAGATATCGAAACGCTGGAGCGTATCGAGATTATCCGCGATCTGCGGCTGGGCGCGTTCGATGTGCTGATCGGCATCAATCTGCTGCGCGAGGGGCTGGACATTCCCGAATGCGCGCTGGTGGCGATACTGGATGCGGACAAGGAAGGCTTTCTGCGCTCCGAAACCTCGCTGGTGCAGACCATTGGCCGCGCCGCGCGCAATGTGGATGGCCGGGTTATTCTGTATGCAGATAAAATCACCGGCAGCCTGGAGCGCGCCCTTGGCGAAACCGAGCGCCGCCGCCGCAAACAGCAGGCCTATAACGCCGAACATGGCATCACGCCCGAAAGCATCCGCAAGAATATCGGCGACATACTGGCCAGCGTCTATGAGAAAGACCATTTCAATATTGCAACGGGCGCGGACGATACGCTGAACCTTATCGGCGGCAATCTGAAGACCCATCTGGCGGAACTCGAAAAACAGATGCGCGCCGCCGCCGGCGATCTGGAATTTGAAGAAGCCGCCCGCCTGCGCGATGAAATCCACCGTCTGCAAGCCGTTGAACTGGCGGTGGCGGATGATCCGCTGGCGCGGCAATCCGCCATCGACGGCGCGGTTTCGGACAACGCGCATCCAAAGGCCAAAGCCCGCTCCACCGGCGGCAAACCGGGCACAAGAAAAACAAAATATAAGCGGAGTTAGCGGCAACACTAAAGACGGCCCGCCAATTTTGGGATAATTGATGATTTATGCACTGGCCCTTGGCGGTCTTATCCTGTTGCTGGCCAGTGGCGATCTTTTGGTTCGTGGCGCCATCAGCCTGGCCGCGAATCTTGGAATTTCACCGCTGCTGATGGGGCTGATTATTGTTGGCTTTGGCACCTCCGCGCCGGAACTGATCATCAGCATCGAAGCCGCCTTGACCGGCGCGCCCGGCGTTGCGCTGGGTAATGTAGTGGGCAGCAATATCGCCAATGTGCTGCTGGTGCTGGGCGCGCCCGCGCTTATTGCGCCCATCATCTTCGACCGGGCGGGCGGGCTGCGGCATGCACTGGTGATGCTTGGCGTCAGCGTGATTTTCGTGGCGCTGGCCTTTGGGGGCGTCTTCGGCCTTCAGCAGGGCCTATTGCTGCTGGCGCTGCTCGCCGGTTTTATCTGGCACTCCATTCGCGATCACCGGCTTGAAATACCCCCGATGCTGGACATGCTGAAAACCGACGTGGCCCTTGGCGGCATCGGCGGCAGAACCCGCTCCTATCTGATTGCAGGCGCGATGGTGGCGGGCGGGCTGGCCGGGCTGGCCGTGGGCGCAAACCTTTTGATCAGCGGCGCCGTCGCCATTGCCCGCGCGCTCAATGTCGGCGAGGACGTGATCGGTCTTTCCATGGTCGCCATCGGAACCTCGCTGCCGGAGCTTGCCACCACTCTGGCCGCCGCATACCGCCGCCATGCGGACGTGACACTGGGCAATGTCATCGGCAGCAATATCTTCAATGTCCTGGCGGTAATGGGTGTCACCGCCACAATCGCCCCGGTTCCGGTGCCGCAACGGTTTATAGATCTGGACTTATGGGTCATGCTGGCGGCGGCGGCAATGCTGCTGTTCTTCGCCGCTACACGGCGCCCCATCGGCCGGGTCGCGGGCGCGGCCTTCCTGCTGGGGTATACCGTCTATATGATCTTGCTGTATCATTTCGGGAATGTCTGACGCCGCCCATCCCAAGGCAAAGGCGCGCTTCACGGGAGGTAAACCGGGAACGCGGAAAATGAAATACAAGCGGAAATAGGGGTTAAGCAGGCAACTAGACCATTTTTTGATCTGATTTACGCGTTTCCACCCCTCCACTGTGTCATTACCCGGTTTATCCGGGTAATCCATGTGACACCCAAATGCGTGAGTTTGGGATTCTGGATTGCCCGGATAAACCGGGCAATGACAACGAGAGTGTGTGATGCGCTTCCACTCGATCAGAAAACGGTCTAATAATTAAAACCACAGGATTATATTGATGCCGCCTAAAATTAGGGACATTATTGCCGAATTGGAAAAAGCTGGATTTGTAAATCGTGGCGGCAAGGGAGCCATCGCAACTATGTCCATCCTGACGCGCCCAAACCGGTAACCATTTCCGGGAATAGGGGTGATGAGGCCAAACATTATCAGATTCGCGCCGTCCGTTTGGCATTGCTGGAGTTGAAGAAATGAAAGACAGCGCCAAATACGCCAAGATCGTCGAATGGTCAGAGGAAGATCAGTGCTATGTCGGCAGCGCGCCCGGCCTATTGCTTGGCGGCTGCCATGGAAGCGATGAGAAAAAGGTGTTTCAGGAACTCTGCGTCGTCGTAGAGGAAACCATAGCCCTGTACCGGCAGGATGGCAGGCCATTGCCGCCAGCCACAGCGGGCCGCGACTTCGCCAACCGCATGCAGAACGTTACGTAACCGGACGCTCAATCCATCTTGAAGCGCCGCCGCAACGCGAGCAGGAACAGGGTCAGCAGTGCAATCGTGGCGAGCGATTGAAAGGAGGCGAAAAGAGGAAAAAGCAGCGGATGCGCCTTCACGAAGCCAAGTGATGACTCCGTCATGGAAGTAGACCACACGAAAAAGGGGCGGAACATCTGCTCAAGCGTAAAGGTAATGACCGATGTGAGTTCCGGCGCGCCGCCCCAAATGTGTATTGGCGGGGGGCTGGCCATCGCCCACAGCAAATAAAAATAGAGCGCCCCCATAAACACAGTAATGCCGCCTAACCAATATAAGGGCCGTGACAGGCTTTGTCCGTACTGAGAAAAAGTTTTGTAGAGGCTTGCCGCCCACCGTTCCAGGCGGGGGATGTCGCTGCGCTGCCTGCGGCAATCCATTTCCTTAGCGAAAAACATTGCCTCTGCGTTTCGCGCCCGCAGATTTTCCATTCGATATTTCAATGTGCGGTAGGCTTGTTCCAACTTTGCGGTATCAGCATCATTGGCGCCTTTGGTTTTAAGAAAATCGGTGTTGTGAAACGACATGCCCTCGTGAAAATCGGAGCCGTGAAAAATTACCAAATCCTTAAAAACCACATTATCGAAAGAGGTGCCGGCTATGAAAGCGCGATTTTCAAATGAGCACTTGCCGCAAAATTTCACGTCAGTAAAATTTACATTATGAAAATCGAAGAGAGCCTGTTTTGCCTTGCGCGCGGAAAAAGAAGCCCTTTCATAAAAAGTAGCCTTGGAGAAACTACATTCGTCTCCAAATCTGGTATCGGAAAAAATAGCGGAACCGTGAAACTTTGCTTTATTGAAACGTGCAAGATTACCAAATATGGCGTCAGAAAACACGGCTTCTTCACAAAATTCAGCCGTACTGAAATCTGCACCTTTGCCAAATTGGGCTTTATTGAACAAAGCAATTTGTTTGATTTTGACACGGAGAAAACGCGCCTCTTCGACAAATCTCGCATCAGTAAAGAAAGCGCTTTCAAAAAACTTTGCATACCAAAAGTTGGCTATTTTTCCGAAACTGGCTTCAGTAAAATTGGCCACACCCATGAATATGACTTCTACAAAATTAACGCCAGTTTTGAATCTAGCCTTGCTGAAATCTACATTGCCACCAAATGCCGCATTGGAAAAGTCAGCGCCGTTTGAAAAGACTGTTTGAGTAAATTTTGCCCCTTTTCCAAATACCGTACCGGAAAAACAACTCGACATTTCGAAATTCATATCGCTGAACTCAGCATTATTGCCAAATGTCGCCCCAGTGTAATTAGCATAATAGGCTCTGTTTATTTTATCTCCGAGGAGCTTTGTCGTTGAAAAGTCATCGGGAAAAACAACCTGTCGAAAATCCGCGCTTCCATCTTGTTTGTCATCCAGAGGCAAAGATGTGGAAAGCTGTTGGAGAATTTCTTCCTCAAAATTTCCCCAATCCTTCGATCCAACTTTCCATTCCGCCTTAGGGCTGGGATTTCCCGCCCCGTCCAATAATGGCAAATGAAAGCGGCACCAGTCTTTGTCGGCGAACGGGAATTCGGCTGGCGCATCCAGAAACTGGCAGTCGAAACCGTGCACTTCTCGGCAAGCGCATATTTTCGGGCTGGTTGCGGGCGCATCAGTCATTGGCACAGCATAAGCTGATTCTGGCTTTATCTGCTATGGGGTGTGAAGCTGAATGACATCACTCTGTGTCATTGCGAGCGTAGCGTGGCAATCCAGGAGTCACGTAGCAAAGCCCTTATGTGTGGCTCACCTGCCAAGCCGAAGCCTTCTGGCGAAGGCTGGTGGATACCGGACAGCTCGATTTTCAGCGAAATCACCCGGCTACGCCAAGGCTTCGCCGGGCAAGAAGATTTCGGGAAAATCGGCTTCCGGTATGACGGCAATTGAGGACACGCCCTATTTCGCCCGGATCAGCCTGTCGTAATCGGCCATCAGGGTTTCGGTGATCTTGCCCGGTGTGAATTTGTGCGGGCCGATTTCGGAAACCGGCGTTACTTCCGCCGCCGTGCCGGTGATGAAGCATTGCTCGAAGCTGCTCATTTCTTCGGGCTGGATGGCGCGTTCGATGATATCGATCTGGCGTGTTTTAGCGAGGCCGATGACGCTTTGGCGGGTGATGCCATCCAGGAAACAATCGGGCTTCGGCGTATGCAGCCTGCCATCTTTGACGAAGAAGATATTGGCGCCGGTCGCTTCGGCCACCAGGCCGCGATAATCATACATCAGCGCGTCGGCATAACCTTTGGATTCCGCCTCGTGCTTGGACAGTGTGCAGATCATATACAGACCCGCCGCCTTGGCGAAACAGGGAATGGTTTCGGGCGACGGACGCCGCCAGCGCGAAATATCCATGCGGATGCCGCGCGCGCGTTCCGCCGGATCGAAATAGGACGGCCATTCCCACACGGCGATGGCGACATTGATGCGGCCCGCCTGCGCGGAAACACCCATCATTTCGCTGCCGCGCCAGGCAATCGGGCGCACATAGGCGTCGGTAAATCCCTGCGCCTTTACGGTTTCAATACAGGCGGCATTGATCTGATCCTGTGTATAGGGAATTTTGAAATCCAGATATTCCGCGGACTTAAACAGGCGTTCGGTATGCTCCTTCAGTCTGAAGATCGTGCCGCTATAAACCCGCTCGCCTTCAAATACGCTGTCGGCATAATGCAGTGCGTGGGTCAGCACATGTATTTTGGCGTCGCGCCAGGGCACGAGTTTGCCGTTGAGCCAGATCACGCCGTCGCGATCATCAAAAGAAGCAGTAGACATCGTCATATTTCCGCAATTTGGAGGATTGGTGTAAGTTACAGTCCAGACTAACCTTAGTTGAAGCAGCTATTACCCAATACAGGGTCAAGACAAGTGATTTTCAGGTGTCACGAACGATTGTGTCGTAAAACCATGCGCAGTTGTAACAAACTTCACGAAATATGTCAACATGACTGACATAAATATTTTGGCGCCAGATAAAGGTCCAGGGAATGCCGACGAATCGGCAAAAATCGGCGAGGCCATTGAACTGCTGTTTTTTGCCTATCGCGACTTTACCAGCGATCCCGATGTCATTCTGGCGCGTTCCGATTATGGCCGCGCCCATCACCGGATATTGCATTTCGTGGGCGCCTATCCCGGCATTAATGTCGCGCAGTTGCTGGGCATTTTGCGCATCACCAAACAGAGCCTGGGGCGGGTTCTGAAACAGTTGCTCAAACAGGGCTTTGTCGAGCAGCGCCCCGGCAGGCATGACCGGCGCCAGCGCCTGTTGTACCTGACCAGTAAAGGCCGCGAATTCGAGGCGCGCCTCTCGACGCCGCAGCAGGAACGGGTGCGGCGCGCCTTTGCGGCCGCCGGACCGGATGCGGTTGCGGGTTATCTAAAAGTACTGGAACATCTGATCAATGAATCAGAACGTAAGATTATTCTTGATGCAATCAAGCGTGGCTAAGCGCACATGACGGACGCAGCTTTAGAATCGGAAACGGATTCGCCCCACATTCTGGTGGTGGATGACGACACCCGCCTGCGCAAGCTTTTGCAAAAGTTCTTGATGGAGCATGGCTATCGGGTCACCCTCGCCGCCAGTGCGGCCGAGGCGCGCGCGCGCCTGGATGGGCTGGCGTTTGACCTGACCGTGCTTGATGTCATGATGCCAGGTGAAAGTGGACTGGACCTGACGCAATTTTTGCGGGGACGCACCGAAATGCCGGTGCTGCTGCTGTCTGCGCGATCAGAAACCACTGCGCGCATTGCCGGACTGGAGGCGGGTGCGGACGATTATCTGGGCAAGCCGTTCGAACCGAAAGAGCTGCTGCTGCGAATCCAGGCTTTATTGCGCCGCACGGCGGCAGCGGCGGAGCCGCCACTGCGTACGATCCGGCTGGGTGACTGGGAAGCCGATCTGGAACGCGGCGATCTGCGCAATGGCGATATGCTGATCCGCCTTGCGCCGGGCGAGCTCAATCTCCTGCGCCTGCTTGCCGCCAATCCTGGTGTGCCTGTCAGCCGCACCGAACTTTCCGAACAAACCGGCGCAGCCCAGGAGCGCACGGTGGATGTGCAAATCACGCGCCTGCGGCGCAAATTTGAACCGGACCCGCGCGCGCCCCGTCATCTGCAAACCGTGCGCGGGCAAGGATATGTGCTTTGGCCGGATTAACCGAAGGCTGGCCCTTAAAAAACCTGCTGCCCAAGGGGCTGTTTGGCCGGTCCCTGCTGATCGTGGTAGCGCCTGTGGTTCTGTTACAGGCCATTGTTACCTATATTTTCTTTGAACGGCATTGGGACACGGTAACGCGCCGTCTGTCACGCGCTGTTGCGGGCGAGGTGGCGATGCTGACCGAGACTTACAGCAAGCCGCTTGATACCGTTACCATGCAGGCGGTGAATGCACAGGCGGCGCGCACCTTCCAGTTGGAGGTGGCGTTTCTGCCAGACGAAAAACTGCCCGCGCAAACCTCCGATGGACAGTTTTTTTCCCCATTGGTGACACTCAGTGATGAACTTTCAAAGCAGATCGCACAAAAATTCTGGATTGATTCACATCGCTATGGCGATTATCTGGACCTTCGTGTGCAACTGAATCAGGGCGTGTTACGCATTCTGACGCCACGCAATCGCGTCACTTCGCAAACCGCACATATTTTTATCCTGTGGATGTTCGGCACATCGCTGGTGTTGCTGACGGTTGCGGTTATCTTTCTGCGCAATCAGGTGCGCCCGATAGCCTTGCTGGCGGAAGCGGCGGAAGAATTTGGCAAGGGACGCGAAGTACCCGATTTCAAGGCGGCGGGCGCCATGGAAGTCCGGCAGGCGGCGGCAGCCTTTCTGGAAATGCGCGACCGTATTGGACGCCAGATCGCCCAGCGCACCTTTATGCTGGCGGGCGTCAGCCATGATCTGCGCACCCCTTTAACACGGATGAACTTGCAACTCGCCATGATGCCCGAAAGCGATGAGATTGAGGCGTTGCGCGCAGACATCCACGAAATGCAATATATGCTGGATGAATATCTGGCCTTCGCAGGCGGTCAGGCGGGCGAAGCCGAAAGCCAGACGGATATTGGTCAGCTCATTGAAGAAATCACAGCCGAATATGCAAGGCGCGGCGCATTGTTGCGTGTGCAGTCAGAGCCAAACCTGCACTTGCCGCTGCGGCGCGGTAGTTTCAAACGCTGTATCGTCAACCTGGTTGAGAATGCGCACTCCCATGGCAAACAGATCGAAATTCACGCCGCCATGACCGGTGACCACATCGAAATCGCCATTGAGGATGATGGCCCTGGCCTGCCACCGGAAAAATATGAAGACGCATTTCTGCCGTTTCAGCGTCTTGACGACAGCCGCAATCCGGATCGCGCCGGGGTGGGGCTTGGGCTTGCCATCGCCCGCGATATCGCCCGCAGCCATGGCGGCGACATAAGCCTGGGGCGCAGCACGCTTGGTGGTTTGCGCGCCACTATCCGCGTCCCTGTATGAAATGCTATGTTTGCCGCCGACTCAACCAATGTGATTTACAGTGAACGATAGTATCGAAAAAGCCATGCCCCTGGATTCGGCCAAAGCGCAATCCGCGATGGCGCTGATGCGCCGCTTGATCGCGGATCATATGCGGCCGCATATGTGGCGTATCCTTGCCGCAATCGTCTTGATGGCGGTCACGGCGGCGGCGACTGCCATGACCGCGCAGTTGCTGGACCCGGCAATTAAATATCTGTTCATTGATAAAGACCCGGACATGCTGATGCTGATACCGCTGATGGTATTTGCGGTAATGGTCGTTAAGGCAGGCGCGAGTTTTGGCGAAAATATTCTGATGAATTATGTCGGGCAGCGTATTATTTCCGACATTCAGATTGGCATGTTCGAACATCTGATGAAGGCCGATACCGGATGGTTGCGGCAATATCACAGCGGCAAGATTATCGCGCATTTTCTCAATGACGCCGTATTGATGCGCGAGGCGGTGAGCCGCTCGATCACCGGCCTGGGCAAGGATTTTCTGACGCTCATCATGCTGCTGGGCGTAATGCTGTATCAGGATCCGGTGATGACAGGCATCGCTGTTTTTATATTACCTGTCGTCATTGTCTTTGTCCGGCAATTGTCGCGGCTTATGCGCAAATCCGTCAATCGGGGCATGGCGGAAACCGGCAATCTGTCTACACTGCTTTCCGAAACGCTGGCCGGCAGCCGTGTGGTAAAGGCCTATGGCCAGGAAAATCACGAAATCAGACGCGCCACCCAGTCTATTAACCTGCGCATGGAATTTATCATGCGCGGGGTGCGCGCGCGTTCCGCCGCCGCCCCCATTACCGAGGCGCTGACCGGCCTTGCGATTGCCGCCGCCATTTATTACGCCGGCGTCCGCGCACTTTCCGGCAATATGGAAATCAATCATTTTGCCGCCTTTCTGGGGGCGATGATGCTGGCCTATCAGCCGCTAAAAAGTCTGGCGACCCTCAGCACCGCCCTGCAGGAAGGGCTTGCCGCCGCCGCGCGCACCTTTTCGGTGATGGATGTAAAACCCGCGATCAAGGATGCACCGGGTGCAACGGCATTAACGGTACCGCAAGGCCGTATCCGGTTTGAGAATGTGCATTTCTCCTATGGCGAAGATGACGAGGCCCTGCGTGGCATTGATCTGGAAATTGCGCCCGGCCAGACAGTGGCGCTGGTTGGCCCCAGCGGCGCGGGCAAAAGCACCATGCTCAATCTGATCCCGCGTTTTTATGATGTCACATCGGGCCGGCTAACCATTGATGGCGCAGATGTGCGCAACGTGACGATGGCGTCACTGCGCAGGGCCGTGGCTTTAGTGACACAGGAACCGTTCCTGTTTGATGATACCGTGCGGGCCAATATCGCTTATGGGCGGCCTGATGCCGATAGCCGGGATATCGAGGCGGCGGCCCGCGCCGCAGACGCGCATGATTTTATCATGGCGTTGCCGCAGGGCTATCTGACAGTAGTCGGCGAGGCGGGCATGCGCCTGTCGGGTGGTCAGCGTCAGCGGCTTGCCATTGCGCGCGCCATGCTGAAAAACGCCCCCATATTGCTGCTGGATGAGGCGACATCATCGCTGGACACGGATTCCGAACGCCAGGTGCAGGGTGCGCTGGCCAGGCTGATGCGGGGGCGCACCTCGCTGGTGATTGCGCACCGGCTATCGACCATCATGGATGCGGACTGCATTCATGTGATTGTCGATGGGCGTATTGTTGAATCCGGCACACACCACCGGCTGATTGCCCAGAATGGTGTTTATACCGGGCTTTGCCGCAGTCAGTTCAACGACACCGGGATGCTCGAACAGCAACCTCCCGGCCAGGCCAAAGCAGCATTTACGGCCACATGAAGCTGTCCGCCCAATTGTTTCATAACACTTTTTTCAGAATCATCGTATGCTGGTTTGTTGCCATGCTTATTCGACTGGTTTGGGTGACTGGCAGATGGCGGACCGTGGGGGCGGAAAGTCCGGCGGCATACTGGGACAGGAATCAACCTTTCATTCTTGCCTTCTGGCATGGACGATTGATGATGATGCCCTATTGCTGGCGCCGGGGAAAAGGGATGAACATGCTGATTTCCCAGCATCGTGACGGCGAACTGATTGCGCGCACCATAAGCCATTTTGGGTTGGGTTCCGTACGGGGATCAAGCGCCAAACCTGGCAAGCAAGATAAAGGCGGTGGTGGCGCCCTGCGCGCCATGGTCAAACAATTGTCCCACAATGAATATGTTGGCGTTACGCCAGACGGGCCGCGCGGGCCGCGCCAGCGCGTGGGCGATGGCGTCCTTTCCCTCGCACGGCTTTCCGGCGCGCCGGTTATACCGGTCAGTTTTGGCGCAACGCGCCGTATTCATGCCAGAAGCTGGGACCGGTTTTTAATCGCCCTGCCATTTTCACGCGGCGTTTTCGTGTGGGGCAAGCCGCATCATGTGCCGCGCGATGCCGATGCGGATATGCTGGAAAAGGCGCGCCTGCTGCTGGAGGAAGATCTCAATCGCATCACGGCCGAGGCGGATGCGCTGTGCGGCCATTCAGACCCGGAACATGAGGCAGGATGATTTTTCTGTACCGATGGCTGACATTCCTGTTCGGACCGCTGGTCAATTTGCTGTTATGGCGGCGCAAACTTGCAGGCAAGGAAGACCCGGAACGCATTGCTGAACGCAGGGGCCTATCCCAGGCCAAACGCCCAGCAGGAAGACTGATCTGGATTCACGCCGCAAGCATTGGTGAAAGCCTTTCCGCACTACCGATGGTGCAGCAATTACTCGCGCGCAATCCTGATCTTAATGTACTGATCACGACCGGAACTGTGTCTTCAGCCCGCGTTCTGGCAAAGCAGTTACCTGCACGCGTCACGCATCAATTTGTCCCGATGGATCTGGTTCCCTGGGTGCGGCGCTTTCTGGATCATTGGCGGCCAGACATGGGCATCTGGATTGAATCAGAATTATGGCCGAATTTAATCCTGGAAACCGCCGCGCGTGGCATTCCCATGGCGCTGGTAAATGGACGCATGTCCACACGCTCCTATCAGCGATGGCAGTTGGGGCGGCGCAATATAGAACAGTTGCTGAACTGTTTTCGTGTCATTCTGGCGCATGACAAACGCAGCGCGGATTTTATCCGCAAATTAGGCGCGCCCCATACCAATTGTGTTGGCGACCTGAAACAGGCCGCCGATCCCTTATCCGCTGACGAAGCCGAACTGGCCCGGCTTCAGACCGCCATCGGCAATCGGCCGGTCTGGCTGGCCGCCAGCACCCATCCCGGCGAAGAAGACGCCGTTCAAAAAACACATAAAAAATTGCGCAAGCAGTTTCCCGGACTGCTGAGCATCATTGCGCCACGCCATGCGGATCGCGGCGTTCAGATCGCCAAACAGTTTACACTCGACGGTTTGAATGTTGTGCGCCGCTCAACCGGTGGAACGCCAACCCGCGATGCGGACATCTATCTTGCCGACACGATGGGGGAGATGGGGCTGATTTACCGCCTGACGACAATTGTATTTGTTGGCGGAAGTCTGGTTCCCCATGGCGGGCAAAATCCGCTGGAACCTGCGCGACTTGGCTGCGCTATTCTTCACGGCCCCAATATTGACAATTTTACTTCCATTTATGCAGACCTTGACGCCACTGGCGCGTCACGCCAGATCAGCGATGTTACACTACTTGCAGATAGCGTCGCGCTGCTGTTACGTGACAAACAGGCCGCCGCATCGCGTGGACGCGCGGCAAAAGCGCAGGCGCTAAAGGGGCGCGATAAAGTGCTGGAACGTATCATCGCCGCTATTGAACCGTTGCTGCCGGAACCAAAATAATGCGTACGCCAGAATTCTGGTATCCCGCACGCGGACGATCTTCTGGCCCCCTGCCCTGGTTGCTGGCGCCATTCGCCATATGTTATATGTTCGCAGGCTGGTTACGCCAGAGATTTTCACACCCCTATCGCGCCCCGATCCCGGTAATATGTGTTGGCAATCTGACCGTCGGCGGAACGGGGAAAACGCCTGTAGCGCTGGCGCTTGCGGTACGGCTTCTTGGTAAAGGCATCCAGGTGCACTTTGTCACGCGCGGACATGGCGGCAACATTGCAGGGCCGGTGCGCGTTGACCCGGAACATCATAACGCCGCCAGCATGGGCGATGAGGCGCTGTTGCTGGCGCGCGCCGCCCCATGCTGGGTTTCCCGCAATCGCAAAGCCGGCGCCATCGCCGCTGTTGCCGCCGGGGCAAAACTGCTGATCCTGGATGACGGGCATCAGAACCCGCATCTGGTGAAGGATTTATCCTTATTGCTGATTGATGCAGAACGCGGTTTCGGGAATGGCTGGGTGATCCCGTCCGGGCCATTGCGCGAACCTGTTGCGCGCGGACTTGCCCGCGCCAATGCGGTGTTGATAATGGGGAATGGCGGAAATTTTCCAGACTTTGGAAAAACACAATTGCGCGCGCACCGGCAATTGAGCAACCCGGATTCACTGCGCAATCAGCGTCTGTTCGCATTCTGCGGTATTGGCGCACCGCAGCAGTTTTTCGACATGCTGCGTCAGGCCGGGGCCGGTCTGGCGGGTGTACAGGCTTTTCCGGATCATCATCCGTTCACAGACGATGAGATTGATCAGATCATTTCCAGCGCAGAAAAAGCCGGGGCCACCCCTGTTACAACAGAAAAAGACTGGGTGCGTCTATCCCCCCCAATGCGCCGGAAAATACTGGCGGTTGGCATGGAAATACGCTTTTCCGATGAACCGGCATTGGCGCGCCTGCTTGAGACTGTGATACACAAGCCCGCATGAAGGCTCCCACCCCATACCGCCGCCTGCGCCGCGCCGCCGAGGCCGGATTGATGCGCGCCCTGTTGTCGGGTTTGCGGCTTTTATCCGTAGATCGCGCATCAGCTATCGGCGGGGCCATTGGGCGCACCATCGGGCCATGGCTTGGCGTCACGCGCCGCGCAGAACAAAATCTGCGCACCTGTTTTCAGGAAATGAATGCGGCAGAAATCACGGCCATCATCCGCGAGATGTGGGACAATCTTGGCCGCACTGCGTTTGAATATGCGCATCTCGACAGGTTTCGATTTTATGAAAAAGACAGCCGCGTCGAAGTGCGGGGCATGGAATATATCGCGCAGGCAATTGACGCGGGCAAAGGCGCAATTTTTGTCAGCGGGCATTTTGCCAATTGGGAACTGTTGTCTTCCGGCCTGGTGCAGCGCGGACTGCCGGTCATGACCGTATACCGCGCGGCAAGCAATCCGTTGGCGGATGAAATTATCACTGAACTGCGCCGCGCAATGGGCACACCGCGCCAGGCGCCCAAAGGCCCCGCCGGGGCGCGCATGCTAATATCCTGGATGAGCGGGCGAAAATATGTCGCCATGCTTTCGGATCAGAAGATGAACGATGGCGTTGAGGCCATTTTCTTTGGCCGCCCCGCCATGTGCCCGCCCGCCGCCGCACAGCTTGCCCGGCGGTTTGGCTGTCCAATTGTGTTCGCCAGCATTCGCCGCACGACGGGTGCGCATTTTATCATAGAGGTGCAGGAACCGTTTTACGTTCCCCAAGGCAAAGATCGCGCAGGCGATATATTGGCAGGCGTAAATGAAATCAATCGCCGTCTGGAGGCGTTTATCCGGGCATATCCCGCCCAATGGCTGTGGCTGCATCGCCGCTGGCCGGATCGCGGCTAGATTTTAATGTGTTAGAGCAGCTTTCCGCGATCAAGTGGGGTCACGAAGTGACTCCACTTGATCGCGGGCTGCTCTAAGCGCCGCCTCCCGTTCGGTTGACGCCACGGCGCTGCAATAGGCCTCCTGGCGCACCGGGTTCCAGTAGCGCAGCTCTTCCAGTGGAATGGGTTTTCCCGTCACCGCGCAGATCACGAAACTGCCTGGCGTCAGAATTTGGAAATCCGACAGATCATAGCGCAGCCGGGCGGGACCATCCGGTTTTCCTGAAAAACTTTTGTCATCCATGCGCGCTGTTTACACCTGATGCTGTCATTAAAACAACCGGCCTTGCGTATCTCCTGCGGGTTTTTGCGCCGCTTTGCCAGACGCAGGCTTTTCACCGGTAATTGTAGCACCACGCCGCCCATCCTGAAACTCGATTTCCACCGCCTGGCCTGGGACCGTTCCCGATGCGCGGTGCAGCGGTTTGCCCGCGCTATCGCGCACCAGCGCAAAACCCCGCGCCAGCACGCCCTGATGCGACAGCGCGCGCAGCAATTGGCCCAACCCATCCAGCCTGACGCTGTGATCGCGCAACAAGCGGCGCTCGCCCTCCTGCAACCGGCGCATCGCCTCGCTCAGGCTGCGCTGCCCGCGCTGAATGTGATCGCGCACCAGCCCCGCGCGTAAGCGCGCCGCAAGCCGCGCCAGCCTTGTTTCACCCGCGCGCACATTGGCCAGCAGCGCACGCGGCAAACGTTCCGCCACCGCATCAAAACGCTGGCGCGGCAGCCCCAGAATTTCGCTCAACCGCGGCAGGCCGCGCGCCGCACTGATCAGGCGCGCGCGCCGCTCTTCCAGCAGCCGCCCCTGCGCCCCCAGAAGACGGCGTTCGAGATCCAGCACCTGGGCGCGCAATTCACTGCGCACCGGCACCGCCATTTCGGCCGCCGCCGTTGGTGTTGGCGCGCGCAGATCGGATGCAAAATCAATCAGGGTCGTATCGGTTTCATGGCCTACCGCGCTGATCAACGGGATGTCGCTGGCCGCCGCCGCACGCACCACACTTTCTTCGTTGAACGCCCACAGATCTTCGATGCTGCCGCCACCACGCGCCACAATGATCACATCGGGGCGTGGCACTGGCCCAGCGGGCGCCAGCCGGTTAAATCCCTTGATCGCCGCCACAATCTGCCCCGCCGCCTGTTCGCCCTGCACCAGCACCGGCCACAACAAGACATGGCGCGGGAAACGGTCCGCCAGCCGGTGCAGAATATCGCGGATCACCGCACCGGTCGGCGAGGTGACAATGCCGATCACTTCCGGCAGATAGGGTATGAGCTGTTTGCGCGCCGCATCGAACAGCCCCTCAGCGGCAAGTTTTTTACGCCGCTCCTCCAGTTGCGCCAGCAGCGCGCCAATCCCCGCAGGCGCCATGCTCTCGACAACCAGTTGATATTTGGAGCGCGCCGGATAGGTGCTCAGCTTGCCGGTGCACACCACTTCCATC
Source organism: Pseudomonadota bacterium (assembly GCA_049325255.1). Lineage (GTDB taxonomy): Bacteria > Pseudomonadota > Alphaproteobacteria > UBA11222 > UBA11222 > UBA11222. Next base: position 2,849 of record JBMOMW010000014.1, on the reverse strand, counting down.
CCGTCTTCCGGCTTGAAGCGCAAGCCGACCGCAATCCCCTTCCACATCACCGCGTCAATCACCGCGCGGTCATCTTTCAGCGTCAAATAACAATGCCCACTGGCGGCGCGCATAAACCCCGAAATCTCGCCCCGCACCCGCACCAGCCCAAACTCACCCTCAACAAGCCGCTTCAGCGCCGTCGAAAGTTCGCTGACGCTGAGTTCTGGCAGGTTGGAGGGGGTATCGGAAAGACTCACGTTATGTCCTTGGGCTTTTTGCTTTGCGATCTGCATGATACAAGTCCCGGATGATTTTGGGAAATAAAGCATGAATATCTTACTGATCGGATCGGGCGGGCGTGAGCATGCGCTGGCATGGGCATTGCGCAAATCGCCGCTGCTGGGCAGGCTGTATTGCGCGCCGGGGAATGGCGGGATTGCGGGGATTGCCGAATGTGTGGCGCTGGATGCGCTGGATTTTGCGGCCGTCACCGAATTTGTGCAAACACACGACATCGGCTTTGTCATTGTCGGGCCGGAGGCGCCGCTGGTGGCGGGGCTGGTGGACTATCTGGCGGCGCAGGGCGTCAGGGCGTTTGGGCCAACGGCGGCGGCGGCAAGGCTCGAGGGATCGAAAGGGTTCACCAAGGATCTGTGCGCGGCGAATAATATCCCGACAGCCGCCTATCGGCGCTTTAACAACGCCGACACCGCCAAGGCTTATATCCGCCGGCAGGGCGCGCCGATTGTGATCAAGGCCGATGGCCTTGCAGCGGGCAAGGGCGTGATCCTGGCCGAAACACTGGCCCAGGCGGAAGCCGCTGTCGATGACATTCTGGGCGGCGCGTTTGGAACGGCGGGCGCGGAACTGGTGGTGGAAGAATTTCTGTATGGCGAGGAGGCCAGCTTTTTTGTGCTGGTCGATGGCAAGACCGCGCTGCCGCTGGCCACAGCGCAGGACCATAAACGGGTGGGCGAAGGCGACACGGGGCCGAACACCGGCGGCATGGGAGCCTATTCGCCTGCACCGGTAATGACGGATGAAATCTGCGCCCAAACCATGAAGCGCATCATTGAACCCACTATTGCCGCCATGGCGGCGGCGGGAACACCGTTCAGGGGGGTGCTGTTCGCAGGGCTGATGATTACGGACAAGGGGCCGTATCTGATCGAATATAATGCCCGCTTTGGCGACCCGGAATGCCAGGTGCTGATGGCGCGTCTTGAAAGCGATCTGTTGCCCGCATTGCTGGCGGCGGCCGAGGGTAAGCTGGCCGGGATCACGCTGAACTGGTCACAGCAAGCGGCGGTAACCGTAGTGATGGCGGCCAAGGGCTATCCCGGAGGCTATAAAAAGGACGAGCCGATTGACGGCCTCGCCCTGGCCGGACAGATGCCGGATGTGCAGATATTTCATGCGGGAACCACCGCCCGGGATAACAAAATTCTCAGCAATGGCGGGCGGGTGCTGAATGTCACCGCCACCGGCGGCACCATTACCCAGGCCGTCAGCCGCGCTTACAGCGCCATAGATAAAATTTCATGGCCGGGCGGTTTCTGCCGCCGTGATATTGCGTGGCGGGCACTGGAAAGAGAACGCCAAAGCAGCTAGTATGCTTTAGCATAAGAATAACACACGCAGCCGGGGACACGCACCATGGAAGAGCCTAACAGACAGGAACAATTTTCCGGCACCAAGGAAGTTGATCCAAAACACCGCCTCGATGAAAAGGCGCTGTTCGCCTATATGCAGGCGCATGTGGAAGGTTTCCAGGGCCCGTTGCAGGTCGAGGAGTTCAAGGGCGGCCAGTCCAACCCGACCTATAAGCTGATCACGCCGCGCGCATCCTATGTGCTGCGCCGCAAGCCACCCGGAATTTTGCTGAAATCCGCCCATGCGGTGGACCGCGAATACAAGGTGATTTCGGCGCTGAACAAAACCAGCATTCCCGTGCCGCGCACCTTCTGCATGTGCGAGGATGAAAGCATACTGGGCACCATGTTCTATATCATGGAATGCGTCGAAGGCCGGGTGTTCTGGGAGCCGCTGGTGCCCGGCGTCAGCAAGGAAGACCGGGCCAAGATTTTTGACAGCCAGGTCAGCTTCATGGCCAATCTGCACAAGGTCGATTACACCGCCATCGGACTGGGCGATTTTGGCAGCCCCGGAAATTATTTCGCGCGCCAGATTTCACGCTGGACGAAACAATATCAGGCGTCCGAAACCGAAGAGATCAAGGAAATGAACCGGCTGATCGACTGGCTGCCGGACAATATTCCGCCCGATGATTCGGTCAGCCTGGTGCATGGGGATTTCCGGCTGGACAATGCCATCGTGCACCCCACCGAGCCGCGCATCGTTGCGGTGCTGGACTGGGAACTGTCCACCATCGGCCATCCGCTCGGCGATTTTACCTACCATCTGATGCAATGGCGCAGCCCGGATTCTGATCTGGGCACCACGCCGGAAGCTGAACTGCGCGCCCTCGGCATCCCGACCGAGAAGGAATATGCCACGCGCTATTGCGAACTGACCGGGCGCAAGGAAATTGAAAATCTGAATTTCTATTTCGCCTATAATTTCTTCCGTCTGGCGGGAATTTTACAGGGCATTCTGGGCCGGGTGCGCGATGGCACAGCCGCCAGCGAACACGCCGCCGAACGCGCCGCCCGGGTGCGCCCACTTTCTGAAATGGCGTGGAAATACGCCCAGGCGGCGGGGGCGGCGGGGTGAGGCACTGCTAGGGTCCGGACTCAATCATAGCCAGTAGGCGAAGGTTGCGGCAAGACAAACGGCGGAGAAGAAAGTTATGGCGAGGCGGTCATATCTTGTGGCGATGCGGCGGAAGTCCTTGAGACGATTGTGGG
>JBMOMW010000013.1:0-28070 GCA_049325255.1 Pseudomonadota bacterium | reverse complement strand
CCCCGGACTTGATCCGGGGTCCAGGGACAAAAACACAGGCTTTCCCTTGTAACCCTGGACCCCGGGACAAGCCCGGGGTGACAGACTGGGGGCAGGGTGTGCCTCAACCTGAGTGCGGTACGCGCTAATCCCAAAAAAAGAATTTGGCTGGACTTTTTGCAAAATCTTGATATAAGTAACTAGGCAATTGTTTCATCCCACAATTGCATGCGTGTCTTAACGGACGCGTTGGGGTCAACATGTAGCCCCCAAGTGCATGTTGGCCCCGTCCGCGCCTGCTTTTACGGCTTCAGAGCCAGCAAGCGCGGCAGGTCCGCCATGCCGGTGAATATCTCACCCCCTTCAGTCCTGAGTTTTGTCACATTGCTTTCCGGATCTCCGGCATAGGCGAACACCTGCATACCTGCCGCCCGCGCACCCATGACGCCCGGTACGCTGTCCTCAATGACCACGGCACGGTCCACCGAAACTCCCATCTGTGCAGCCGCATGCAGAAACAGATCGGGATGCGGTTTGCCGCGCGCCACCATCGTGCTGGAAAACAGATTATCACCGAAATAGGCCCGCAACCCGGTCAGGCCCAGCGTCAGTTCCATCTTGTCCGGCGATCCCGACGAGGCCACGCATAAGGCAATATTGGCAGCCTGAATATGCGCCAGAACCTCCTGTACACCAGGCACGGCGCGCAACGACCTCCGGAAAGCGGCATAGGTCTCTTCCTGCAAAGTCTGCCGCCACGCATCCGGCAGCGGCTGCCCGGTTAAACCGGAAATATTTTTCATGATCTGACGCATGGACAGCCCAACAAAAGCCGCGCGCGTGTCCGTGACATTCATGGGCAGCCCAAGACGCGTGACCGCCGCCGCCAAGACATGATTGGCTATCGGCTCACTATCCACCAGCACGCCGTCGCAATCAAAAATCACCAGTCCGGGAGGCCTGCGTTCATCCATCGTCACATAAAAATATTTTGCCCGTTCATATTCTTGTACAGGCCCGCTACCTGTTCACCATAGCCGTTATACAGCACCGTGGGAATAGTGCTGCGCGTGCCAAGCGGTTCTTCCACCGCCTGGCTCCAGCGCGGATGCGGCACTTCCGGGTTTATGTTCGCCCAGAAACCATATTCATCGGCATTGGTTTTTTCCCAGAAACTGACCGGGCGCGTGTCCGTCAGCGTAAAGCGCACAATGGATTTGATCGACTTGAAACCATATTTCCACGGCAGCGCCAGCCGCAATGGCGCGCCAAACTGTTTCGCCAGCGGCTTGCCATAGGCGCCAGTCACCAGAAACGCCAGATCATTCTGCGCCTCTTCTATCGTTACAGCTTCCTGATACGGCCATGGATACCAGAATTGTTTTTGCCCCGAGGCGACATCCGGGTTCTGGAACGTTTCCATGCGCACATAGCGCGCTTCGGGTTCAGGATCAGCAAGTTTCAGAATTTCCGACAGCGCAAACCCGGTCCACGGCACAACCATCGACCAGCGCTCTACACAGCGGTGGCGATAAATGCGTTCTTCCAGCGGCATCTTGCGGATCAGCGTGTCGATATCCAGTGTCTGCGGCTTGCGCACCAGCCCATCAATGCGCACCTCCCATGGCCTTGTGGGCAGCGCCTGGGCCGCCTCCCATATCTGCTTGTGCGATGCGAATTCATAAAAATTATTATAGGTGGAACTCAGCTTCTCTGCTGTCACCGGCCGGTCAATGGGTCCATAGGCGGGATTGGCTTTTGCCGGATACAGGTCCGCCGTCGGATCGCCTGGTTCCGCCGCAAAGGCCACGCCGCCAATTCCGGCCCCCGCCACCACCACCGCACCGATAGCGCCCTGCATGAACTGGCGGCGGTTGGCGAAAATATGTTCGGGCGTGACATGATGTTCGGGAATTTCCCAACCCTGCTTAATCCTGATCAGCATGCTGTCCTCTTTCGTGATGATGCGGCAATGTTATATGCCTATTCGTACGCACCCCACAAAAAGTTACGCCCTCATTCCTCATGCTGCTTTTGTATTGGATACGACCTCATCAGCCAACCGTCCGGTCAATTCCTGCAAATGATCGAAACGCCACGTATAAGTCCCCACCCCCTGGCTGACCGAGCGCAGCTCGGTAATCAGATCCTGTAGTTCAACCTGCGGCAACTGGGCGGAAACCTGGTCCCAACCCGGCCACCCGGACCGGGTGTCAAAACCCAATATATGCCCACGGCGCGATGCGACAATGGCATTGACCTTGGCCGTTGCCTCGCTGGGCGCCACGATCTCAACATGCAGTATGGGTTCCAGCAATACAGGCGCACAATTCGGCATCGCCTCCTGCATGGCGATACGGGCGGCGGTCCGGAACGCCTGTTCGGATGAATCAACCGTATGATACGATCCATTGACCAGCGCCACCGCAATATCCACAACCGGAAACCCAAGCGGCCCGCACTGCAAATAATCGCGCACACCGGCCTCGACGCCTGGAATATAATTGCGCGGCACAACACCGCCGGTAATCCTGTCTTCAAACACAAATCCGGAACCACGCGGTAACGGTGCAATTTCCAGCACCACATCGCCAAACTGCCCGTGTCCACCGGATTGCCGTTTATGGCGGCCGCGCTGGATTGCCGGCTTACGGATCGCCTCGCAATAAGGCACCTTTGGCGCACTGGTTTGCACACTCAGTCCAAAACGGTTGCGCAACCGCTCCACCGCGATGCGCAGATGCATTTCACCCTGGCCATGCAGCACGATTTCATGGGTGTCCAGTGTATGGGTCAACTGAATGGACGGGTCTTCTTCACTGATCCTGGAAATCGCGCCAGTTAGTTTTACCTCGTCTTTATGATCGGCAACCGCCACCGCAAGACTGTAAACCGGCGCAAGCAACCCCGCGCGCTCCAATTGCGGCGCCGCACCCTTTTGGGTCGCAAGTGTGTCCCCGGTATGAACCCGATCCAGACGGCCAAGCGCCACCAGATCCCCCGCATCTGCTATTGCGCATTTCGTCGCCTGATGCCCCAGCAAATGAAACATCCCGGCTATTCGTGAAGATTCTCCATCTCCGGCATAAAGCGTATCACCATCGCGCAACTGACCACTCAAAACACGCGCCATGGATAATTTTCCGCCATGGTTTGTATGATAGGTTTTTAGCACCTGACAGACGGCCCCCTTTGATGCGGGCAATTGCAGGCGGGCGGCGGTTGTGGCCACGTCCGGCACCTCGTGACGCAGCGCCTTCAGCAGGCGGCGCACCCCATTGCTGTTCTGTGCCGAGCCTAGCAGCACCGGAACAATTTGCGCCTGCGCGAAATCACGGCTGAGATTGCTGAACACTTCATCGCGTGGCGGCGCGATGTCGGACAGCAATTCTTCCATCAGCCTGTCATCATAATCGGCCAGCCGCTCCAGCATTTCATAGCGCGCTTCATGCGCGCGATCCTGAACGCCGCCTGGAATTTCGATAATTTCCGAAGGCGCATGTTCACGATACACATAGGCCCGCTCCAGCGCCAGATCGATAAAGCCCGTTACGATGCCGTCATTCCAGATCGGCGCCTGGCGCAGCACCAGGGGCATGGCGCTGGCGGGCTGCAGCGCGCCAAGCAGATCGCGCACCTGACCTTTGGCCTGATCAATCTTGTTTACAAACAGAAAATGAGGGATTTTCCGGCTTTGCAAATAACGCAAAAAGGGTTGCAATGCTAAAAGCTTGCCGGTCTCTGGTTCACATACAATCACGGCAGCGTCGATGCCGATTGCGGCGTTCAGACTGTCCTGCATGAATTCAATGGAGCCTGGACAATCAATAAAGGTGAATTGATCTCCTAAATATTCACAGGTCGCGATATTGGCCTCGACGCTCATATTGTGGACGCGCGCTTCGGCGGCGCTGTCCCCCACTGTCGTGCCTTCCGCCACACTGCCCATGCGGGTTGTGGCGCCGCAAATATGCAGAATGCTTTCAAGAAGTGTTGTTTTACCCGAAAGATAAGGGCCGACAAGCGCAATGGCGCGCGGACCCGGATTAGTACGAAGAACGCCATTACTCATGACCTGTCCTCCCCGTTGAGCTGCCTCTATCCGGCAGGCTTGAGTTCTATGGTCTCAGGCTATGCGGTGATATGCAAGCGTTCTATCGTTTAGTCTTTGCACAATATTGTGCATAATAAAGTTAACAGTGAAACTTGGAGATGAGACACACCATGACACGCCTCGCCTTGCTGGCGCCGGACGCGTTGAATGACGCACAGCGCAAAATATTTGACGCCATCACCAGCGGGCCGCGCATGAAAACCACCGGCTCCAATATAGGCGTCAAACTGGATGCCCCAACCGGCCTGCCCGGCCCGTTCAACGCCTGGATGTATAGCCCCGTGATCGGAAATCTGGCGCAGGAACTGGGCGCGGCCTTGCGGTTTTCCAATTCACTGCCCAACAATCTGCTGGAAATCGCCGTTATCATGATCGGCAAACACTGGTCGGCGCAATTCGAATTCTGGGCGCATGCAAAGCTGGCGCGGCAGGCGGGCGTGCCGGACGCCGCCATCGAGGCGATCCGCATCGGCGCAGAACCGGTATTTGAAAAACCGGAAGAAACCCAAATCTATCTTTTCGCGCGCGAATTCATTGAAACCAAACGCATCAGCGATAAAACCTATGCGGCAACGCGCGCCCTTGTGGGCGAACAAGGCCTTGTCGATCTGGTGACATTGATGGGCTATTACACAATGGTGTCCATGACGCTGAACTGCTTTCAGGTGCCGCTGCCAGAGAGGCAGCCCTATCCATTTCCTGAACCCGCCGCCGGATAATGCAGAACGGCGTCACCCTGATCGGCCCGGTCAGCCGCGATAGTGTGCGCCTGCCGGAACTGCCCGAACGCCAGCAACCCGGCGGCGCCGTATTTTATGCAGGCATGGCCCTGCGCGCACTAGGCGTTCCGGTGAACATCATCACCCGTCTGGCAAAGTGGGATGAGGCAACCTTGCTGACGCCCCTGCTACAGGCGGGCGCAACCATAACCGCGCTGGCCTCCACACACACCACCAGCTTCATCAACAGCTATAGTCCGGATAAAGATGAACGTGAACAGGAAGTCTCCGCTCAAGCCGATCCCTTCACCCGCGAAGACATGCCGCACATTACGACGCCATGGATATATTTAGCGCCGCTACTGGAAGGCGACATTCCAACGGCGCTAATCCGGCATATGGCGGGTCGCGGCAAACACCGCATTACGCTCGATGCGCAGGGCCTGCTGCGCCGCGTCTCGAACGGAAAAGTGATTCCCGCCGGCTGGCCGGATAAATCTGAAATATTGCCCCATATCGATATTCTTAAAGCCGACGCAAAAGAAGCCGAACTGATCACCGGCCAGAGCAATCCGGAAATGGCCGCGCGCATATTGTGCGGGCGCGGCGTGGACCATGCACTCGTCACGCTGGGCGAAGCTGGCGCAATCCTATGCCATCGCGGGGCGCTGATCCGCCAACCCGCATTCAGACCTGCGGACAAAACCTGGCCAACCGTGGACACCACCGGCTGCGGCGACACCTTCCTGGCGGCCTATCTGACGTGCATCATGGAAGGCAGACAGGCATCACAAGCCGGGCGGTTCGCGGCGACCGCCGCAGCCCTAAAACAGACGGTCTTCGGGCCACTCATGGCGGATATGCGGGAAGTCCTGCGGATGGTAGCAAAAACCTAGCTCCGTAACGCCCCCATTTGCGTGCTTTTTTCGAGTTGTTTTTGCCGCGATAAATAAATTGTTGATTAATCGAATATTATTATATTGACAATTTTTAAAGTATGAGTAATACTCTTGTATTAGCATCTCGGGTGTGAAACACGCGCACGAGGCGTCACGAAAGTTTATCAGGAGGATCAGAACATGCCGGTCAAAGAAGCGATCAATGTCGATGTAAACAAAATTCCGCTCGACGAAATCGATGTCAGCAATCCGTATTTGTTTCAAAACGATACGATCGGGGAATATTTCAAGCGCTTGCGCAAGGAAGATCCGGTGCATTATTGCGCCAATGGCCATAGCGGCGCGTACTGGTCCGTGACAAAGTTCAACGATATCATGCGGGTGGATACGGACCACAAAACCTTTTCGTCGGATTCAGCCCGGGGCGGCATCGCGCTTGACGGTCCCGGCGCACGGTCCGAGTCCAACAACCGGACCGGAGCGCCAGATATGGGCCTCACCATGTTCATCGCCATGGACCCGCCCAAACATGACGAACAGCGCAAGGTGGTGAGCCCGATCGTCGCGCCGCATAATCTCGAAACGCTGGAGCCGATCATTCGCGAGCGCGCCGCCGCCATCCTCGATTCCCTGCCTATTGGGGAAGAAATCGACTGGGTTGACAAGGTTTCCATCGAGCTGACCACCATGACGCTGGCCACCCTGTTCGATTTTCCCTGGGAAGAGCGCCGCAAGCTGACCCGCTGGTCCGACGTCGTAACCTCTTCACCGGGGAATGGGGTTGATTCCTGGGAACAGTGGCAGCGGGAGTTGACGGAATGCGCCATGTATTTCAAAGAGCTGTGGGATCAGCGCGTGGGCGGTGAGCAAAAGCATGATCTGATTTCCATACTCGCCGGTTCGCCTGCGACCTCCAATATGCCGTTCGGGGAGTTTCTCGGCAATCTGCTGCTGCTGATCGTCGGCGGCAATGACACGACGCGCAATTCCATCACTGGCGGCGTTCTGGCGCTTAACCAGAACCCGAAGGAATATGCCAAGCTGATGAATGATCCAAGCCTCATTACGGATATGGTGCCGGAAATCATCCGCTGGCAGACTCCGCTTTCGCACATGCGGCGCACCGCCGTGCGCGACGCCGAGGTTGGCGGCAAGAAAATCCGCGAAGGCGACAAGGTCGCCATGTGGTATCTGTCGGGCAATCGCGACAGCGAGGTGATCGAGCGCGCAGACGAATTCCTGATCGACCGCAAAAACCCGCGTCATCACGTGTCCTTTGGCTTTGGCATTCACCGCTGCGTCGGCAACCGGCTGGCGGAATTGCAGTTGCGCATCATCTGGGAAGAGATCGTCACACGCTTCAGCAAGGTCGAGGTTGTGGGCGAACCGGTAAGAAGCCTGTCGAACCTTATTCACGGCTTCACCAGGATGCCGGTAATACTGCACGCCCTTTGAGGGGCTGCGGGGTAAAAATGCGCAACAGGAAATGGATTAGAGTATGCCTAAAGTAACTTATATCGAGCATAACGGGACCAGGCATGTCGTGACCGTAGCCAGCGGCACGACCGGCCGCGACGCTGCAATCGACAACAACATTCCGGGAATCGACGGCGATTGCGGCGGGGTTTGCGCCTGCGCCACCTGCCACGTCTATGTGGACCCCGCATGGCTCGACAGGGTAGGCAGGGCCGCGCCAGGCGAAATGGAAGCCGAACTGCTTCAATTCGCCGAAGATTTCCGCGAAACCAGCCGCCTTGCCTGTCAGATCAAAATCACCGGCGAACTTGACGGCCTGGTCCTGAATATCCCTGCGGGCCAGCACTAAGCCATTTCTGTTTTGATTGACGCGCAATCTTATTTTGTCACCCCGGGCTTGTCCCGGGGTCCAGGGTTACAAAAACGGGCCTTTGTGTGTGACCCCTGGACCCCGCACCAAGTGCGGGGTGACACTGTGGTTGAGGTGATTCAACCAAAAAGCATTCCCTCTAGATAGAAGCGTAACACCTACTCGCCCCGAAACAGCGCGCCACACAGTTGCTGCGCCAGTTCGGCGGCGTTCATCTTGCCGGGCTTGACCCATTCCAGGGTCCAGTTCATGGCCCCGAACAGGAACATGCGCAGCAGGGATAAATTCACGTCCGCGCGTAACGCACCCGCCTGTTGCGCCGCCGCCAATAGTTCGCGCCAATATTCGCCATAGGCGTTGCGCAACCCCATTTGCCGCTGTTGAATCTCAACCGGCGTCTGCCCGAAATTCCGGATGTTCGCAGAAGAATAATCGCCATATTCATGCAGCATGGCCAGATGCGCTTCCACCGCAGCCAACAAACGGACGTGGTGCCCGGCCTGTGGCGGCACAGCGTCCACCGCCTTGCGCACCGCATCGAAAACCAGCTTCAGGCCGATGGCCAGAACTTCCTCAAACAATTGATCCTTGGATTCGAAATAATAATATATGCTGGCGGCGCGCATATTAGCCGCAAAAGCGATATCGTTAACCTTGGTGCCGGCATATCCACGCTGACGGAATTCCTGTGCGGCCGTGTCCAGAATGCGTTGCCGGGTGCGATCTGATTTCAACATTCCCAATAATGTCCACACATGAAGCTTGCAATCAACCCCTAAATCTAATTAGTATTAGAAAATATCACTGCGACCGGAATGGCCGCCCATAATCGGAGAATCCCTATGGTTTACAAGGACATTATTTACGAAGTGCGCAACGGCGCAGCCTGGATCCTGATTAACCGGCCAGAAGTGTATAACGCCTTTCGCGGCCAGACCGTGGAAGAGCTGATCCATGCCTTCAACAAGGCCGGATATGACAAAGATATTGGCGTCATTGTTCTTGGCGGCACCGGTACCAAGGCATTCTGTACAGGCGGCGATCAGTCCGTGCATGACGGAAATTATGACGGCCGCGGCATGATCGGCATGCCGGTCGAGGAACTGCACGCCGCCATCCGCGACGTACCAAAACCCGTCATCGCGCGGGTGCAGGGTTATTCCATCGGCGGCGGCAATGTGCTGGGCGTGATCTGCGACATGACCATCTGCTCAGAAAGCGCCATCTTTGGCCAGGTCGGTCCTAAAATGGGCTCGGTTGATCCCGGTTACGGCACCGCCTATCTGGCGCGCGTCGTGGGCGAGAAAAAAGCCCGCGAAATCTGGTATATGTGCAGGCGTTACAGCGGCCAGGAAGCGGTCGCCATGGGCCTTGCCAATATCTGTGTGCCCGATGCGCAACTGGACGAGGAAGTCCAGAAATGGTGCGACGAAATCATGGAAAAAAGCCCGACCGCGCTGATGATCGCCAAGCGTTCGTTCAATGCCGATACCGAACATATACGCGGCATCGGCAATCAGGGCTTCGTGTCGCTGAAAATGTATTATGACTCCGATGAATCGCGCGAAGGCGTCAGCGCCCTCAACGCCAAGCGCAAGCCGGACTTCCGCAAGTTTGCGAAATAAGAACAGCGAAAAACTGAAGGACGCGAAAAATGGATTTTTCATTCTCGCCGGAACAGCGGGCCTTTCAGGAAACCGTGCGCCGGTTTGGCGTGGAAAAACTCGCGCCCTTCTATCAGCAGCGTGAAATAGACGGGATCATTACCAAATCCCTGCGCGGGGAAATGGGCGCGCTCGGCATGATCGGCGTCGAGCTGCCGGAACAGTTTGGCGGCATGGGGCTGGATTGCGTCACCGCCGGCATCGCTATTGAAGAAGTCGCGAAGGCGGATTTCAACGTCTCCTATGTGCAGCTTCTGGCCTCTCTGCTGGGCGCCATCATGAAACAGCATCCCGATGAAGAAGTGGCACGCCGCATCATCAGCGATATGTGTTCAGGCGAAATCATGGTGGCGCTGGGCCTTACAGAACCGCGCGGCGGCTCCGACGCGGCGCACCTGATTCTGAAAGCCACCAAAGATGGCAATGGCTATATTCTGAATGGCGAAAAAACCTCCATCTCGCTGGCTGATCAGTCGGACATGGTGGTGCTGTTTGCGCGCACCAGCGGCTCAGACGCCAAAGGGGTATCGGCTTTCCTTGTGCCGCTCAATCTGCCCGGCGTCACCACCACACGTTTTAACGATCTGGGTTCAGGAGCGGTCGGGCGCGGCTCGATCTTTTTTGATGATGTCAAAATCGGCCCCGATACGCTGATCGGCAAGGAGGGCGAAGGCTTCAAACTGGTCATGAACGGCTTTGATTACAGCCGCGCGCTGATCGGCCTGCAATGCCTGGGTGCGGCGCAGGCCTCGCTGGAAGAAACCTGGAAATATGTCACCGAACGCCAGGCCTTCGGCAATCCCATCGCCAAATATCAGGGTGTGACCGAACCGCTGGCCGAAGCCGAAACCCTGCTGACCGCCGCAAAACTGCTGTGCTACAAAACCCTGTGGCTGCGCGACCAGGGCGAAAAACATACCGCCGAGGCCGCCATGTGCAAATGGTGGGCGCCCAAAACTGCGTTTAATGTGATTCATAACTGCATCATCATCAATGGGCATTTCGCCTATAGCAAAGACATGCCGCATCAGCAGCGCTTGCGTGATGTGCTGGGCCTGCAAATCGGTGACGGCACCCCGCAAATTCAGAAAATGATTATCGCCCGCGAAAAAATCGGCCGCGTCGCCGTGCCCTACTGAGCGGATAAAGGAACAACGCCATGCCTGATGAAGCCGTACGCATCTGGACCGAAGGCCCGGTCGGCATTATGGAACTGAACCGCCCGGCGGTATTCAACTGCCTTGCGCTATCGGTGATGGAAGCGCTGAATGCCGGCATGCGCCGTTTTGAAGATGGCGAACAGGTGCGTGTCGTGCTGATCGGCTCCACCGGCAAACATTTCTGCACCGGCGCCGATCTGGACGAAGTAAAAGGCAAGCGCAGCGATCTCGACGCGCTGAAACATTTCATCAGTTACGGCCATGGCGTACTGCGCTCCATGGAAAATTCCACGCTGCCGGTTGTGGTTGCCGTGCAGGGTCTGGCGCTGGCGGGCGGCCTGGAACTGATGATGGCCGCCGACGTGGCCTTTGCAGGTGAAACAGCAAGGCTTGGCTGCCAGCATGCGCAGTTTGGCCTGATCCCCGGCTGGGGCGGCACCCAGCGCCTGCCGCGCCTGGTGGGTGAACGCCGCGCCCTTGATCTGATGTTCAGTGCGCGCTGGATCAGTGCCCAGGAAGCGCAAGCCTGGGGCCTCGTGAATTATGTCGTGCCCGATGCGGAACTGCACGCCAAAGCCATGGAATATTGCCAGACACTGGCGACACGCAACGCCAACGGCATTGCAATGATGAAAAAACTTACCGTACACGGACTATCAGGAAATCTGGATCACGGCCTTGCGCTGGAAGCCGCCGAAGCGCCCGCCGCCCTGATGAGCGATAATGTCACCGAGGGCCTGAACGCCTTTCAGGAAAAACGTCAGCCGAATTTCAAATAAGACAAGCACGGGGAGAACAAATATGGATCTGGAACTCGCAGGAAAATCGGTCATCGTCACCGGCGGCGCATCGAATATCGGGCGCGCCATCACCCTGGGCTTTGCGCGCGAGGGCGCAAAAATCACCATCGCCGAACTGGACACCGTCCAGGGCGAAAAAGTGGCGCAGGAAGCGCTGAAATTAGGCGCCAAAGACGTGCAGCTCATCAAGACCGATGTCACCGACATGGCCCAGGTCAAGGCCATGGTGGATGCAGCGGCCAGCAAGTTTGGCGGCATTGACGCGCTGGTGAACAATGTCGGCTGGGACGACCTGAAATTCTTTATGCAGACGACTCCCGACTTCTGGCAGAAAATCATCCAGATCAACTTTATCGGCATGCTTAACTGCACCTTTAATGTGCTGGAGCACATGATCAAGGCCGGTAATGGCGGCTCCATTGTCTCCATCAGCTCCGACGCCAGCCGCCAGGGCGAACCGCGCGAGGCCGTATATGGCGCCATGAAAGCCGGTGTTAACAGTTTTATGAAAACAATCGCCAAGGAAAATGGCCGTCATGGCATCCGCTGCAATGCGGTCTGCCCCGGCGTGACCATCCCCGAGGAAGCCGATGAGGTCGGCACGAACAGCATGTGGACAAACCCCAACGCCATGTTCACCGAGGAGCAATTCGCCGCCATCGCCAAGACCCTGCCGCTGCGCAAGCTGGGCCGGCCAAAGGATCTGGCGAATGCCGTGGTGTTTTTATCGTCAAAAGCCGCTGGCCATATAACCGGACAGGTGCTGAGCGTCAGCGGCGGCTATAGCATGATTGGCTGACCCGCCACCTTGTCATTGCCCGGTTTACCCGGGCAATCCAGACACTCAAAAGTTAGATTGGTAATAGGGCTAAGGAGAAATAAAGCGATGCAACGGGCAGAACAAATTCAACTTTCGGAGCGCATGCTCAATTTCAAAGACACGGGAACGCAATCACTGGCAGATGCGCCCTTTTCAAACCCCGTTAGTATCTATACGGATCGCGCCTATTTTGAACGCGAGCGGGAACTGTTCTTCAAGCAGATGCCGCTGTTCATGGGCCTGTCTTCGCGCATCTCCAAACCCGGCGATTACTTCACCAATGATTTCACCGGCCAGCCAATTCTGGTGATGCGCGGTGAAAATGGTGAACTGAACGCCTTCCTCAATGTCTGCCGCCATCGCGGCACGCGCTTGATGGAAGAACCCTGCGGCAAGGGCAAGCGGCGCTTTTCCTGTCCCTATCATGGCTGGACCTATGACACCGCCGGTAAACTGGTAAGCATACTGATGGAGGAAAAATTCGGCGACGTCGACAAGGAAGCCCTGGGCCTGACCCGGCTGCCTGTTGCTGAAAAATACGGGCTGATTTTCGTGCGCCCAACCCCCGGCGCGCCGGTGGACATTGACAAACAGTTGGGCGGGTTGGGGCCGGAACTGGGGGCCTATGGTTTCGAGAAATATGTCAATTACCGCACCGTCACCATGACCTACAATTTCAACTGGAAAATTGTTCAGGACACTTTCCTGGAAATTTACCACTTGCCCGTGCTGCACCGGACCACGGTCAATCCGCTGATTGACGCCTCGGTCAGCGTCTTTGATCCCTATGATCTCAATCTTCGTTTCGCCATTACCCGTAAAAATTTCGAAAAATGGCGTACGGAAAAACCAGAAGACCGCGATGTGCTGTCGCAACTGGCCGTGGTCTATATGCTGTTTCCCAATATCACCTTCATCTGGCAGGGCGACCATGCCGAGGCCTGGTGCGCCTATCCCGATAAGGATAATATTGACAAGACCGTAATAGAATTTACGCTGTTCGCGCCGGCACCGCCCGCCAATGACAGTGTGCGCCGCCATTGGGACAAGAATTTTGATATCGCCATCGCCACCGTGGAAAAGGAAGACTTCCCCATGAGCGAAAAGCTGAACGCCGGATTTTTCACCGGCGCGCAAAAAGAGGTTATCTATGGCCGCAATGAACCGGCGCTGCAATATTATCACGAAACCCTGCGCCGGGCGATGAAGGGCTTGGATTACTAGAGTCTGTTTCGTTTAGATTGAGTCACAATCCAATTTCTGTCACCCCGGGCTTGTCCCGGGGTCCAGGGTTACAAACTCAGGCTTTCCCTGGCGTCCCCTGGATCCCGGAACAAGTCCGGGATGACAAACTGGGTGATAGACTCTAGATCAATCACAATGCAGGGCAAAATGCACGGTCCAACCTCACACTCTTATTTCTCACAACGGCTGCGGCTGCATTATGTGGACTGGGGCAATGAAGACGCTCCGCCCATGCTGCTGATCCATGGCGGGCGCGATCATTGCCGCAACTGGGACTGGGTTGCCGAAGCGTTCCGCAAGGACTATCACATCATCGCGCCGGATTTGCGCGGCCATGGCGACAGCCAGTGGATGATCGGCGGCGCCTATAGCATCAATGATTATGTCTATGACATTGCGCAATTGCTGCATCAGACCAAAATGACGCCGCTGACCATTATCGGTCATTCGCTGGGCGGCAATCTGGCGCTGCGCTATACCGGACTGTATCCTGACAATGTGAAAAAGGTTGTGGCCATTGAAGGCATGGGGCCGCCGCCGTCCTTCACGGCGCAAATGGCGGAACAAAGCAATTTAGAGCGCGTCAGAACCTGGATCGGCGAACTGCGCAACGCCTCCGGCCGGATGCCGCGCCGCTACGCCTCGGTCGAAGAAGCCTATGAGCGCATGCAAAAGGAAAACCCCAATCTCAGCCCCGAACGGGCCTATCATTTGACCGTACACGGCGTAAACCAGAACGAAGACGGCAGCTATAGCTGGAAGTTCGACAATTATGTGCGCGTATTCGCGCCGCGTCCGCCCGACACCGAGGAAGTGCAGGAAGTCTGGTCCGCCATCACCTGCCCCACTTTGCTGTTTCGCGGCACCGAAAGCTGGGCCACAGATCCGCTGAAAGACGGCCGCGCAGCGTATTTCAAAAATGCGCGCGTGGAAAATATCGAAGGCGCAGGCCACTGGGTGCACCATGACCGGCTGGAAGAATTCCTGCGCCTGACCAGAGAATTTCTGAAAATTGAATAAGGTAATCACCCGCCGGAGAAAAAATCAATGCGTACAAAGGCTCCATGGTATTTCGAAATTGTTGCAAAACATATTATGGCAAACAGACGAGGTGGTTGGAGGATGCTGCGCGGGTTACAGTATTGCGGGATGCTGAAAGGCGTTGCTGAGTTTCAGTTGCGCGACGGCAGTATTGTAGAAATTTCACTCGACACACCGCATGTCTATGATCCGGACCTACCAGACTGGTACGAGCCCCTGGCAATCAAGTGTGTTGCCGATGCCGTAAACGGATACGGGTTGCCATTCGTTTTGTTTGACTGTGGTGCCGACTCTGGATTGTATAGCCGCCTTCTAATTGCGGAAACCCAACATATTATGAAGGTCATCGCTTTTGAACCGAATCGCGATATGTACAGGGTACTGTGCAGAAATCTTACCCGTGAGCGGATTGGTATCCCTTCAGAATCGTTCGTCTGTGGGGTAGCTGATTTTAATGGCTTCGGAAAATTAGTTGCTCCTCCTAATTCCAAGGATAAAGAGTCTTTTTTTATTGAACATTCAGATGTTGAAACAGAAATTACAGTACGCACCCTAGACTCTATTGGTCTTCCGACGGGTAATAATTTAGTCATCAAGTTAGATATCGAAGGTGCGGAACTGAGTGCATTAAAAGGTGCGCAAGCAACATTACGTGATGCCGGGCATCTGATAATTCAGATCGAAGCACATCCTAAAGTAATGCAGCGCACAGGTATCGAGCCGATGGATATAGTCAATTATCTGCGTAAACTCCGCCCCTTTAGCGTCACTGCTTGTGGTAATCACACCGACCCTATATATCCAATCACGCGGTTTGATATTCCACTGTTTGAACAACTCCCCGCTGATGTGAAATACGATCTGGTACTGATTGCGCCGCTAGTATAGTGTTCGCGGGTCAATGCAAGGTGGCCGTTAAAAACTCTTCCGTAACGTGTAAAGGTCACCTATATTCAATATAGAGGATTAGGCCACTGGGTGCGCCATGACAAACTGGAAGAATTCCTGCGCCTGACCAAAGATTTCTTGAAGGCTTAGCGCGTGATGATCTCAGGCCCGACAACACTTCATCCACTCATTCTTCACCCACTCATTGTCATTGCCCGGTTTATCCGGGCAATCCAGAACGCCAGGTGCAGGCCTTTGGGTGGAACACGGATTACCCGGTCAAGCCGGGTAATGACAGCCATGGGGAAAAAACAGATAGTCCAGCCTGAACTCATCATGCCTGGCGGTTCCATACCATGAAAATCGCCGTCATCCCTGTCACGCCGTTTCAGCAGAATTGCACCCTATTGGTTTGTGAACAGACGATGCATGCAGCCCTGGTGGACCCCGGCGGCGACATTGAAAAAATTCTGGATGTCGTTTCCAGGGCTGGCGTTACCCTTGAAAAGATTTTTCTCACCCATGGCCATATGGACCATGCGGGCGCAACGGCGGAACTGGCGGAACGTTTCAATCTGCCCATCGAAGGACCGCATATTGGCGACAAATTCTGGATTGACGGCATTCCCGAACAATCCAGACGCTTTGGCCTGGCGCCCGCAAAATCCTTCACGCCGGACCGCTGGCTGAACGATGGCGATCAGGTGCAGTTTGGCGCGATCACGCTGGATGTCTATCACTGCCCCGGCCACACGCCCGGCCATGTGATTTTCTTTGATCCCGCATCAAAAATCGCCCAGGTCGGCGATGTGCTGTTTCAGGGATCGATCGGCCGTTCCGATCTGCCCGGCGGCGATCACGACACGCTGATCCGCTCCATCAAACAGAAACTCTGGCCGCTCAGCTCCGATGTGGTGTTCGTACCCGGTCATGGCCCGCTATCCACCTTTGGTGATGAACGCCGCAGCAACCCCTTCGTTCGGGACTAACCGGCGGCAATGCGCTTGCGATAGCGCGCCAGATCCTCGGGATCAATCGCGGCGCGCACAAAGGCCGTGCCATCCTCGCCATGGCGCAATTCAACCACTTCCGCATGCTGGTGCAACCACGCCAGATTGGCCCCATCACCGGCTTTCAGACGCAAATCCACAATCTCACGCCCCGCCGATAACCGCGCGGCAATTGCCGTCAGCAGCGCCTCGCAGCCCTCGCCGGTTATGGCCGACAGTGGCAAAACATTCTGTGTACGAAGCGCCGCATTGCGCACTTCATCCTGGCGC
Source organism: Pseudomonadota bacterium (assembly GCA_049325255.1). Taxonomy (GTDB): domain Bacteria; phylum Pseudomonadota; class Alphaproteobacteria; order UBA11222; family UBA11222; genus UBA11222. Next base: position 11,615 of record JBMOMW010000013.1, on the reverse strand, counting down.
GCAGGGTCCAACAGATCAATCTTGTTCAGCACCTCGATCATCGTTTCGCGGCGCGCTTCCGGCAGGCCCAGATCTTCGAGCACCTGCAACACGTCCTGCTTTTGCGCCAGGGATTCGGGGTGCGAAACATCGCGCACATGCACGATCAAATCCGCTTCCAGCACCTCTTCCAGTGTCGCGCGAAATGACGCAATCAGATGCGTCGGCAGATCGGAAATAAATCCCACCGTATCTGAAAAAATCGCGCGCCGCCCATCCGGCAATGCGATGCCGCGCATGGTCGGGTCAAGCGTCGCAAACAATAAATCATCCGCATACACCTGCGCGCGGGTCAGCCGGTTGAACAGCGTGGATTTCCCCGCATTGGTGTAGCCAACGAACGCAACCACCGGAAACGGCGTTTTCGCACGCCCCTTGCGATGCGTCTCGCGGGTGCGCTTCACCTGGTCCAGCTCGCGCGTCAGTTTTGCAATACGTTCCGAAATCAGCCGCCGGTCGGTTTCGATCTGGGTTTCGCCTGGCCCGCCCAGAAACCCCATGCCGCCGCGCTGGCGCTCCAGATGCGTCCAGGACCGCACCAGACGGCTGCGCTGATAGTTCAGATGCGCCAGTTCAACCTGCAAGCGCCCTTCACGGGTCTGGGCGCGGGCGCCGAAAATTTCCAGAATCAACCCGGTGCGGTCAATCACCTTCACATTCCAGGCGCGCTCCAGATTGCGTTGCTGCACCGGGGTCAGCGATCCATCAACAATCACCACATCGGGCGCCATATCCGCAATCATGCCCGCCAGTTCCGCAACCTTGCCAGAGCCAAACAGATGCGAGGGTTGGGCTTTCGCAATAGGGACAGCGATCTTGAATGAAACAGTAAGCTGGATCGCGGCGGCAAGACGCGCAGCTTCTTCCAGGCGCGCCTGTGGCGTACGCCCGTTCAGAATATTTTCTGCCGATGAGACCGATGATTTCAGATAGGGGTGCAATACCAGCGCGTGGCCCGATCCGGGCTCTACCCCTACCGGTTTCGCGTCACTTTGCTTATCGATCTGCAAGCAATTCTCTAGTGCGCAGACTCTTCCGCATCGTGTGCGCGGTCAAACAGCGCAACCGGCACGGATGGCATGATGGTGGAAATGGCATGCTTGTACACCAGTTGCGATTGCGAATCGCGGCGCAACAGAACGCAGAAATTGTCGAACCAGGTTACGATGCCCTGCAACTTCACGCCATTCACCAGGAATATTGTTAAAGGCGTCTTGCTTTTGCGGACGGCGTTCAGAAACACATCCTGCAAATTCTGGGACTTTTCAGATGACATTTGCGATGTCCCCATTATTGATTCACTACCGGCAGCGGAAAGCGCCTAACACAAACAAACCAAGGCGCCCATCACCACTATCCAGCTTGTACTATACCTATATTATATTGCAGGTGCGAAAAAAGAAGGGGTAATCAGTAAATTTTTTCCAGTTTCGCAATATAGGCCTGCCTGAGGGCCGTAGACTGCGCCCCAGGCGCGCCATTGCCAATAATTTGCGCGTCAATTTGGGTGACCGGCATGACAAAATTGGTGGCGCTCGTCAAAAACGCCTCCCGCGCCGCCATGGCTTCGGGAAGGCCAAATTCCTGTTCCACGACCTTCAGGCCCATTTCCCCGGCAAGCGCCAATACCGCCCGGCGTGTTACCCCCGGCAAAATATCATGCCCCAGCGGATGGGTCATCAGGCTTCCGTCCGCACGGATTATCCAGAATGTCGAAGCCGCGCATTCGGTAACAATGCCCCCGTCATTCACGAACAGCGCTTCGGCGGCGCCCGCCTCAGCCGCCAGTTGTTTGGCCAGCATGTTGGGCAGCAACGCCACGCTTTTGATATCGCGCCGCGCCCATCTTGTTTCGGGCACAGTGATTACCCGCACCCCGGTTTGCGCCTGTGCATGACGTGCCGCCATATTCACTGATCGCGCAATCAACACAAGTGTGGGGGCAACAGCGGCGCCCGGGAACATATGATTGCGCGGTGACGCGCCCCGGGTGATCTGCAGATAAATCATACCACCGGCTGTGATTCGATTGCGGCGCAGGATTTCCGGTAAAATGGCGGACACTATCCGGGGAGACATCGGCCATTCAATCCGCAACCCCTGCAGGGATTGCGCAAGCCGCTGCATATGCCAGTCACCATTGACTATTCGCCCGGCATATACCGGAAAAACTTCATACACGCCGTCTGCAAACTGAAAGCCACGATCTTCCACATGCACAAATGCATTGCGCAGAGGTACATACCGTCCATTGACATAGGCGATACGGCTCATCCGGACACATCCTTATTTATGTCAGCCACGCCAGAAGGCCGGACTTAACAGGGTGAGAAATGTTAATACTCCCATTCTGCCCACAATCATCCCGATCATCGCCAGCGCCCGGGTGGTTTCTGAAAGCGAAGCATAGGGTGTCACCGCGTTGGAAAAAAACGGTCCTGCCGCAGGGCCGGCATTGCTGATCGCTGCGGCGGTAATCGCAAAGGATTGTTCAAAGTTGGGGCCGGTTAACCCAATGAGAAGTGTTCCTGCGGCCAACATAAAAGTAAGCCCGATAAATACTGCCCATACAGCGGCAATCTGCGCATCCTTCACTCCAACTTTGCCATAGCGCAGCCGCAGCACCTCGTTAGGACTGATCAACCGTGCAAGCTCCAGCCACCCCTGCTTCATCACCAGACCAACGCGCATTCCCTTGAACCCGCCACTGGTGGAACCCGCCGCCCCCCCAACCAGAACGGCAACGATCAGAATTAATCCAACGGCCAGAGGCGCGCCCGCAATGTTACCTGTCCAATAGCCCGTGGTCGTCAAAAAAGAAACGCCATTGAACAACGCCCAATGCACGATGCTCACGCCCTCTTTATAATCATTGCCGATCAGCGCCAGGAATAAAATCACTACGGTAACAAGAATAGCCGCGCCAAGATAACGCGCCTCTGGATCCAGACGGTAGCCACGCCAGCGCCCATTCGCTGCGGCCCAGTGCAGCGCCATGTTCATCGCCCCAAGTATCATGAATATGGCCGCTACGGCCTCTATCTTCGGGGATTTAAATGCCCCGATAGATGCATCGCGCGTGCTGAAGCCGCCGGTGGAAACCGTACTCAGCGCATGGCAGAACGCATCAAAAATCGGCATCCCGGCGCCCCACAGGCCCAGAAAACACATCATGGTCAAAGCGGCATAAACGCTCAGCAATGCGCGCGCCGCCTGCCGCAAACGGCCGAACAAGGTATGCCCGTCCCCATGCGGCATCGCCGCATATTGCAAATGCAGGCCGCCAATGCCAAGCGCCACAAAAATACCGCTTGCCGCGATGACGGTGTATAGCCCACCCAGCCATTGCAGGACCGCACGCCAAAGCAATATCGCCGCCGGTTGCCGGTCCAGATGCGTTAACACCGTCGCGCCACTGGTGGTAAACCCGGAAACCGCTTCGAACAGCGCCTTGCCCGGACTGAAAACTGCACCCGAATAATATATCGGCACCGCCGCGAAAATCGGCAGAACAGTCCAGGCCAGCGCGACCAGTAACAGGCTGCCGCGCTTGTTCAGTTCGGCTTCCTTGCCACGCAAACTAATAACCAGTGCACCCGCAAAAAAACCGCATATCGCCGCAGAATTAAAGAAAACCTTTGCATGCTCTATATCATTGGCGATCAGCGCGCCCAGTGCCGGAATGAACATGGCCAGGCTCAGCCCGCCCAGCAGCCAGCCAAAAACGCATAGCACCGCATCTGCTTTCACAGAATATCTCCTGCAAATGACCGGCGCTTAAACACATCTGGCATAAAATACGGCTTCAGCTTTTTAAAAATATTCAAGACTGACCCTGAACATTTGTTCAACCTTCTTCACCATATCGGCAAGCGCCAGAATCACCACCCGGTCTCCCGTGCGAATAACTGTATTGCCACGCGGAACAATCACCTGATCACCACGCACGATCGCGCCAATCATAATGCCCCGTGGGATTTCCGCTTCGTTTAATGGCTTGCCAATCACCGTCGCTGTTTCCAGCGCCTCCGCCTCCAGCACTTCAGCCGCCCCATTAAACAGGCTGTAAAGGCCGCGTATCCGCCCGCGCCTTACATGCTGCAAAATTTTCGATACGGTCATCGCGCGCGGGTCAATAAATACATCAATCCCAAGCGAACGCATCAATGGCCCGTAACCAGGATTATTAATCAGCGCTATTGCCCGCTGACACCCCCCCTGCTTGGCCAGAACTGACGAAAGAATATTTACTTCATCATCATCGGTAACGGCAACGATCGTTTCCGTGTCAGCGACATTCGCCTCCCGCAATATCTCAAGATCCAGCCCGTCTCCATGCAACACAACCGAATTAGACAGCTGGTCCGCCGCCATCTCGGCACGTTCCTTGTGGTGTTCAATAATCTTTACACGTACTGTTGAATGCTTCTGTTCCAGCTGTTTCGCCACGAACATGCCAATATTGCCGGCGCCAAGAATGATCACCCGGCGCGCAGGTTTTTCCTCGTGACCAAAAATATCCAGCGCACGGCGGACATTTTCCTGCGCCGTAATAAAAAATGCCTGGTCACCTGCGCGCAATTGATCATCACCGCGCGGCACAAACAGTTTCCCACTGCGCACAACGCCCGCAATGATAATATTCAGATCCGGGAACAGATCGGTCAGTTGCCGCAATGGCGTATTCACCACCGGACAGTTTTCCTCCAGCGCCGTACCAATCAGCATCACGCGATCATCGGCAAACGGCGCCGCCTCAAATGCCCCCGGCATGGCAAGACGGCGCAGCACCGCGCGGCCAACCTCTACTTCCGGCGAGATAATCACATCAATCGGCAGGTGATCGCGGCTGAATAAATTCAGCCACTGCGGCTGCAAATAACTTTGCGTGCGGATACGCGCGACTTTCATCGGCAAATTAAAAAGCGAATGGGCCACCTGACAGGCAACCATGTTAACTTCATCATTCTGCGTAACTGCGATAATCATGTCTGCGTCTGACGCGCCCGCGCGCTCCAGCACATCGGGATGCGAGGCGTGGCCAACCATGCCCTGCACATCAAGCGTATCGCCAACTTTGCGGATAAGATCAGCGCTATTATCAATGACGGTCACATCATTATGCTCAGCCGCCAATTGCTTGGCGATATTGAAACCAACCTGCCCCGCGCCGCACACAATAACCTTCACGGCAGAAAAATCCTCCCGGTGCAAAATAAATCAGACCGCCCCATCAACTTGCCATGCTCCAAACATTCATTTGATAAATGCGCTTCCTTTTCATTAATCAACACTTTCCATCTGCGCCTGCGCGCCGCCATTGGGATATGCCCCCAGGGATTTCAGTTTCCGGTGCAGTGCAGACCGCTCCATCCCGATAAATGCAGCCGTGCGGGAAATATTGCCGCCAAAGCGCTCAATCTGGGCAATCAGATAATCACGTTCGAACATTTCGCGCGCTTCACGCAGCGGCAAAGACATGGCAACCTCACTGGAACCGCCACCGCCCGCGCGCAGCAACAGCGGCGTCGCCGCTCCAAGTTCGGCCGGCAGCATATCCCCTGTAATGGCCCGCTCCGGATCATCGGGCGCAAAAATCAGCAGCCGTTCAACGACATTGCGTAACTGACGCACATTTCCCGGCCAGTCATAAGTCTGCATGGTTGCGATGGCGTCCTCCGAAAGTTTCCGCGCCGGGGTACGCAGGCTAACCGACAGGCGCTGCATCAAATGCGTAATCAGAACCGGAATATCTTCACGCCGCTCCGCAAGCGAGGGAACCCGCACCGGCACAACATTCAGCCGGTGAAACAGATCCTCGCGGAAAGTGCCGTGCAGAATTTTCTCGCGCAAATCCGTGCCCGATGACGACACCACACGCACATCAACCTGCACCTGATTGCGGCCGCCTATACGCTCAAATTTCTGGTCGACCAGAATACGCAAAATCTTGCCCTGGGTTTCCATCGGCATATCGCCAATTTCGTCAAGATACAGCGTGCCCCCGTGCGCACGTTCGAACAGGCCTATCACCGGCAAGCCGCCACCCGCTGCTTCCGCGCCGAACAGTTCCATCTCCATACGTTCAGGCGCCATATTCGCAGCGTTTACAATAACAAACGGGCCAGCTGCGCGCGCTGACTGCTGGTGCAGCAACCGTGCGACGACTTCCTTGCCGGATCCCGCAGGACCGGAAATCAGCACGCGGCTTCCGGTCGCGGCAACCTTTGCAATGACCTGACGCAATTGATTGGCCGCAGCGGATTCTCCGGCGAAATTGGTTTCACCACCGGACATGATTCGTAATTCGCGGTTTTCCCGCTTCAGCCGGGTCGCCTCAATCGCGCGATTGATGGTCACCAGCAGATGATCCGTCTGAAATGGCTTCTCGATAAAATCATAGGCGCCATTCTTGATAGCTGACACGGCGATCTCAACATTGCCGTGGCCGCTAATGACGATTACCGGCAGATCAGGATCGTCGCGGCGCAACCGCTCCATCAGCTGCAAGCCATCAAGCTTCGAACCTTCAAGCCAGATATCCAGCAGCACCAGCGATGGCCGGCGGCCGGCTATCGCCGCAAGCGCCGTATCGGAACATGCAGCAGTACGCGGCTGAAACCCCTCATCTTCCAGAATACCAGAGATCAGTTCGCAAATATCGGCTTCATCATCTACGACGAGAATATCACGTGACATCACGCACCTGTGTGGAAAAGTGATTCGGCGTCTGTGTTATTTTCGTCACTCATAACAGATTCGCGGCTATTCGCCACATGCGAAGGATCATCGCGAATCTGCCGCGGAAAAATGATCTGCACAATAGCGCCGGTATCGCCAAATCCCGGCTGTGGTGCAAACGGACTTTCGGCCAGATCCTGTATGCTGATGCGCGCACCGTGATCCTCGGCAATCTTGCGCACAATGGCAAGCCCCAGACCGGTGCCTTTTTCGCGTGTCGTGACATAAGGTTCGGTCAGCCGCCGGCGAAGCTCGCGTGGCAAACCGCAGCCATTATCCAGAACTGAAAGCAAAATCCGCTCCTCCTTGTCGACAGTGATACGAACATCTATACGCCCTTCGACGCCATCCATCTGTTTTCTTGTTTCAATGGCCTCGGTTGCATTCTTGATGATATTAACCAGGGCTTGGCTGATTTGCGCGCGATCACAATATATGCGCAACGGCTGCTCTGGATGTGTAAAGCCAATGCTGATCAAAGGCGCCGCCAATTGCTGCTGAAACACCGCCTGTCGCGCAATTTCATTCAGATTTTCCTGGCGCAGGACGGGCGCCGGCATGCGGGCAAAGGAAGAGAATTCATCAATCATGCGGCCAATTTCGCGCACCTGCCGGATGATTGTTTCCGTGCAGCGTTCAAAAATTTCCGGATCCGTAGAAATTTCATGACTGTATTTACGGCGCAAGCGTTCCGCAGAAAGCTGAATTGGCGTAAGCGGATTTTTGATTTCATGCGCGATCCGTTTTGCAACATCCGCCCACGCCGCCGTGCGTTGCGCGGATACCAGCGCGGAAATATCATCGAATGTCACCACAAAACCCGCACGCCCCTCCTCGGCCGCCGGCAATGCCCCGCCGCCGTCACGTTCGGCGGCGTCACTTACCGTCGCCACCCGGACCAGAAGGCTTCTTGCTGCGTCCCCGCTACCCAGATTAATTTCACCCTCAACGACACGCCCCGGCCGCGCGCGCGCATCCAGCAACAGCGGCTGCATTTCCGGCACTACCACCTCAAGGCTTACCCCGGCCAGATCCTCGCCCCGGCTATTGAGCAAATTCATCGCAGCCCCATTCACCAGATTCACCTTCCCGTCCGCATCCAGGCCGATGACGCCGGAAGTCACGCCGCCCAACACCGCCTCGGTAAAACGGCGGCGGCGGTCAAGTTGCAGATTTGCCCCCAACAGCTCGCTGCGCTGCCCCTCCAACTGGCCGGCCATGCGATTGAAGGCGCGGCTCAGCGCGCCGATTTCGTCATTGCCCGGCGTATCCTCCACTCGGGCGGACAGATCCCCGTCCCGCAGCCGTTCGGACGCCACCGCCAGCCGGCTTATCGGTTCCACCAGACGGTTCGCTAACCAGAAACCAACGGCAACCGCCGCCAACAAGACAAGCATGGCCAGCGCCAGATAGATCAATGCAAAAGCAATCTGAATGCCGCCACGCTGGCTTTCCAGAACCGCATAATCGCTGGCCGCCCGGCGCGCCTGCATTGCCGTATTCAGCACCCGTGGATCAACAAACCGGCTTACATACAGATATGCATCCAGAAACCGGTCAAGCTTCAGAAGCGCGCGCACCTGGGCATCGCGCTCGCTGGCAAGAATAACCACGTCGCCCCCGGCCGCACGGGCAATCGAAGCCGCCGATGGGGGCGTGAAAGTCCCCGAAAAGCTCATCCCCGATTTTGCCAGTATCTCGCCACTGCTGGACACAACATAGGCATCGGCAAGCGAGCGCAATTGCGCCTGCTGATTGACGAGATCCGCAAACTCGACCCGGTCTTTATAATAAAGCGACAGGGCGCGGTTAAGGTCATTCCCCATCGCCAGAATTTCTGCGCGGATCATCATCTTGTGTTCTTCGACATAGGCTTCGGCGACACTTACCGACGCAGAAACCACCTGCGACACCCGTGTGCCAAACCAGGCCTGGAAACCGAGATTAATGGTCAGTGTCGAATAGACCGCCATGATGATGGTGGGTGTGATGGCAACCAGGCCAAACAGAATGACCATGCGCACATGCAGGCGCGATCCAGCCGTGCCACTGCGCCGCGCCATCCATAGCGCCACCAGCCGCCACGCCACCAGTATCGCCAACGCCAGCAGCAGCACCAGATCCAGCAACAGCAACCCAAGCACAAGCTGCGGGCTGGTCTCGAAGGGCGAAAAATCAGAAATCGCCAGATAGGTGGCGATCGCCGATGATAGCGCGGCCAATCCAAGGCCAAAGGTTACCTTGCCACTGGCGATCGTATCTGCATGGCGCTCGACAAAACGGCGCATGGCCCGGGCAAAATCCGTGATTCTGGATTTTCGGGATACCCCCGGAATATCTGTGCCGCCTTGCGTCTGGGCGTCCATATGCTCACTGCGCCTGTTTGTTCTGTGTTGCAATGAAGCCTAACAGATTGTTGTAAAATAGCAACGCCCATCATCGACAAAACCCAAGGCGTAACTATCCCCGCCCTCACGTCAGATCAAGCAACGCGATCCAGGCCAATCCCATCCAGGACAGTGCAAAAAGTGAAACCAGAGCCAGCGTGTCTTTGAGCCATATATGCATGATTGTTCTCCTTAATTTCATTATATGTACACTATTTGTTCTTATATTGTCAACCATAATTCTCGTGCCCGGATAATAGCGGCAAATAATGCAAAATTCAGCCCGCGACCACCACGCCCCGGTCCAGCCGCAGCACCCGGTCCATGCGCGCCGCAAGGGCCGGGTTATGAGTGACGATCAGCGCGGCCAGGCCCTCATCCCGCGCCGCCGCCACCATTGTGTCGAACACCTTGTCCGCCGTTTCGCTATCCAGATTGCCGGTCGGCTCATCCGCCAGCAAAATAGCGGGGCGATTCGCAAAGGCGCGCGCAATGGCGACCCGCTGCTGCTCACCACCGGACATCTCGGCGGGGCGGTGCGTTGCGCGCGCACCCACCCCTAATTTATCCAGCAGTTCCTGCGCACGGACGGCGGCGGTTGCCTTATCAACCCCCGCAATGATTTGCGGCATGGTGGCGTTTTCCAGCGCGCTGAATTCCGGCAGCAGATGGTGGAACTGATACACAAACCCAATCTCATGGCGCCGCGCCAGGGTGCGCGCTTTGTCGTTCAGTTTTGAACAATCCCGCCCGTTGAGAATAACCGCACCCGAAGCCGGACGCTCCAGCAGGCCGGCAATATGCAACAATGTAGACTTTCCCGCCCCCGATGGCGCGATCAGCCCCACCACCTCGCCACGCGCCAGCGAAAGCGAGACGCCCTTCAACACGCTCAAAGGCCCGGCCGCAGTGGCATAGGCATGCTGAATGTTCTGTAACGCCAGGGCTATTTCCATGGCGCTACTCGTACCGCAGTGCTTCAACGGGATCGAGCCGCGCCGCACGGAACGCCGGATACAGCGTCGCCAGCATCGAAAGCGTCAGCGCCATGATGATCACCGATGTCACTTCCATCGGGTCCATCTCGGCGGGCATCTGGCTGAGGAAATAAATCTCCGGTGAAAACAGCGCGGTGCCGGTCAGTGTCGAGACCCATTGCCGGATGGCCTCGATATTGGCGCAGAACACTGTGCCGGTCAGCACGCCTGCAAGCGATCCCAGCACGCCCACACTGGCCCCGCAGATAAAGAATATCCGCATCACGCTGCCACTGGTCGCGCCCATGGTGCGCAGAATGGCGATGTCATGCCCCTTGTCCTTGACCAGCATGACCAGCCCCGAAATCATGTTCAGCGCCGCCACCAGAATGATCAGCGTAAGGATCATGAACATCACATTGCGTTCCACCTGAAGCGCGCTGAAAAAGCTGGAATTGATCTGCTGCCAGTCCACCACATGCACATTCGCGCCCGCCGCCTGTTTGACGGTTTCACGCATGCGCAGCACCTGATCGGGATTTTCAATCATCACTTCAATCCCGCTGACCGCATTGCCCAGCCGGAAATATTTCTGCGCCTCCGCCAGCGGCATGAACACAAAGGTGCTGTCATATTCCGACATGCCCACTTCGAAAACCGCCACAACCGGATAGGCCAGCACGCGCGGCGCGGTGCCAAAGGGCGTCGCCGTACCGCGTGGCGACAGCAGCGTCAGCATGTCGCCCACGCGCACCCCCAGTTTCTGCGCCATACGCACGCCGATGACAATGCCGCCATCCTGCGCAAAATCATCCAGCGTTCCCGACAGAATATGATCGGCCACCATGCTTTGCTTCGCCAGATCTTCCTGGCGGATGCCGCGCACCAGCGCCCCGCTGGCCGCACCTTCGCGCCCGCTGGCCATTACCTGCCCCTCAACTATGGGGGCCACCCGCACCACCCCGTCCACCTTGCTGATCCGTGCGGCGGCAGGATCGAAATCTTCCAGCGGCCCGCCAAGCCCCTGCACGACCATATGTCCATTGACCCCCAGAATCCGCGACATCAGATCAATGCGAAACCCGTTCATCACCGCCATGACAATGATCAGCGTCGCCACCCCCAGCGCAATGCCGATAAACGAGATCGCGGTGATCACCGACACAAATCCTTCGCGCCGCCGCGAGCGCAGATAACGTCCGGCCACCAGCCATTCAAATGCGGAAAAAGGGGCTATCGCCACGCGCGTGATACCTGATGGTTCATGTTACACTATTTCGTAAGCGGATTGTATCAGACCCCCTCCCCTGAAGATGCAGGTGCCAATACAACCTCCCCCTTTCCGGGCAGGGGAATCGCATATGGCGATTAAAAGCTTGAACTGAATCAGGAAATTGATTCTTGAGGCATCTCCATGATTCAGGAGGTGAGCAATGAAGCGATTCACTGATATTTTTGCCGGTGTCGAAGA
>JBMOMW010000012.1:0-28582 GCA_049325255.1 Pseudomonadota bacterium | reverse complement strand
TACCATTCAAGCGGTTAGGAGAAACGTGGGTGGGAGACCATGATGACAACGGTCGTAAATACCGCATCCTGACCGGTTGCCCACCCACGCCACTCATAACACATCCTCAACACACAATCCTGAACGACCCGCTGCGCCAGCGCCTGCGCGGCGAGAGTGAAGGATCTCCATCAGCGGAGTTCCGCGCGGGAGATGCTTCGCTTTGCTCAGCATGACAAAAAGGGAGGGGCTATTGTCCTGAACAACGCGTTGTTCAAAGTACGGCGGCGATATCGGTTCCGGCGAAATCCGCGCCCTTGAACAATAGGGGTTCGCCGCTGGCCTTGGCCAGCGCATAGGCAAAACAATCGCCGAAGTTCAGCCCCGCGGCATGACGGCCCTTGCCATAAACAAGGAACGCCTGGCGCGCCAGATGCGCCTGTTCAACGGTGAGAGGTTCGATGATGATTCTGGAAGTACGGACTAACGCGTCAAACCTGGGGCCCGCGCGGCCAGCGGTGAACCTTTCTGCGACCATGGCGGCCTCTACAAAATTAGCGGCAGATATGCGGCGTGAATCCGCCTGCTCAATCGCACGGGCATAGATTGGGGCGTCGGATTCGTTAAACAGGATAGCAATGAGCGCTGAGGTGTCGATGATCATTCGGCCATCACTTGGGCAGTCCATGCTCGTCGTATAACCAGCCTTCACCGTGATCGACTGGCCTCTCGGTCAGAAGCTCGGCGCAGCTTCGGCCAATGGCAAGTAACTCCTCGGCAGAGACCTTGTTTTTATTTTCCTGTAGCCGCTGCAGACGTTCCTGCAGGGCCACCGTCACGGCGCGGGTCATGGTTTCGCCGGTAGCTTTGGCGACTGCCTGGGCCAACCGGTGCGCCTCCGGGTCTTTGATATTAAGGGACATAATTCTACCCTGGTAGACAATTTTCTACCTTTCTACATATGTTCTTCTCTGCTGCCCTGCAAGCGATATTACTGGATTAACTTTGATAGCACCTTGAAATCATCGGTTCCGGCGCGTTCCAGCCATTCGAACACGGCCATTTCGGTGGTGATTATGGCGCCGCCTGCATCCTCGATACGGGAAAAGGCGTGATCCATGCTGGACTGTTTGCGCGAGGCGACCGCATCGGCGGCGACGAACACCGCAAACCCCTGGTCGCGCAGCTGTATAGCGGTCTGTAAAACGCAAATATGAGCCTCCATTCCTGCAATTACGACTTGTTTCTTACCTAAAACTTTAAGTTTTTCGGAAAATCCGGCATTGCTGGGACAGGCAAATTCCAGTTTTTCGACCGGGCCGTCGGCGGGCATGAACTCGGCCAGTTGCGGCACGGTGCGGCCCAGTCCGCGCGGATATTGCTCGGACACCAGCACTGGCGCCCCCAGGCGTTTGGCGGCCTGCATCAGAATTGCGGCATTGCGGATGGCTTCCTGCCCGCCGTCGAACATGGCCGGGGCCAGGCGTTCCTGAATGTCCACGATGATCAAGCAGCTCTTATTTTTATCAAGCAACATGCCGGTCTCTCCTGTTTTATTGAATTGGGCGATTGCATTGCCCTGCCTCCGCCTTCTATTCTAGCCGCCAAGCATAACCATAATCGGGGAAGAATCACATGGCGGCAATACATGGCGGTAAACTGGCGGCGCGCGCACTCAAGCAGGCGGGGGTGGAATGCGTGTTCACCCTGAGCGGCGGGCATGTGATGGCCATCTATGATGGCTGTCTGGACGAAGGCATCCGCATCATCGACGTGCGCCACGAACAGGCAGCCGTCCATGCCGCCGATTCCTGGAGCCGGTTGAACCCCGGCAGCATTGGCTGCGCGGTGCTGACCGCCGGTCCTGGCGTGACAGATGGCGTCACCGGCGTCGCCAATGCGTGGCGCGCCAATTCCCCCATTCTGGTGATCGGCGGGCAAGGCCCGTTCAGCGCCGCGCGCAAGGGGTCATTACAGGAAATGGATCATGTCGGCGTGATGCGCCCGATCACCAAATGGGCCGACGCCTGTTACGATACCAAACGCATTCCCGATTATATCGAAATGGGCGTACGCCATGCGGTATCCGGCAATCCGGGGCCGTCCTTCCTGGAAATTCCCATGGATGTGCTGATGGGGACCGTCGAAAGCTTTGAGTCGGTGCGGTTCCCGACCTATCGCCCTGCCCCCAAAATGTTGCCGGATGAAGATGATTGCCGCCGGGCGCTGGAGATTCTGTCCAAGGCCAAGCGGCCGGTGATGTTGGCGGGCACCAGCGTCAAATGGTCGAACGCTTCCGGTCCAATGAACGATTTTCTGGCGCGCACCAATATTCCCACCTATGTCAATGGCATGGGACGCGGCACGGTGCCACCGGGATCGAACTATCTTCTGAACCGCTCGCGCAAGGACGCCATGAAGAATTGCGATGTGTTCATCTGCGCAGGCGTACTGCTGGATTTCCGTCTGGGCTTTGGCAATTCCATTCCCAAGAACGCCAAAATCATTCAGCTTGATATCGACAATACGCTGATCGGCACCAACCGGTCGGCGGATGTGGGCGTTGTGGGTAATCTGGGATCGTCGTTTGATTCCATCGTCAAGATGATGGACCGCGAAAAGCTGCATCTGAATTTCTCCGGCTGGCTGGATGAACTGAAACCCATCGAGGCGAAGCTGGAAGCGGAAAATGAAAAGGGTCTGAATTCCGATGAAAGCCCGGTCGATCCGCTGCGCATGTGCCGCGAGGTGCGCGACTTCCTGGCCAGTTACGATAAGGAAGTGATTCTGATCGGCGATGGTGGCGATATTGTCGCACAGGCCTCCAAGGTGCTGCCTGTTCCCGGCGAAAATGGCTGGATGGACCCGGGGCCGCTCGGCACGCTCGGCGTTGGCATGCCCTTCGCGCTGGCCGCGCAGGCGTCAAAGCCCGACAAACGGGTGCTGATCATTTACGGGGATGGCTCGTTCGGCCTGAACGGTTTTGAATATGACACCGCCGTGCGCTTTAATCTGCCCATCGTCGGCATTGTGGGCAATGACGCCGCCTGGGGCCAGATGGCGCGCCCGCAAGCCGCCAGTTACGGCGCCAACCGCATGGTCGCCACCACGCTGAACTATACCCGCTACGACAAGATCGTCGAGGCGATGGGCGGTTACGGCGAACATTGTGAACGCCCGGAAGAAATCCGCCCGGCGCTGGAACGCGCCTTCGCCTCCGGCAAACCCGCACTGGTCAATGTGAAACTGCGCCAGGATCTGACCACGGGCATGAAGGGCAGCACTTACGTTTGAGGGTCTTCGAGATTAATTGAATCCCAATGCTTTCCTCGTCACTGCGAGCGAAGCGAAGCAGTCCAGAGTCAAACGGCAAAGCCTGTGCTTGTGACTCTGGATCGCCGCGCTGCTATCGCAGCTCGCGATGACGCTGGGGGGCATGATAATGGATAACTGAGATCGAAAAAACCGGTAGCAGGCTGATACTTCCAGCGTGTTGCGAGGCTTCCATGATGTCAAAGAACGCTGTCACCATCGATCAACTGACGCTCGCCTGTCGTCATGTCGAAGAGATGAAGGCTGCTGGCGTCACAGAAAATTTTGCCATCAGAACGCTTGAAACGTTCGCAGACGTGTATGCCAAGTTAAATAAAGGTGGAACAGCAAGTCCGCATCACGTAGATCAAGTCAAATTGTGGTCAATTGCTGCCACAAGGCTGCGAAAGGCTAAACCCGATCTTAAGCCCAAGGATCACTTACGGGTCGAGCACGGAACCCCAAGACGAGCGTTCGCGCGAAAAGTTCTCGATCTGCACGAGTGCGGAAAACTGAATGAAAAGACTATGAATAGATTAGTTGAACGCTATTGGAAGCTAGCCGTCATTACAATTGCAGAGGATCAGCGCTTAAACAAAATTGCACGGGATAAGATGCTGAACACCCCTGAAGAACGCTGGGATGCCGCTAGAATAAAATTTCCCGCATCCCGATAAACCGACACCGACCTCCCCCCATTTGGCCTTCGCCCACAATTTAGTCATGTTTAAAATTCCAGCACCATCCCATCATATCCCGGCACGACGCCTTCCGGCAGCTCGCGCAACAGTGTTTTGTAATCCATGTCAATGTGCAGATTGGTCAGCACGGCCAGTTTTGGCTTGGCGCGCGCGATCCATTCCAGGGTGCGCGCCAGATGCGCGTGCGTCGGATGCGGGGTGTAGCGCAGCGCATCGACGATCCAGCATTGCGCGCCGCCGATCGCGGCGAAGGCCGCTTCCGATAATCCCACCACATCTGGCGTATAGGCGAAATTTCCGAAACGATAGCCGACACAATGCGCGCCGCCATGATCGACCAGAAACGGCCTGGCCTCGATAACGCCGCCCGGCCCTTCAACGCGGGCGGCGTCCCTGATCAGATGGCCGTTCAGAATGGCGGGATAGGAGCTGCCTTCCGCCTGGGAAAAGCAATAGCCAAATCGCGCATTCAGTTCATCGAAAGTGATTTCATCCGCATACACATTCACGCGCTTGCGCATGTTCATGACCACCATGCGCAGATCATCGATACCGTTGGCCTGATCGGCATGCGAATGGGTATAGAGAACGCCGTGCAGATGGCTGACCTTTGCCGCCAGCAATTGTTCGCGCATGTCAGGCGAGGTGTCTATCAGCGCCGTCGTTTCGCCGCGTTGCACGAGAATGGAACAGCGCAGACGGCGGTTGCGCGGCTCATCCGGGTCGCATACGCCCCAGTCGCCGCCAATGCGCGGCACGCCGCCGGAAGACCCGCTGCCCAGGATGGTGACTTTATGTCCGGACATTGGCGCGGTCCGCTTTGGTGAACAGTGTGAAAAAATTATCCGTGGTGCGGGCGGCGAAAGCCTCGCGCGGCTCGCCAAAAAATTCCGCCAGATAGCGCGCCGTGTCGGCCACGAAGGCCGGCTCACAGCGCTTACCCCGATGCGGCGTGGGGGCCAGAAACGGCGCATCGGTTTCAATCAGCAAGCGGTCAGCCGGAATCATCTTTGCGGTTTCGCGCAAGTCCCGCGCGCTTTTGAATGTCACAATGCCCGACAGCGAAATATACAGGCCCAGATCAAGAGCGGCCCGCGCCAGTTCTGGCCCCGCTGTAAAGCAGTGAATGACGCCGGGAAAGGCCCCCTTTGCGGCTTCATCGCGCAGAATTTCAATCATGTCGCTGTCCGCGTCGCGGGCATGGACAATCAGCGGCAGGCCTGTTTCACGCGCCGCTGCAATATGTGCGCGGAAGGATGTTTTCTGCGCTGCGCGCGAACCATGTTCATAAAAATAATCCAGCCCCGTTTCACCAATGCCGATCACCTTGGGATGCCCGGTCAATGAAACGATCCGCGCGCAATCGGCGGCGGGTTCGTTATCCGCCTCATGCGGATGAATGCCGACGGAACAATAAATATGATCGAATTTACCAGCAACATCGCGGATGTGTTCAAACTCGCTGATACGTGTACAGATGGTCAGCATCATGCCAATGCCCGCCAGGCCCGCGCGGCGCACCACATCGTCCATTTCCCCAGCAAAATCAGGGAAATCAAGATGACAATGGCTATCGACCAGCATCCGGCTCAAACCTTCTCAACGTAACGCGGAAAAACGCCGGTTGGCGCGGGCAATGCCGTGCGGGACGCCAGCCGGTGGGCCTCACCCAATGCCGCAAAATTGCGCTCATCCGCCGCTATCGCCAACTGATCCAGCAAGGCGGCAGCACTTTGCGGGATCACCGGTTGCGCCAGAATGCACACCTGCCGCACGGCCTCCGCTGTCACATACAACACCGTTTGCATACGCGCGGGATCGGTTTTCGCCAGCGCCCAGGGCGCCTGATCCGCGAAATAGCGGTTGGCGTCGGCGACAATTTTCCACACCTCCGCCAGCGCCAGATGAATGGCCTGCATTTCCATATGGGCGCGCGCCTTGTCCAGCATCGCATCAGCCTCACGCAGCATGGCGTTATCGGCCTCGCTAAATGCACCGGGAACCGGAACGGCGCCACCGCAGTTTTTTGCGATCATCGACAACGAGCGTTGCGCCAGATTACCCAGATCATTGGCCAGATCGGCATTGGTGCGGTTAACCAGCGATTCATGGGAATAATTTCCGTCGCTGCCGAACGGCACTTCACGCATGAAAAAATAGCGCACCTGATCCAGCCCATAACGCTCCACCAGATCAAGCGGGCTGACCACATTGCCAAGCGACTTCGACATTTTCTCGCCCTGGCTTTGCAAAAACCCATGGCCAAACACCCGCCTGGGCAACGGCACCCCCGCAGACATCAAAAACGCCGGCCAATAGATGGCGTGAAAACGCACAATATCCTTGCCTATAATATGCACATCCGCAGGCCAGAATTTTTCAAACTTTTCACCGTCGGGATAACCGATGGCGGAAATATAATTGGTCAGCGCGTCCAGCCAGACATACATCACATGCTTCGCGTCATCAGGCACTGGTATGCCCCAGTCAAAACTGGTGCGTGATATGGACAAATCCTTCAGCCCGGATTTTACGAAACTCACCACCTCATTGCGGCGCGTATGCGGCAGAATAAAATCCGGATGCGCATCATAATGCGCCAGCAGTCTGTCCCCATAGGCCGACAGGCGGAAAAAGTAGCTTTCCTCTTCCACCCACGTCACGGGCGTACCGGTGGGCGCAAGCTTCGCGCCATCCGCCGCCTCGGTTAATTCGTCCTCGCCATAGAACGCCTCGTCCCGCACGGAATACCATCCGGCATATTTGCCAAGATAAATATCCCCATTTTCCGCCATTTGCCGCCACAGATGGGTGACGGCCTTATGATGGCGCGGCTCGCGCGTGCCGATGAAATCATCATTGCTGCAATTCAGCCGCTTGACCATTTCGCGAAAGAGCGGTGAATTCCGGTCTGCCAATTCACCCGGCGTGACGCCTTCCTTGCGCGCGGTCTGTTCCATTTTCTGACCATACTCATCCGTGCCAGTCAGAAACATGACCTCATAGCCATCCAGACGCTTGAAGCGCGCCAGCGCATCGGTCGCTATCGCCTCATAGGCATGGCCAATATGCGGCGGCCCATTGGGATAGGATATCGCCGTCGTAATATAAAAACGCTTGGCCAAAGTTCAGGGTTCCAGATTGCAGGGCCTAACGGCGTTGCGCCGTTTCCGCCAGACGTGAAAAAATGCTCAAAATCACCTGTTTGCGGCTGAGATTTACGCTATCCGCGCGCCGCAACAGGGTGTTGATGTTTTCCCATACCTGCGTCCATTGATCAAGGGGCGCCGCAGCCAGCAAACGCTGTATCAACGCCCCCTCGCCCGCCACACGATCCTGCGGCATGGCGCCGGCCGCGCCCAGACGCACCATCCGCGCCAGCCAGGTGGTCAGCATTTCCATCATGGTTTCATAGCTTTGCCCGGCATTGACCCGGGACAGGCGGTCCCCCAGCGCATGCAGCGCCGCCAGATCAGGTTGTGGCAGCGCCATTAACAGCGCGATCATTTCCCGGAAAAGATCCAGCCCGCCGTCGCGCGCCAGCGCCAGCGCACTGCCGGGCCTGCCCTCCGCAAGCTGTGCTGCAAGGTGCAATTCATCCTTGTTCAATTCCGGAAAATGCGCGGCAATAACCTGCAACAGATCACGGTCATTCAGCGAACTGAGCATTAGCTTACGGCAACGCGACCGGATGGTTGGCAACAACCGCCCCGGCGAATGGCTGATCAGCAAAAATATGGACTGCTTCGGCGGTTCTTCAAGTATTTTCAGCAAGGCGTTGGCGGCAGCGATGTTCATATCATCCGCACTATCCACAATGCATACGCGCCAGCCGCCTTCGCCCGCACTCAGGGAAAAGAAATCAAACGCCTTGCGTACTTCATCCACCGGCATGACGCCCTGAATGCGATCTGTCTTATCAACGGGGCGTCGCAACAACAGCAGGTCGGGATGTGATAACGCCATGACCTTGCGAAACACCGGGTCATCAATTGGCACCGCCAGATCCGGTGGAACCGCTGCCCCCGCGCCATGTTTCAGCAAAGTGCGCGCCATGCGATAGGCCAGAGTGGCCTTGCCAACACCCCTGGGGCCACACAGAAGCCAGGCGTGATGCATCCGGCCAGACATGATGGCGCCGGCCGCATCCGCCATTGCCTCTTGATGGCCAACAATATCCGGCGTTTCACGCGGATGCGGAAATCCTTCCAGCCGGTCAGACTCGATGATGCCGGCGCTATCGCTGGTGGGGCGTCTGGCCATGATGCGCTCCGGCTAAATCCCAAGCCGGGACGTGAGCGCCGCGATGATCGCGCGCGCCACCGCTTCTGGCGCGGGCGCCGCATCAATCAGAATGCAGCGCGCCGGTTCGCGCCTGGCAATCTGCAAAAAACTGTCGCGCAGCCGCTGATGAAACGCCGTACCCAGACTTTCAAAGCGGTTTTCTGCATCACCACGCGCATGCGCCCGCGCCAATCCCAGTTCGACGGGAATATCAAGCACCAGCGTCACATCCGGCACAGGACTGTCTGCATCCAGCGCAATCGCCGCCAATCGCTCAATCGCCGCACGCCCAAGCCCACCCGCGTCCCCCTGATACGCAAATGTAGAATCGGTGAAGCGATCGCAGATCACCCAATCGCCACGGTTAAGCGCCGGAACAATGGTTTCACGCAAATGCACGCGCCGCGCCGCAAACAGAAGCAGGGCTTCGCTCATCGCATCCCAGCGCGTGGCGTCCCCCTCAACCAGTAATTTGCGAATGAATTCCGCGCCCGGCGCACCGCCCGGTTCGCGTGTTAGCACCACCTCCAGCCCACGTTGCTGCAAGGCTGATTGCAGCAAGCGCGCCTGGGTTGATTTACCGGTCCCCTCACCGCCCTCCAGGGTTATAAACTTTCCGCGCGATGGGGCCATATTATTATTCCGCCTACGGATTAACCGCTGGACGCCCCCCACAACAGATAATTGAAGGCCGCGGGAATTTTTCCAAAAAATCCCAATTTTTCAACAGCTTCTCCGGCTACAACCGGCACAGTTACCGGCTGCATGCCCGTGGCGGTGAAAGTCACGGCGCCCACTTGCGCCCCCTTGACCACCGGCGCAGCCAGCGGCGCCTGATAAACAAGTTTTGCCTGCATCGATTTGCGCGCCGCCCGTGGAAGGGTTACGCGAATATCCTTGCCGGCGACCAACGGAATTTTATCCGCCTCACCCAGCCAGACATCCGCATCCTCCAGTTTCTGGCCTGCGCTCAGCAGCGTATAGGTCTCAAAATCATTAAAGCCCAGGGTCAGCAGCCGTTCGGCTTCAATGCCCCGGCGCTTGTCGCTTTCCAGGCCCGTGACCACCACGATCAAACGCCGCCCATTACGTTCCGCCGACCCGGTAAGCCCATAGCCCGCTTCTTCCGTATGCCCGGTTTTCAGGCCATCCGCGCCGGGATAGGAATATAACAGCGGATTACGATTGCCCTGCCTGATGCCGTGCCAGGTAAAATCCATCTCGGAAAAAATGCTGTAATATTGCTTGTGTGTATTGACCAGATAGGCTGCCAAGGTCGCCAGATCGCGCGCCGTCATCAAATGTTCGGGATCGGGCCAGCCCGACGCATTGCGAAACTCTGCATGCGTCATGCCGATTTCGCGCGCCCGTTCGGTCATCATACGGGCGAAGTTTTTCTCATCACCGCCAAGACCTTCGGCGACCACCACACAGGCGTCATTTCCAGATTGCACAATAATACCGCGCAACAAATCCGAGACTGGGATACGCGCGCCCAGTTCGACAAACATTTTTGATCCCTGAATCCGCCATGCGCTTTCGGAAACCGGGAATGTGTCTTCCATTTTCACGCTGCCATCGGCCAGCTTGTCAAACAGCATGGCGACCGTCATAAGCTTGCTCATGGAAGCAGGATGCATCGGGGTATCGGCATCTTTTTCGAACAGCACAGTGCCTGTTTCGGCATCCACCAGGATCGCCTCGCGCGCCGCCGTCTCAAGGGCCTGCTGCGCCGCCACTGGCGCTACAGCGCCAACCGCAAATAACAGAATCAGAAAAAGATGTTTACGCATGCCGCCACCCATCCAATGAAACCGGTTAATCCACAACAATCTGCGCGCCCTGCTGGCCCGCAGCAATGACCCGCGCCAGTGTCGCATCCGCAATTTCAACCGTCGCCAGCGGCCCCGTCCGCACACGGTAGAAAGACTTTCCCTCGACAGTTATGGGGCTGATCTGAAAGCCTGGTTCTGCGCGCAACAGACGGCCCCGCAAGCGTTCCGCATTCACCCGTTCACGAAAGGAACCCACCTGCACATACATATTGCGGCTGGCCGGGACCGGACGGAACTCAACTTGCGGCTCGGTCTTCGATTCTGCAACGCCAACCGGTTCCTTGCCTATTTCAAGCGGCGCGGGCTGCACTTTTGCCCGTGCCGCAGACTTTGCCCTGCTATCCACGACGCTGCCGGGCAATACCTGACTGCTGACCCCCGATGATGGCGCGGCGGCAACCATCGTTTTCTCTTCCGCGCTGGTATGGGGTCGTGCCGCTACAAATGCACCCGCGCCACCGCCATCCAGTATCTGCACACGCACGGGCGCTGTGCCAGCCCCGCCGAAACCCAGCAATTGCGCGGCGCGCCGCGACACGTCAATGATGCGGCCATTAACGAACGGCCCCCGGTCATTGACCTTTAGCACGATCGAGCGGCCATTTTCCAGATTGGTCACCCGCACATTCACCGGCATGGGCAATGTCTTGTGCGCCGCCGTAAGCGCATTCATATCATAGATCTCACCGTTCGCTGTCGGCTTGCCGTGAAAATCCGGTCCGTACCAGGATGCCAGGCCGGTTTCGTCGTAATCAGGCTGTTCACGCGGATAGTACCACACGCCCGCAACCTTGTAGGGTTGGCCAACTTTATAAACAGGCTTGGGTGCAGCAGGCGGCGGCGGTTTGCCCGCACACCCGGCAAGCACCAGTGACAGCGCGGCCAGGGCCGCAAAACACCGAGATAAGCGAAAAACACTCATGGGATCAGCCGCCCCCAATCCGATCAGACAAGGCGCCAACCGTCAGCGCATAATAATGCGCGCAGTTATAACGCAGAATGGCTTCGTAATTACCATATACAATGAACGCTGGTCCGGCCGCCGCTTCGGGTAATGCCAGCGCAGCCTGCAAATCCAGCGCAGGCAGATCCGCCCCGTCGGCACGGCGTACGCCCTGTGCCTGCCATTCTTTCAACGAACGCGCCACGCTCAATTGATCCATGGCGCGGCAGCCGGATTTCCCCGTACGTTGCATCTGTGGCAGCGCTTGGCTGACTTCAGAAGAAAGCTTTACCTGACGCCCCCATGTCTGCGCGTCCGACCAGCCATTGCTGGCAAGATAATACGCAATTGAGGCAAACACATCACCGGGATTATTCCAGATATCCCGCCTGCCATCCCCGTCCCAGTCCTGTGCAAATTTCATATAGCTGGACGGCATGAATTGCGGTTGGCCCATTGCCCCCGCCCAGGACCCCATCAGATCAGGCACATCCGCATATCCCGCATCCAGCATGCGCAGCGCCTGCATCATCTCATTGCGAAAGAACGCCGATCTGCGCCCGTCATAGGCAAGGGTCGCCAGCGCGGGCATCACCGGCATCGTGGGTTTTACCGCGCCATAGCGGGTTTCGATTCCCCAGATGGCAACGATAAAACGCGGCTGTACGCCATATTTCGCGGCAACCGCCGTCAGCAACGGGCCATGCTGCGCCAGCTTGCGGCGCCCCGCCGCAATATTCGCCGGTGTCAACACCCGATCCCGATAGGTTGCAAATGCAAGCGTGAACTCCGCCTGGTTCCGGTCACGGGAAACCACCTTTTCCACCGGCTGCACATCACGCAGGGCCGCTTCGATGATGGCCGGACGGATACCCTGGCCAGCCGCTTCCTTCTTGAATTCGGCGAGCCATTTGGCAAAGCCCGGACTGGATGGCGCTGTGGCAAGCTTTACCGCCTGACTTTGCTGACGTGGCGCAACGGACGCCCCGGC
Organism: Pseudomonadota bacterium; assembly: GCA_049325255.1. Lineage (GTDB taxonomy): Bacteria > Pseudomonadota > Alphaproteobacteria > UBA11222 > UBA11222 > UBA11222. The sequence continues at coordinate 16,537 of JBMOMW010000012.1, read as the reverse complement.
CTGCACAGAACGTTCATCCGCACATGCCGCCAGCACCAGCATGACCAGCGAGATTAGCCCAACGATGCACCGCATGCACGCTCCTGCAATACCCGAATCTTCCATATTCTGCTATGAATCGCTTGTGCCACGGGCCGGGGCCGGACGCAAGTGGATGCGCCCGAAGCCAATACCAGCTTCACAGCTTGATGCCCCGGTGCCAGCCATGTATGAAGGCAGTCAAACCAGCATTTACTCGCGCAAATCGCCTATGGATGGGTGGCCGAGTGGTTTAAGGCACCGGTCTTGAAAACCGGCGTGGGTGCAAGCTCACCGTGAGTTCGAATCTCACCCCATCCGCCAATTGGCCGCAGTAGTGAGCGAAGCGAGCTCTACGAGGCTTATGTCCCCCGAAGCTACGAAGTAGCGTAGGGGGGACTGACAGCTTCTGGGAAACCCAGGTTCAGCATCAGAAAGACAAAGTCCCTCCACTTTTTCCGGGGAAGTCCAAGTTGATATCTTTCAGCATGGCGTTGTCGAGCATTGCTTCCGCCAGAAGCTTCTTCAGCTTCGCGTTCTCCTCCTCCAACGCCCGCAACCGCTTGGCGTCCGATACTTCAAGCACGCCAAACTTCGCCTTCCACTTGTAAAACACCGCTTCCGACAGGCCGTGCTTGCGGCAGACATCGGCGGTCTTCGCGCCGTTCGCCGGGCAATCGATTCGCTGGATCGATTGCTGATCCGGCTCACCCTGCTCTTTCAAAATCCGGATAATCTGCTCTTCCGTGAACCGTGATCCCTTCATCGTCCGTCTCCCTAAGTTGACGGACTCTACCCAAATCTTGGAGGTGTTTTAAGGGCGCAGGTCATCCCCTGCGTGTATTCAAAACTTCATCCGCGTTCGAACAATTAGAGCGTTGCACAATACCGCCATGTTTTGTAATCTTTTTTGAGAGTGTTGTTTTTGCTTGTGGTTGGGTTATGACGAGGGTGTTGCGGTGCTAACTATCCGCCGCCACCAGTTTTCGTTAGCGCGCTTGCGCGCTTAAGAAAACTGAGTGTCTGCCAAAGCTCCCGAAGGGGGTGAGGGGGGACGGGCAACCATCCTTATGGGAAAGCACATGAAAATTTCCGATTACACCTGTGCCGGGATATTTCAGGAGGAAGCTGCCACACCCTGGGAAATATGCCATCGGGCGGATGCAGTCATCAGATCGTGGATTGACAATCTATCCGGCGGTTACAGCATCAAGGATGGCATCGCCATTCATGAAACAGCAGTAGTGGAATCCGGGGCGGTGCTGAAAGCGCCCTGCATCATTGGCGCGGGTTGTTTTGTGGCTGCTTATGCATATTTGCGTGGCGGCGTTTGGCTGGGCCAAAACGTTATTATTGGACCTTCATCAGAGATCAAATCCTCTTTCATATGCGCTAACAGCAAGGCGGCGCATTTTAATTTCATAGGAGATTCCATCCTTGGCGAAAACGTGAATATTGAGGCCGGAGCCATACTGGCCAATTTTCGCAATGAATGGAAAGTTAGGGAAATTATCTGCTTTGATGGCGTGCAGTATTGGCGCACCGGGCAGGATAAATTTGGGTCATTGATCGGGGACGGGACACGCATCGGCGCCAACGCGGTTTTGGCACCCGGCACAATTATAAAAAAAGATGGGGTTATCAAGAGGTTGGCTTTGATAGATCAGATACCCTTTGAAATGCAGAAATAGTATGGCTGAACGTCCCCCTCAATCCAGATACTCATCATTAAACTTGCGCTTCGCGTCCCGGCGTTGTTTGCGGCGGCCCCATTTAACAACAGCACGGCGGCGCAGGCGGCGCACAAGGTGAAACTCCTGGGACAGCACCAGAATGCCCAGCGGGATCATCCAGAACCCGACTATGGGCAGAAAACCCAATATGCCCCCAATGATGAGAGCAACCCCCACAACAATGCGCCAGGTGCGCGATTGCGGCAGTTTGAAGGTGCGGTTGCCTATGCGAAGGTTGGTCATGGCGTTTCTTGTGGGCAAACGGGAAAGATTGCAAGGCCTGATCTGGACAAGCCACATTTAGGGGTGGTGCGGGGACGAACAGTTTGCTATAGCCAGCATGCTGATTACTGCTAATTGCCTTGTTTGGGCATCTGTTCCTCGGTAGCTCAGTGGTAGAGCAACCGGCTGTTAACCGGTTGGTCGCTGGTTCGAATCCGGCCCGGGGAGCCATTCTTCGCCTTGTCCAGCCCGGACACATGCCAGCCCGGACACATGCCAGCCCGGACACATAGGTGACATTTCGTAGCTAAGACATCCCCCTTCGCTAAAGCTATGAGGGGTTAGGCAGGTGACACCCCCAGGCCGAAGGGGGCGTGTCTACTGGTTGCAGGCTACGTTGCGCCGGACCAGTATAGCCGGCGCATCTCCCAAAGGGTTCTGAACCTGCCCGCCAGCGCCAGCGGATAAATGTCTCCCAATCAACTCTTGCTTAACCATTAACGCATAGCGTGTATTCCTGACCCGGGCATCCCGGGCACATATTATACACCTTTCTCAGGCCTATTAGTATGCGTAACACAGCCAAAGCCCCGGCCCGCCTGACAGATGCTATCTCCCTTGATGGCCGTCATTTAAAAACCTTGCTGGGCCTAACTGGCAGCCCTGCCTTGACGTTGGGTTCCCTCGACGAAATAGCCGCAGAGATTGCTTCAAAATCGCTGGCTTCGTTTGAATTGGATGCGGCCCAGGTCTGGCATCAGGCCGATGGCTGGCAATGCCTGAGGGATGCGCGCAGCAACAAGAGCGATACAGCCATCTATCCACAACCTGGCGAGCCGTTGCTGCGTGACCTTGCGATGCGCGTAACCGATTGCCCGGTCATAACGCCAGATCACACACCCATTGTGATATTGCGGCTGATCAAACCAGCCGGAATGAAATGGAGCAAAGAGGAAATCCATATTTCTGACGGCTATACAAATGTGCTCACAAATGCGGTGGGCATGGCGCAAACGCGCCGAAAAATTGAATCGCTGATAAATGCAAAAATATCCGCCGAAGAAGCCAACCGGTCAAAAACCGAATTCATGGCGAATATGAGCCATGAGCTGCGCACCCCGCTCAATGCGATTATTGGCTTTTCGGAAATTCTGGCCCAGGAATATTTCGGCGCCCACAGCAACCCGAAATACAAAGATTATGCGCAGGATATTTTGCATAGCGGCCAGCACCTGCTGTCCCTTATCAACGATATTCTCGACCTGTCACGGATCGAAAGTGGAAAACAGACCTTACAGGAGGAAGCTATAAATCTGGATGAGTTATTACAATCCACTATGCGGCTGGTGCGAGGGCGGGCGGGCGATAAAAATCAGCGATTACACATTCAGGGCGAAAGCAATATTACGCTATTTGCAGATTCCCGGGCGATCAGGCAGATAGTTGTAAATCTGCTATCCAACGCCATCAAATTCACACCAGAAAATGGAAACATCGAACTGGGCATTACCATGGGCAATAACTTGGGCATTGCCATACGGGATTCCGGCAGGGGGATAGAAAAGCACCGGCTTGCAGAACTTTTTCAGCCGTTCAACCGCGGTCAGGAAGACGCCGCGCGAACCGAGGAAGGCGCAGGACTCGGTCTTGTAATATCCCGCAAACTTGCCCGTTTGCATGGTGGCGATCTGGAATTGCATAGCGAACTGGACACCGGCACGACTGCCATACTTACATTACCCCGGGAGCGGCTAATAGGAGGCGCACAAGGCGTATTGCCGTGGGAAATTCGAACATGAACCATCTGCCTATCCCCAATAAACTTATCACTATCGACCAGAAGACGCTGGATCAGGTTGCCGCAGGCAATGCGGAATATGTGGCGGAAAAAGGCCGCCGTGGAAAGCGGGCAAATCTGGCTTTCCATGATCTTTCCAGTATGGATTTGTGCGGGCGTGATTTATCCTATGCCGATCTTTCAGGGGCCAACCTCACGGATACGGCGCTGTATAAGGTGAAGCTTTCCTGTTCAGTATTATCATCAGCAATATTCCGGCTGGCGCATCTTGACGGCGCAGATTTAAGCCAAGCGGATATGCGCGGATGTTCATTGTATGGAGCCAAATTGACGCAGGCAAATCTGCGTGGCGCGGACCTGGGCGAAGGCCCCCGCTTAAGAATATCGGAAAGCGGTGACATTACGTTCCGGGCTGATTCCATTGAACCAACTGAGCTGGTTGCCGCAAACCTTGTTCAGGCCGATATGTCGGGGGCGATAATCTCGCACGGGCAGATCATGCAGGCCAATTTAAGCGATGTCACGTTACGCAAGGCAATACTTGCTGGAGCAAGTTTTCGCGGCACTGTGCTGGACGGCGCCGATCTTGGAAATGCTGATTTGTCCGGCGCCGATCTGTCCGATACGTCCATGCAGGGGGCAATATTAGAGGGCGCAAAATTATCCGGCGCGTCCCTGAACGGTGCGGATATGCTTGGGGCGATCATAGACCGGCGCGCTATTGGCGCAGGCTCAGGCGTAAAAAACCTGCCAGAACGCACCAAGCCGGCGCCGGGTTCGTTTTCCGCAATGCTAACTGCGCACGAACTCTGGATCACATCATATGGGCGGGATGGTTCGCGTCTGGAATTGCTCAATGCCGATCTTTCAGATGTTGTGTTTGCCGAACTGGACCTGTCCGGGGCCAGATTGATAAATTGTGACCTGTCCAGGGCCAATCTGACGCGCTGCAAATTACGGCTGGTGGATATGTCGCTGTCCAACCTGCAAGACGCCATTTTGCTGGAAGCAGATATGCGCGCGGCTGTGATGAAGCGGTCATTTTGCCGGCAGGCCAATTTTTCGGGGGTGACTTTTGCGTCCGTTGAGACCGGCGTTAATTCCGAAAAAAGGATATCCGCCAATTTACAGAAAAGTCATTTCCAGCAGGCCGAGTTCAGCACCTGTAACTTTACGGACGCCGATTTGACAGGCTGCAATCTCGAAGGGGCCAACATGGCCAATGTAATATTGGAAGGCGCCAGCCTGACAAACGCCAAAGTGACCGCCGGAACATTTGATCAGATCGAGGCGGCGGGCGGTAATCTTGACGGCATTCGCATCCATACCTGATAAAAGGGGCTGGCGCGATTCGACGCTGGACCATCCTTGGACTCACATGGCCGATTTATTCAAAAAAACTGCCTCTGCCGCTGATCAAAGCTATACTGCCCAGGACATTGAGGTGCTGGAGGGGCTGGAACCTGTGCGCCGCCGACCCGGCATGTATATTGGCGGCACCGACGAGCGCGCGCTGCATCATCTGGCGGCAGAAATTCTCGACAATGCCATGGACGAGGCGGTTGCCGGACACGCCACGCGCATCGAAATGACATTGGAGGCGGATGGCAGCCTGAGCGTGCATGATAACGGCCGGGGCATACCTGTTGATCCGCACCCGAAGTTCAAATCCAAATCCGCGCTGGAAGTCATTCTGACTACCCTGCATTCCGGCGGCAAGTTTGGCGGCAAGGCCTATATGACATCCGGCGGTCTGCATGGGGTGGGCCTGTCTGTCGTAAACGCATTGTCTGAACGCCTTACGGTCGAGGTTGCCCGCGATAAACTGCATTATGTACAGGAATATGTCCGGGGCACGCCTACCGGAAAGCTGCGCCAGACCGGTCCCGCAAATAACCGGCGCGGCACCACCATCAGCTTTTTCCCGGACAAACAGATTTTCGGCGCACAGGCGCATTTCAAACCAGCGCTTCTGTACAAGATGGCGCGTTCAAAAGCCTATCTGTTTGCAGGCGTCGAAATTCGCTGGAAATGCGCCCCCGAATTGCTGAAAGGCGCGGGCGATACACCTGAAAGCGAAGTGCTGCATTTTTCCGGCGGGCTTTCCGATTATCTTGCAGCCGCCATCAAGGGATATGCGCTGGTCACGCCCAACAGCTTTACCGGCAGCGAGAAACTTCCCAAGGATCGTGGCAAGGTGGAATGGGCCATTGCCTGGTATGGCGATGGCGATGCGATCATGGAATCCTATTGCAATACGATCCCAACACCCGCCGGCGGCACCCATGAAGCCGGATTGAAGACTGCCCTTTATCGGGCTTTGCGCGGCTATGGCGAACTGACCGGCAACAAAAAGGCGGTGCTGCTGACCGCCGATGATGTGACGGGAACGGCCGGTGTCATATTGTCCCTGTTTATCCGGGAACCGGAGTTTCAGGGCCAGACCAAGGAAAAACTGTCTTCGGCAGATGCGGCGCGGCTGGTTGAAAATGCCGTGCGCGATCATTTTGACCATTGGCTTTCAGGTGCGCCCAGCGACGCCAACAAACTTTTGGACTGGTGCATCGAGCGCGCCGAGGAACGGCTGCGCCGCCGCCAGGAACGCGAGACCAGCCGCAAAACCGCCACCCGCAAACTGCGCCTGCCCGGAAAACTTTCGGACTGCTCCAGCGACCGCATCGAGGAAACCGAAATCTTCCTGGTCGAAGGCGACAGCGCCGGCGGATCGGCCAAGCAGGCGCGCGACCGCAAAACCCAGGCCATATTGCCGCTGCGGGGAAAAATTCTGAACGTCGCCAGCGCATCGCTCGACAAGCTTTCCGGAAATCAGGAAATTGCAGATATTGCTCTGGCGCTGGGGTGCGGGATCAGGGACAAATACCGTGATAGCCAATTGCGTTATGGCAAAGTCATCATCATGACCGATGCCGATGTGGACGGCGCGCATATCGCATCATTGCTGATCACATTTTTCTACCGGCAGATGCCGGAATTGATCAGGAGCGGGCGGCTGTATCTTGCCATGCCGCCATTGTACCGGCTGACCCAGGGCGCCAAAAACGCCTATGCGCGCGATGATGCGCATAAGGATGAGTTATTGGCCACACAATTCAGCGGACGCGGCAAGGTGGATGTCGGCCGTTTCAAGGGACTGGGCGAAATGATGCCCGCGCAATTGCGTGAAACCACCATGGACCGTAAAAAACGCAACCTTTTGCGGGTCGTTTTAAGCCAGGCAGGTGAAGCGCAAACCGCAACGCTGGTCGAGCAATTGATGGGGCGCAAAGCCGAATCCCGCTTTGCCTTTATTCAGGAACGCGCCGCCTTTGCCACCGGGCTGGATATTTAAGTTTCGCCGTGCGAGAAATACATGCTAGACCGTGTACTTAATAACAACCAGCGGAGGCTCCCATGAAGAAGTTTATTATCGAACGCGATCTGCCCGCGATTGGCAGCGCCGAACGTGAGGCCCTTCGCGAAGCGGCCAAAACCTCCAACAAGGCGTTGTCCGAACTGGGAACGGACATTCAATGGCTGGAATCCTATGTCGCCGCCGACAAAACATTCTGCGTCTATCTGGCTAAAGACGAATCCCTCATTCATGACCACGCTAAAAAAAGCGGCTTCCCCGCCAGCAAAATTACGGAAGTCCGGCGCATGATCGACCCGACCACGGCCAATGGCTGATACCTGACAGATCATAATCCGGTGGCTTACGCATGTTAAAAATTCTGTTTGGTGCAACCGTGATGCTGCTGGGCGCCTGCGCGCAACAGAACGTGATCAGCCATGTCAATCAGCGCCCGCTATTTCAACCTTCGCTGATCAGCTATGCGGCGCGCGATGGCGCCGTGCCGCTTGAAATCCACGGCGCACTGCCCGCTGGCATGTCGGCGCAAGAAATTGCGCAGGGGGTGCGTCTGCCGGGCAGAACCGAAGGGGTGCGTCTGATCTCAGAAAAGCCAATTGATGCCGCTGCAAACGCCGCCCCCGTGACCCCCGTCACGATAGTTCAGGACCGTGTGCAAAGCATGATTGGCGCGGGCGGACACAATTTCAGGATCGTTCTGGTGTTTGGCCCGCATATTCAAACGCTGCCCGACAGGGTTTGCGATGCTGCGGATAAAATCCCCACAAGCAGCAGCCAGGATGTCCGCGTTCTGGCAGCCTATTGCATTGGCGCCCACCTTGCCGCCAGCGGACAGATGCGGGTTCCCGCAAACGCAGCCGAACCCGCCAGCACTATCCACGCAATCAATCTGCTGCTCAGCGATATGTCAAAGCCACCCGCAGAGAATGGCTTTGGCTCCGGCTCCCGGCGCCACTAAACCAGCGTCATGCCGCCATCCGCGACAATCAGCGCGCCTGTGATAAAGCTCGATAAAGGGCTGGCGAGAAAAATCGAAAGACCCTGAAAATCGTCGGGTATGCCATAGCGGCGCACTGGCGAGTTCTTGACCGCATAGGCAACGACCCGTGATTGCACATTGGGCCCTTCGCACGGCATCATTTCGCTGTCCACCAGACCCGGCAAGACACAGTTCACTTGTATATTGTCAGGCCCCCAGGCCACTGCGAGGCTCTGAGTCATATGATCCATGCCGCCTTTGGAGGCCGCATAGGCGATCAATTTGGGATGCCCCATCTGTTTGGTTATCGCCGAACCGATATTGATGATCTTGCCGCCGCCCACTTTCAGCATTTCGGGATAGACCGCCTGACAGCACAAAAACACCGAGGTAAGATCAATGGCCAGAAAATTATTCCATTCTTCCAGCGGCATATGCGCGGCGCTATGCGCATAGCTGATCGCCGCATTGTTGAACAGGATATCGACCCGGCCAAGCGCAGCGACGGTTTCCTTGACCATGCGCTTGACATCGTCTTCTTTCGAGACATCCGCCTGCACCCGTAAAATTTTGGGGCCGATGCCTTGCAGATTTTCATAGGCCGCATCCAGCTTGTCCATATTACGGCCAACAAGCGCCACGGCGGCGCCGGCATTCGCCATCCCGCGCGCAATGCCAAGCCCCAAACCGCCATTACCACCTGTGACAATCGCAACTTTTCCCGTCAGATCAAAACCTTCCAGCATGGCTTCCCCTTTTTTTATGATTATGTCAGACCCCCGCCAGTGACAAGCCGCCATCCGCCACGATCAGCGCGCCAGTCATAAAGCTGGACGCGGGACTGGCCAGCAGCACAGAAATCCCCTGAAAATCATCGGGAATGCCGTAACGGCGCACAGGTGATTTTTCCACCACATGATCGATAATCTTTGACTGTTTATTAGGACCGGAACAGGGCATCATTTCGCTATCGACCAGGCCCGGTATGACACAGTTCACCTGAATATTGTCCGGCCCCCAGGCCACCGCTAGGCTTTGGGTCATATGATCCATGCCGCCTTTGGCCGCTGCATAGGCGATAAGTTTTGCATGGCCCATCTGCTGGGTGATGATCGAGCCGATATTGATGATCTTGCCGCCGCCCACTTTCAGCATTTCGGGATAGACCGCCTGGCTGCACAAAAACACCGAGGTCAGATTGATGGCGATGAACATGTTCCATTCTTCCAGCGTCATCTTGTCCGCCGGACGGCCATAGCTGACCGCCGCATTGTTAAACAGGATATCCACCCGGCCAAGCGCCGCCACAGTTTCCTTCACCATGCGCTTCACTTCATCTTCTTTGGAGACGTCAGCATTCACTTTCAGAATTTTCGGGCCGATATTTTTGAGATTCTCATAGGCGCTATCCAGCTTGTCCTGGTTACGGCCGACAATCGCCACCGCCGCGCCCGCATTGGCCAGCCCGCGCGCAATGCCAAGCCCCAAGCCGCCATTACCGCCGGTAACAATGGCCACCTTGCCCGTAAGATTAAAGATATCGAGCATTCGCTCCCCCTGCCTGTGAATTATTATTGTCTGCAAGCTTACTTTCATAAAGCGCGCATTGAAAGGACGGATTCTTCCCGTTTTAAGATTTTCCCCGACCCCGCCTTGATCCTTGACACATCGAGGCGTTAACCTTACCTAAACGAACGTTTAGTTAGGTAAGAGCATGGCGCGCGCGCAAAACGATACCAGATCACGGCTTCTTGAGCTGACAGCAGCGCTGTTTGCCGAAATCGGCTATGCCGCCGTTTCCATGCGCGAGATCGCCAGAACGGCGGGGCTGACCCCGGCGGCGCTATACCATCATTTTGCGGACAAGGACGCGCTGTATGAGGCGGCGCTGGAACATGTCTACCGCAGCCGCACCCAGGCCCTGCATGCAGTGCTGGATACGGACGGTCAATCAAACGCCGATATGTTGCGTGGTTTTGTGATGGCTTTCGCGGGCATCGTGGCCAATGACAAAATATTTTCACGGCTTTTGCACCGCGAACTGCTGGACGGAAGCGCTGCGCGCATGCAGCGGCTAAGCACACAAGTGTTTCAGGAAACCTTCGACAGTTTCGCCACCCTGCTCAGAGCGCTGGCGCCGGGGCGCGATCATCATTTTACGGCAAACGCCATGATCACCATCATTCTTGGGCATTATGAATGCGCGGTCATTCGCCGTTCCCTGCCGGGTTACCTGCCTATCCACGATAGCCCTGACTTTCTGGCTGACCATGTCATCAAACTTGTGCTTACGGGGCCAGTATGAAGCGCTTCAAATTATTGCCGCTGATGTTTGCAACCCTCCTGGGACCTGGTTTGACCGCCTGTGGCGAGGCACAGCAGGACAGCCAGAATGCGGCGCCCGCCGCGGCCAAAGTTGCAACGGCGGTGGTGCAGATTGCAACGCTGCCGCGCCTCTATGCCGCGCCGGGTTCTGTCGTATCGGACGAAACCATTCACATTGCGTCGCGGGTCACCGGGTTTATCCAACAGCTACCGGTGCGCGAAGGCGACCGGATTACAGCAGGCAATTTACTGGCGCAAATCGATCCAAGCGATCTGGAAGGCGCCATTCAGCAAACCGAAGCCGCCGTAAAGGCTGCCGAAACCGAACTGGAAGACGCCGTACGCGATCAGGCCCGGATCGTCGAACTGGCGGCAAGCGGCACGGTCGCCTCCGAGACGGTACGCAAGGCGCAGGTGCGCCGCAGCTTCGCCCTGGCGCGCAAGGCCGAAGCCGTCGCCGCCCGGGACACCGCCCGCGCACAGATACGCTATACCAGCATTACCAGTCCGGTTGACGGCGTGGTGGTGGAGCGCCATGTCGAGCCGGGCGACCTTGCCACCCCCGGCAAGCCTTTGCTGGTGATCGTGTCGGATCGCGCCGTGCTGTTTGAAACATTTATCCCAGAAAGCCTGGTGGCGCATATTCGCATCGGCGATCCGGCGTCCATCCATATTGATGCGCTATCCGCCAGCCGCGAGGGCACGGTGGTGCGGGTCGTGCCGGCCGGCGATCCGGTCACCCGGCGCTTTCTGGTCAAGGTCGCGTTCGCAGAACAGACCGGCCTGCTGAGCGGCATGTTCGGCCGGGCGCAATTGCGCACCGGCGAAGACCAAAGCCCGGTAATACCCCCCAGGGCCATGGTGGAACGCGGCGGCCTTCGCGGCGTATTCGAGATCGACGACGCCAATATAGCCCGCTTCCGCTGGCTGCGCACGGGCCGCGAAACCCGTGACTGGATAGAAGTGCAGGCCGGACTGAATGGCGGCGAACGCATTGCCGTCAGTGGCCTTGACGCCTTGCGCGATAGCATGCCGGTTGCGCCTGAACTGGGGACCGCCCGTGAATAATGCGCCTGTGAATATTGCAGGCTGGCTTGCGGAAACTTTTATCACCTCCAGGCTGACGATCCTGCTGCTGATCGCTGCCGCTGCAGTGGGGTTGCTGGCGCTACTATATATGCCGCGCGAGGAAAACCCGCAGATCATCGTTCCCGCCGCAGAGGTACGCGTCACCATGCCCGGCGCGTCTGCGCGTGAAATGCACGATCTGGTGGTGTCGCCGCTGGAAGGTGTTTTAAGCGAGCTTGAAGGCGTGAAGCACACCTATGGCGTGGCCGCCAACTCGGTGGCGACCGTCACTGTCGAATTCGAGGTGGGGCAGAACAAAGAGCAGTCCCTGGTGCGCCTTTATGACCGTATATTGCTGAACCGCCACCGTTTACCGGCGCAGGCCAGCGAGCCGCTGGTTAAATCCATTGATGTGGATGATGTGCCGTTCATGACCATCACGCTGGCTTCTGAAAAATATGACGATTACGCCCTGAAGCGAATAGCGGATCGCATGGCGGACCGGCTGCGCAGTTTGCGCCAGGTTTCAGTCGTTGAAGTGCATGGCGGCCGCGACCGTGAAATTCGCCTGGAGCTGGACCCCGAGCGGTTACAGGCTTTTGATGTGTCACCGCTGGAAGCCGCCAATGTGATCGCCGCCTATAATATTGCCGCGCCCGCCGGGCACTGGGTCAATGATAACAAGCGCGAAACTGTTTTTCTGGATAGCCAGATCAGTTCTGCCGAAGATGTGAAAACTCTGGTCATTACACAGCATCAGGGGCGCCCGGTGCGCATCGAAGACGTGGCCGACGTGATCGACGGTCCGGCCATAGAACGCGACGCCTATAGCCTGTTTGGCTATGGCCCCGCATCGCCCCATTTCCAGGGCGGCCATAGTTCGGAAATGCCTGCGGTCATTATCGCTGTCGCCAAACAGCGCGGCGCCAATGCGGTCGAAGTTGCAAAATCCGTGCGGTCCCGGATCAGCGATATGCAGGCCGCATTCGTGCCGCAGGATGTGCGTGTGGAAATCACCCGCGACGACGGACAGCGCGCCAATGCATCGGTGAACAGTTTGCTGCGCCATCTGTTGTTTGCGATTGTGGCGGTATTTTTTGTGCTGATTTTTTTCCTGGGCTGGCGCGAAGCGGTGATCGTCACCATCAATGTGCCAGTGATTGTGTTTTTGACCCTTGCCGCCGATTATCTTGTGGGGGTCACCATCAATCGCATCACCCTGTTTGGGATGATCATCGCGCTGGGCATGCTGGTGGATGACGCCATTGTCGTGCTGGAAAATATCAACCGGCATTACGCCACCAGCGAAGGCGACAAGCGCACCTTGACGGTGCGGGCCGCCAATGAGGTTGGCAATCCGACCAATCTCGCCACCTTTGCCGTGATCGCCGTGTTTTCATCACTCAGCGTTGTGACGGGCATGAACGGCGATTATTTCCATCCCATCGTATTCAGCGTTCCGGTTGCGATGGGGGTGTCTTTGCTGGCGGCCTATATATTGGCGCCATGGGCGGCGCTGCGCTGGCTTCCCGTCACCGTCAATGGGGGACATGCCCTACAGCCGGTCAACACAAGGCCGCAGCAGATTTACCGCCGCCTGTTGACGCCGCTGCTGGATGAAGCCCGCTACCGCTGTTTGGGCCTGGTTGTACTGGCGCTGCTGCTTGCCGGGACGTTTCTGTTGCCGGTCTGGCAATTCATCCGCCCGCATGGCGTTGGCGCGCCGCTTTCCTTCTGGGCCATGACGTTTGGCCTGATGCCCAAGGATGACACCAACACCTTCAACATTACTTTGGCGTTGCCGGAAAATACGCCGGTTGAGATTACCGGACGCATGGCGGACGAACTTGCCGGTGAGTTGCGCAAGGATCCGCTGATTGCGGATTACCAGATCTATGTTGGCATGCCGGGAGTTTCTGATTTTAACGGCCTGTTGCGTGGCAACTATAACCGGCGCGGCCCGCATCTGGGCGAGATACGGGTTAATCTGTCAGACAAGAACTCCCGCACGCCCATATCCAATAACGTTGTCCGCCGTTTGCGTCCGCCTATGCAGGCCATTGCGGCGCGCTATCCGGGAAGCACCCTGCAACTGCTGGAAGATCCGCCGGGACCGCCGTCGCGCATCACCATTCTGGCCGAAATTTATGGCCCCGACCCGCACAAGGTGAACGTGATCGCCGCCATGGTGCGCAAAGAGTTTGAAAGCATCTATGACATGGCCGAAGTCACAGACACTATCCCTGCTGATATATATCAGCACCGGGTGATTGTAGACCGCGACAAGGCGGCGCTTTCCGGTGTCAGCCCGGCTTTTGCCGCCACTGCCCTGCAAACCCTGTTTGGCGGCGCCGTAATTGGCCGCGCGCATCTTGTGAACGAGCAGAATCCGGTGCCGATCCGGCTGATTGCGCCACGTCGTTATGCGGTTTCTCCCGCGCAAATGGAACGGATTTCGGTTCCTAATATCACTGGCGCACGTATCGCCTTGTCCGAGATCACCCGCACCGTCGCCACCCTGGAAGACACCCCGATCCTGACCAAGAACAACGAGTATGTGAGCTTTGTCGGCGGCGAACTGGACCATTCTTCGCCGATCTATGCCGTGCTGGAACTGGACCAGCGGCTGGATGGACGCGAAGTTGCAGATGGCCACAGGCTTGTCACGGGAAATATGCGGCTTACCCCTGCGGAAGTCAGCACCATAGACACGTATCGTTTGCTCTGGGATGGGGAGATGCGCCTGACCCTGGACGCATTTCGCGATATGACTGGCGCACTGACCGTCGCCATCAGTTTTGTCTATCTGCTGCTGGTCGCCTATTACCGCTCTTTTTTCATTCCGCTGATCGCCATGGCCGCGATACCCGCTGCATTCGTTGGCGTGTTTCCGGCGCATTGGCTGACCGGCACCTGGTTTTCGATGGCATCGATGATCGGGCTGGTCGCGCTTGCGGGAATTGTCGTGCGCAGTTCGCTGCTGGTCATAGACTTTATCCGCGACAATGAGGCGTTGGGGATGCCGCTGCGCGAGGCCACACTGGAAGCTGGCGTGGTAAGACTTCGGCCAGTCATGCTAACGACCCTGGCCATCATTCTCGGCTCGGCGGTGATCTATACCGATCCAATGTTCACCGGCATGGCCGTCAGCCTGATGGCCGGAACCGCCATGTCCACGATCCTGACCATTTTCGTGGCGCCAACCCTGTATTACCGCTACGCTTCAAAGCGAAAAACACTGGGAAAGACTTATTAACTTCATGCACGCCCCTGGTTTTGTTGACAAATCATCCCATATGACTATTGTCTGGCGTAAATTACCCGGTTTTACGGGTGTGGCGTGATTCGCCCAGCGTATTTCCAGATCATTTCTTCGTACTCTTTGTCAGTAACAATTGCAGGTAATCCTAACCACACATGGACTTTTCCAATCTCGGTCTGAGCCCAGACCTGCTGCGCGCCATTAGCGACGCCGGCTATACAACTCCCACGCCGATCCAGGCAGAAGCCATTCCCGAAGTTCTGAGCGGCAGGGATATTCTTGGCATCGCCCAGACCGGCACCGGCAAAACCGCCAGTTTTACCCTTCCCATGATCGATTTGCTGGCGCAAGGCCGCGCAAAAGCGCGCATGCCACGCACCCTGATCCTGGAGCCAACCCGCGAACTTGCCATGCAGGTCAGCGAGAATTTCGAAACCTACGGCAAATATCACAAGCTCAGCATGGCGCTGCTCATCGGCGGCGTGTCGTTCAATGATCAGGCGAAACTGATTGATCGTGGCGTTGATGTGCTGATCGCCACGCCGGGGCGGCTGCTGGATCATTTCGGGCGCGGCAAGCTGATGCTGCACGGGGTCGAAATTCTGGTGATCGACGAAGCCGACCGCATGCTGGATATGGGATTTATCCCGGACATTGAAAAAATATGCAGCCTGCTGCCGCCGGCCCGTCAAACGCTGTTTTTCTCGGCCACCATGCCAAAGGAAATTCAGCGCCTGACCGAGGCTTTTCTGAACAATCCCAAGCGCATCGAAGTCGCCTCGCCCACATCGGCCGCCAAGACCGTCAAACAGTCTCTGGTCATTGTGGACGCGCGCGAAAAGCGCAAGGCCCTGCGCGCCCTGCTGCGTTCCGAGCCGGTGGCGAACGCCATTATCTTCTGCAACCGCAAGCGCGATGTGGATATGCTGTTCAAAAGCCTGAAAGAACATGGCTTCAGCGTTGGCGCATTGCATGGCGATATGGAGCAACGGCATCGCTTGCAGGTGCTGGAACAGTTCAAGGCGGATGAAATTCAAATACTGGTAGCCAGCGACGTTGCCGCGCGCGGCCTGGATATCCCCAAAGTAAGCCACGTCTTCAATTTTGATGTGCCGATCCATTCTGAAGATTACATCCATCGCATTGGCCGCACCGGGCGCGCCGGACGCGAAGGCTTTGCCTTTATGTTCGCCTCACCGGCTGAAACGAAATATGTCGACGCCATCGAACGCATGACAGGTATTGCCATACCCAGGATGGAAAATGCGCGGACCGTTGTAGCCGGTGGGACGCAAGAACCACAACAGGCTGAGCAAAAGACCGAAGAAGAAGCCCCCAAACGCCGCAGGCCGGCCGCAAGACGTGCGAAGACCGGGAAACTGCCAGAAACTGGCACAGTCCTGCTCGCGGACAAACCCGTTGAAGCAGCGCCCATCGAGGATCGCCATGTTTCACGCCCCCTGCCCCGTGACGACCATCGGCGCGACGATCACCGCATTGTAGGCATGGGCGATCATGTGCCGGCCTTCATCCTGCGCCCTGTACCGGCGGGCAGCCTGCTAAAAGCAGCGAGCATGACGGAAGGCGAATAGGCCGGGCGGGGTCTCATACCAGCGGCCTGATGAAAAGCCCCGTTGTGTCATCTACCATGTTTATGCATTGGCATAATCGCGTAGTTTGGCGTTCAGAATGGTTATGAGTTTTCGCATGATAGCGGTAAGCGCCAGCATTGGTTTTTTGCCGTTGCCGATGAGGCGCTCGT
>JBMOMW010000011.1:0-30132 GCA_049325255.1 Pseudomonadota bacterium | reverse complement strand
CTACCATTCAAGCGGTTAGGAGAAACGTGGGTGGGAGACCATGATGACAACGGTCGTAAATACCGCATCCTGACCGGTTGCCCACCCACGCCACTCATAACACATCCTCAACACACAATCCTGAGCGCAGCGAAGGATCCCCATCGGCGGAGTTCCCACGCGGGAGATCCTTCGCTGCGCTCAGGATGACAAGAGGGAAAGGCGCGGGATGACAAAAATGGGGGGCGGCGCTGGACACGCCGCGCACCAGCCTTCGCCAGAAGGCTACGGCTTGGCAAGAGCGCTGGCGCTGCGGGTTGCGTGGCGCAAAAAAAGGTCCGCCCTGTTGCCCTGGGGGAGAGGGGGGGGCGGACCGTCAGTTCCATGTGAGGATGATGACGCACAATCAAGGAAAGGGCGGCATCATGGGCGCCAGCATCCAATCGGGCTGCCGATTAGTGGTATTAAATCATATTATTTTTCTAATGACTATTATAATTTTGGGGTTCGCGGTGTTTTTTTGATGTAATAAAAACGGCCTGATGAACAGACCCCTTGTGTCATTCTGAGCGAAGCCCGTTGTGTCATTCTGAGCGAAGCCCGTTGTGTCATTCTGAGCGAAGCGAAGAATCTCCCTGAAATGGATGGAGATTCTTCGCTTCGCTCAGAATGACAAGAGGGGGGACTCGGGATGACAAGAGGGGACGGCTCAGGACAGGTCAGGGCATAGGGCCGCTGGTATAAGGGCCTTGCGGCAAAAGCGCCGAATCGCTTTCAGCGCCGCGCGCATCGTGTAAAGCTGCGCCGACACACAGATAACAGGGGAACGGGCGGCGGCGTATGACTTCAGGGCAGGGTAAATCTGGCGCTGTTCTTGTGCTTGGCGTTCTGCTGATGGCGGCAGCCGGATGGTGGCTGGGCGGCCGGGACAAGCCGCAACCGGCGGCGGACGCTCCCGCGCAACCCTCCATCCATGTGATTCCGCAGACGTTCTCCGGCTCCGGCTTTCAGAAACCCCCGGCGCCCCTTATGGGGCCGTTCGCGCCACGCCACACGGAACAGAAGACAGAGGACAGAGAACAGAGGACAGACAAGGCAATTCCGTCTTCCGCGCCCCGCAACCCCCAGGCCTGGATGCGGCATGCGCAGGCCAGCCCCGCCAATCCGGGCAATTTGCCGCTGATCGCGATTGTCATCGACGATCTGGGCGTGGCGCCCGCCCGCGTGGCGGCGGCGCTGGCGCTGCCTGCGCCCATGACGATGGCCGTGCTGCCCTATGCAAGCGACGCGGCGGCGGTGGCCCGCCGGGCGCGGTTGCTTGGCCATGAAGTGCTGGCGCATCTGCCGATGGAGGCCGCAAACGGGCAGGATCCGGGGCCGCACGCCCTGCTGGCGGAACAAACGCCAGAGGCGTTCGCGCAAAATCTGCGGTGGAGCCTGTCGCGCCTTGAGGGCTATGTCGGCGTCAACAACCATATGGGCAGCAGGCTGACGCAGGACAGCGCCGCGATGACCCTGCTGATGGCGCAGTTAAAACAGCGCGGGCTGCTGTTTCTGGATTCGCGCACGGCAAAGCGCACGCTTGGCGCCAGCACCGCGCGCGCGATCGGGGTGACGGCGCTGGAGCGCGATGTGTTTCTGGACAATGTGATCACGCCGGAAATGATCCGCGCGCAGCTTCAAAAAACGGAAGAGATCGCAACGCGCAACGGCTACGCCATCGCAATCGGCCATCCGCATCCGGCAACCATCGGCGCGCTCACGCAATGGGCCGCCGGTATGGAAGCGCGCGGCTTCAGGCTTGCGCCGCTGTCGGCCATTGCGCGCATGGGACCGTCCGGGGGGCGGCTGGTTTCGCTGCCGCCCCCCGGCGGCTAGTTGAAACTTACGCCATCGCCTTTTGCAGGTTTTTGTCGATCGCATCGAGGAACGCCTCGGTGGTCAGCCAGGGTTCGTCCGGGCCGATCAGCAGCGCCAGATCCTTGGTCATCTTATCGCTTTCCACGGTCTCGATGCAGACCTGTTCGATCTTTTGCGAAAACGCCGTAACCTCTGGCGTATCATCCAGCTTGCCGCGGTGCGCCAAGCCGCGCGTCCAGGCGAAAATCGAGGCGATGGGATTGGTCGAGGTTTTCTCGCCGCGCTGATGCTGGCGGTAATGCCGCGTCACCGTGCCGTGCGCCGCTTCGGCTTCCATGGTCTTGCCATCGGCGGTCATCAGCACGCTGGTCATAAGGCCCAGCGAACCGAAGCCCTGCGCGACCGTATCGGACTGCACGTCGCCGTCATAATTCTTGCAGGCCCACACGAAGCCGCCGCTCCATTTCATCGCGGCGGCGACCATGTCGTCGATCAGGCGGTGTTCGTAAATAATGCCGGCTTTCTTGAAACCATCCGCATAGTGACTGTCGAACACTTCCTGGAACAGATCCTTGAAGCGCCCGTCATAGGCCTTGAGAATCGTGTTCTTGGTGGACAGATAGACCGGCCATTTGCGCTGCAGCCCGTAATTCAGGCAGGCATGGGCGAAATCGCGGATCGATTCATCGAGATTGTACATGCCCATGGCGACGCCGCCGCCGGGGAAATCAAACACGTCATAGTTCACCGGCGCGCCGCCGCCATCGGGCGTGAAGGTCATGGTCAGCTTGCCCTTGCCCGGCACGACAAAATCCGTCGCGCGGTACTGATCGCCAAACGCATGGCGGCCGATCACGATGGGCTGGGTCCAGCCCGGCACCAGGCGCGGCACATTCTGCATGATGATCGGTTCACGGAACACCGTGCCGCCCAGAATGTTGCGGATGGTGCCGTTGGGCGATTTCCACATTTTCTTGAGGCCGAACTCTTTCACCCTCTCTTCGTCAGGGGTGATGGTGGCGCATTTCACGCCCACGCCGTATTTTTTGATTGCCTCGGCCGAATCGATGGTCACCTGGTCATTGGTGGCGTCGCGGTTTTCCATGCCAAGATCATAATATTTCAGATCCACGTCCAGATAGGGAAGGATCAGTTTTTCGCGGATCATCTGCCAGATGATGCGCGTCATTTCGTCGCCATCGAGTTCAACGACGGGGTTTTTGACCTTGATCTTGCTCATGCTGCTTCCTCGTTTCGGACTGGATAAAAAAAGCTGTCGCAGCGATATAGCATCATGGATGTCTGGCGTCGATAACCCGCTTGGCGTCGATACCGCGGCTGCTGTGCTGCTCGATATAGTCCACCGCCGCTTCAACCGTACCGGCCAGATAGAAATAGTCCTGGCCCGCCCCGGTCAGGAAGCCCTCATCGCACATGGTGCGCAGCATCTGCACCAGGGGCGTCCAGTAGCCGGTATTGTTCAGCAGCGCGCAGGGCTTGTTATGCAGTCCGATCTGATGCCAACTGAGAATTTCGGCGATCTCGTCCAGGGTGCCGGAACCGCCGGGCAACGCAATAAAGCCGTCCGACATTTCAAACATGCGCATTTTGCGGGCATGCATGGTCGCCTCGATATGGCGCATCGAAATACCGGTCAGCCCCACTTCCAGCTCTTCCAGATGCTGGGTGATGATGCCCACCACATGCCCCCCCGCATCCATTGCCGCGCGCGCCGTAATGCCCATCAGGCCGATGCTGCCGCCGCCATAGACCATGCGAATCCTGCGGTCTGCGAGTAAGGTTCCCAGTTGGCGCGCCGCGGCGGCATGTACCGGGTTCTTGCCGGTCTTTGAACCGCAATAGACGCAGATAGATTTTTGCCTGCTCATGCCTGGTTTGCTCTATGCTATCTAAGATGGTTAATCATAATAGGAAAAGGTGACTGAAGTGTGATGCGCCGGAAGCATTTAACAAAGTCATTCATATTGCCCCGGCGCGAGATCCTGATCTTATTGGCCTTTTTCCTGCTTGCCGTGCTGACCATTATCGCCAGGTTTGCGTTTCAGCAAGGACAGACAGTGACGGAGCAGTCCAGAACTGCGGCAACCGAATCAGCCGCCAGTACGGCAGCGCCAGGCCCCATTGATCCCGGTTTCGATGTCGTGCGCGTAACCCGCGAGGGGCGCGCCGTAATGGCGGGACGCGCGGCCCCCGGGGCAAAGGTGATCATCAAATCCGGCGATCTGGTACTGGGCCAGGTCATGGCGGACATGCGCGGCGATTGGGTGATGATCCCTGAAACACCCCTGAAGCCAGGCGCACAGGTGCTTACGCTTAGCGCCCAATTGGGCGAAGATGGCCCGGTTTTATCAAAAGATTCCGCCATTATTTCGGTTCCGGATCGTCCTGACGGAGAAGTGTTCGTAGCCGTCAGCCGGCCCGGCAAGCCGACCCGCATCCTGGATCAGGGCCTGCCCGATACCGCCCCAACCGGAGTTAGCGTGGCAGGGATTGATCTTGCCCCTGAGGGGGGCGCCATGCTTTCCGGGCGCGCCGGGCCTGGCCGGCTGGTGCGGGTATATCTGGATAATCAGGCGGCGGGCGAGGCGCTGGCGGACGAAAAAGGCAATTGGGAGCTGGCCTATGCGGGCGCCGTGGCAGCCGGAGAACATAAATTGCGCGCCGATCAGCTTGATCCTTCAGGGAAAGTCCTGCTGCGCGCAGAAGTGGCGTTTTCACGCGCCGGACAGGGCCAGCTTGTGATGGGCGCACAGCAGGTCATGGTCATGCAGGGCAACGCCCTGTGGGAAATTGCCCGTAATATTTATGGTTCGGGTATTGCCTATAGCGTGATTTTCACAAGCAACAAGCAACAGATCCGCGATCCCGACCTGATCTATCCCGGGCAGATATTTGACATTCCCGCCGCGTCTGCCGCGCCATCAGGAAAATGAAAATAAAGGGCCCAGCCCCCATCACACAATTCCGTGATTTTTTAAGCAATGTTGAAATTTGACTGGCGCAACATGGCTGACTCGTATTAGCTTATTCACAAGATCAACAATAAGACCTGACATGGAATCTGGAGCGCGAGTGAATATCAGTTAAAAAACGCCAGAGCCGCAGCAGGAAAAAACAAGATCCACTAGGTAATGTAGTCAACGACATGGGAGGGGACTAATGGCCATTCGATCGGCTTTTATAATGGGGTTATTAACGGCGGGCGTTTTTGCCGGAACGGCAATGGCGGAAGTTCCCGCCGAGGTTGCCGCGCGGCTTGGTCAGGATTTGACTCCGTTAGGTTCACAAAAATCCGGTAACAAGGATGGGACGATTCCTGAATGGACCGGCGGTCTATCTGAAATTCCAGCAGGGGTCACCTACAAGGCAGGGGACCGTTATCCCGATCCGTATGCGGCGGATAAGCCGCTATACACCATAACTTCCGCCAACATGGCGCAATATGCGGATAAGCTGACGGAAGTCAGCACTGCGTTGCTGACCGCCTATCCCGACGCCTACAAGATGAATGTCTACCCGACCCGCCGTAGCTGCGCCAACCCGCCAAGCGTCTATGAGGCGAACAAGAAAAATGCGGTAAGCGGCGTGTTGGATGCAAGCGGCGATGGCTTTACCGGGTCAATCTACGGCATACCATTTCCAATACCCGGCAACGCCAACGAAATGATGTTTAATCAGCGGCTGCAATATCGCGGTTACAAGATAACGCGGCAATATGTGTCGATTGCGCCGACGCGCAACGGCGAGTATTCGGTTTATACGGTCCAGGACGAGGTGATTTTTCCCTGGAATGACCCTTCCAAAACCACGACCGAATCGCTGGATAATATCTGGGCCTATTACATTAACAATACGATTGCGCCGGCGCGCGCCGCTGGTAACGTTGTGCTGATTCACGACACCATCGACGCCGTGAAGGGCCAGCGCAAGGCCTGGGTCTATAGCCCCGGCACCCGCCGGGTGCGCCGCGCCCCCAATATCGCCTATGACAATCCCAGCTTTAATGATGACGGCCTGTCCACCATCGATGCGTTCAACATGTTCAATGGCGCGCTTGACCGGTATGACTGGACCTATAATGGGCGAACCGAGGCCATCACCTCGCAAAATAATTATCGCATGGCGGGCGCCGATGTAAAATATGCGGATATCTTCAAGCCGACAGTCATCAATCAGGATTATCCGCGTTATGAACTGCGCCGCAACCATGTGATCACCGCGAGCGTACGCCCGGACACCCGGCATATCTATTCCAAGCGCGTATTCTGGCATGATGAGGATGCGGCCCATACCGTCGCCACCTCCAGCTATGACGCGCGCGGCAAAATATGGCGGGCGCAGGAGCAATTCTCCTATGTGCATTATGGCGTGCCCGCCTGCAATACCGCCGGGTTCGTGTCCTATGATCTGAATGCCGGCCGCTATACGGCGCAGGAGTTCTTCAATGAAGAGCCGTCCCTGAACCATTTTGCGGACGAACTGACCTTGGACCGGTATACGCCGGATTATATTCGCCGTGTTGGTGTTCGCTAACCAGCGCGATATGCTTTAAGATGGCGGGGCCGGTGTATCATCGGCCCCGTTTTCTTTTGCAGGTATAACAAACGTGCGATCCCTGGCAGGCGGCGTCGAAGACAAACAGGCGCCGGAAAATCAATGGCGGACACTGGCGACGGTTGCGCCTTATTTATGGCCGGCCGGACGGCGTGATTTGCGCATGCGCGTGGTCCTGGCCGTCATCCTGCTGCTGCTATCCAAAATTGTTACGGTCTATGTGCCGTTTCTCTATAAGGCCGCCGTAGACAGTCTGGGGCCGCAGGCGTCGGGCGGCAGTGCGGCGGCGGCGGCCGCTGCCGGCAATGCCGGGCGTATCGCTGCCAATCTTGATCTGCTGGCGATTCCCATCACGCTCATTCTGGCCTATGGTTTTGCGCGCACCCTGCAACAGATATTTACCCAGGGGCGCGATGCGGTGTTTGCCGATGTCAGCCAGCATGCGGCGCGCCGTCTGGCGCTGATCACGTTTCAGCATGTGCACGCGCTGTCGCTGCGCTTTCATCTGGACCGGCGCACCGGCGGGCTTAGCCGCGTCATTGATCGCGGCACCAAAGGCATTGATTATCTGTTGCGCTTCAGCCTGTTCAATATCATCCCGACGATACTGGAAATCATACTGGTCGCCGGTATTTTCTTTTATGTTTTTGATGCCTGGTACATGCTGGCGACGCTGGGCATGGTTGGGGCCTATATCTGGTTCACGTTCACGGTGACAGAATGGCGCACCCGGCATCGCAAAATCATGAATGACCGCGACACCGAAGCCAATACCAAGGCCATCGACAGCCTGCTGAATTTCGAAACCGTAAAATATTTCTGCAACGAAGAACATGAAAGCAAACGCTATGACCAGTCTCTGGCGGGATATGAAAAGGCCTCGGTGATCACCAATAAAAGCCTGTCCTTTCTGAATACCGGCCAGGGCGCGATCATTGCCGCGGGCCTTGTTGTGATGATGTGCCTGGCGGGCAATGGCGTAATGGCGGGGACCCGCAGCATTGGCGATTTTGTGCTGGTCAACGCCATGCTGGTGCAGCTTTTCGTGCCTCTGAACCTGCTGGGATCGGTGTATCGCGAAATCCGGCAATCCCTGGCCGACATGGAAAGCATGTTCAGTCTGCTGCATCAGACGCCGGAAATCCAGGACGCGCCGGGGGCCCAGGAACTGTTCGTGACGGGCGGCGAAATCAGATTCGAACATGTGCGTTTCACCTATGAGGCGGGCCGCACCATTCTGCACGATGTGACATTTACCGCGCCGGCGGGAAAACGCGTGGCGATTGTCGGCCCCAGTGGCGCCGGAAAATCGACAATCTCGCGGCTGCTGTACCGGTTTTTCGACGTCAGCGGCGGGCGCATCCTGATCGACGGGCAGGACATCGCCAGGGTAACGCAGCACTCCCTGCGCGCCGCCATTGGCATTGTGCCGCAGGATACGGTGCTGTTCAATGACAGCATCGGCTATAATATCCGCTACGGCAAACCCGATGCAGATGAAGCCGAAATTTTTGAGGCGGCGCGCCTTGCCCGTATCGACCGCTTTGTCGCCAGCCTGCCAAAGGGCTATGACAGCCGGGTGGGCGAGCGTGGCCTGAAACTGTCGGGCGGTGAAAAACAGCGCGTCGCCATTGCCCGGACAATCCTGAAAAACCCGCCCATTCTGATTCTGGATGAAGCGACCTCGGCACTGGATACCCATACCGAGCGGGAAATTCAGGCGTCGCTGGCCGAGATTTCCGTCAACCGGACAACATTGATGATTGCGCACCGCCTGTCCACGATTGTGGATGCGGATGAAATTCTGGTGCTGGACGGTGGGCATATTATCGAACGCGGCAATCATGACAGCCTGCTGCAACAGGGCGGCGCCTATGCGCATTTATGGCAGCGCCAGCAGGTGGATGATGATGAAGTTCGTCAAAAACAGATATTGCAAGAGACAATGCTGATAAAATCAACTGCTTAACTTGATGCGCGATTAAGGCTACACTGCCGGACCGTCTTTCTTTCCCATCACCCAAAGAGCAGATTATCCGCATGGAAGTACTGACTTCAATTTTTGCGCCGATTCATCGCGAAGGGCACCGTTTTATTGCGATCTTCATTGCGGTCACTTTGGTGCTGTTTTTGATTTATGACCCGCTGGGCTGGATCGGCGTTATCCTGACCTGCTGGTGCGCCTATTTTTTCCGCGATCCGGCGCGCGTCACACCCGAACGCAGCGGCCTGATCATCAGCCCCGCCGATGGCGTGGTTTCGGCCATCGCGCAGGTGGCGCCCCCCATTGAGCTGGACATGTCCGAACCCGTCATGACGCGGGTCAGCGTGTTCATGAACGTATTCAACTGTCATGTGAACCGCATTCCTGTTGACGCCACGATCACCAAAATCGCCTATATTCCGGGCCTGTTTTTCAATGCCTCGCTGGACAAAGCGAGCGAGGACAATGAGCGCAACGCCCTGTGCCTGACCACGGCCGATGGCGCGCGGCTGGCGGTTGTGCAGATTGCGGGGCTGGTGGCGCGGCGGATCATCTGCTGGGCGGGCGAAAATCAATCACTGCGGGCCGGTGAACGGTTTGGCATGATCCGGTTTGGCAGCCGCGTGGATGTCTATCTGCCCGAAGGCGTGGCCCCCCTGGTGGTGTTGGGGCAAACCATGGTGGCGGGTGAAACCGTGATTGCCGATCTGAACACCAATGAACCACAGCGTACAGGGCACAGATCATAATGCAGAAAATAGGCGGCGCCACGCATGCTGATTGACCGGCCCTCGCGCCGTTCGCTGCCATTGCGCAGTCTGGCGCCCAATATCCTGACCGTGCTTGGCCTGTGCGCGGGGCTGACCGGCGTGCAACTGGCGATCCATGACCGTTTTGACATGGCGGTGCTGGCCATTGCCGTGGCGTCGATCATCGATACGCTGGATGGAAGGGTGGCGCGCCTGCTGAAGGGCACATCGAAATTTGGCGCGGAACTGGATTCGCTGTCGGATTTTGTCAATTTCGGCGTGACGCCCGCGCTTATTCTGTATTTATGGACACTGGATAGACTGGGCGGGCTGGGCTGGATTATTGTGCTGGGTTTTGCAGTATGCGGCGCGCTGCGTCTGGCGCGATTCAACACCGCACTGGATGCCCCCGGCAAGCCGGAATGGAGCGTGAAGTTTTTTACCGGCGTCCCCGCCCCCGCCGGGGCCTGTCTGTCGCTGCTGCCGATCCCGCTATTTTTTGTGGGGTGGGAATGGTTGCGCGAGACCCCGTTTCTTGTGGGCTTGTATACCTGCGGCATCGCCTTTCTGATGGTCAGCCGCATTCCCACCTTTTCGCTGAAGCGCGCGCATATTGGACGCGAAATGGTATTGCCGATATTACTGATCGCGGGCGTCTCCGCCGCAGCGGTGGTTGGCTATCCGTGGCTGATGTATGTGCTGACCGGACTTGCCTATCTGGCATTGATCCCGTTCAGCATCATGAGCCACCGCCGCCACGCCGCACAAAGCGTCCCCACCGCAGCATCGGCAGAAGATATCACCGCAATGTAGCGGGTTTGGTTATTCAGCTGTACGGATCAGCGGCGTCGCGCAGGCCGTCGCCGAAGAAATTGAACGCCAGCACCACCAGGATAACCGGCAGCATGGGCAGCATGATCCAGGGATAAAAGCTGATGGCCGCGATATTTTGCGCCTCAACCAGTAACACGCCCCAACTGGTGACGGGAGGCCGCAGGCCAAGTCCCAGAAACGACAGCGCCGTCTCGCCCAGAATCATGGACGGAATTGAAAGGGTGGCGCTGGCGATCAGATGGCTCATGAAATTGGGCAGCAGATGCCGCCCGATCAGGCGCGCGGGCCCCGCCCCCATCAGAACGGCGGCGGTGGCGAAATCTTCCTCGCGCAAGCTCATCAGTTTGGCGCGCACCGCCCGCGCCAGACCCGGCCAGTCCAGCAATCCCAAAATCACCGTCAGCCCCGCATAGACCGCCACCGGGGACCAGGTGACCGGAAGCGCCGCAGACAGCGCCATCCACAAGGGCAATTCAGGCATGGCGCGGATAATTTCAATCAGACGCAAGGTCAGATTATCCACCAGGCCGCCAAAATACCCCGCCATGCCGCCGATCAGCAGCGCCAGCACAAAACTGATGGAAATGCCGATCAGCCCGATGGTCAGCGAGATGCGCGTGCCGTAAATTATCCGCGACAGCATGTCGCGGCCCAGCCGGTCTGTGCCAAACAGATAGAGTGTGCCGTTGCGGGCCGGGCAGACAAGATGAAAATCACCCTGCCATAATCCCCAAAAATTATACGATGCGCCGGAACAGAAAAACCGCAATTGCTGAACCAGATTTGTGTCGATCTGATAATCCCATTTGAATAAATTCAGATTGGCCACCCCCTTATAGCCATAGACAAAGGGGCCTATAAATTTGCCCTCGTGAAACAGATGCACGGCCTGCGGCGGGGCATACAGATAATCCGCATTGCGGTCTTCCAGCGCATAGGGCGCGATCACTTCGCTGAACGGCAGGCTGGCGTAAATCAGCAGCAGGAATATCCCGCTGATATAGGCCAGACGATGGCGTTTGAGTTTGCGCCACACCAGCCGCCATTGTGGCGTTGGCGGCGTGTTGTCAGGCAGTGCGCCAAGCGGATCATAGGGCGCCTGACTGACAAAATGCGGCAACTGATCTGAATAATCGCTCATTGTGCGGCCCTGCCCGCCAGCCGTATGCGCGGGTCCAGCACCGCCAGCAGCAGATCCGAAATCACCATGCCCACAACTGTCAGCACTGCAACAAACAGCAGGATAAACCCGGCCAGATAATGATCCTGCGCACGCAGGGCCTGCAACAAAATCGGCCCCACAGTGGGCAGGTTAAGCACCACCGATACGATCACCGAACCCGACACCATCTGCGGCAGCAGGTCGCCAATATCGGCAATAAACGGGTTAAGCGCCATGCGCAGCGGATATTTCAACAGCAGATGCAGCGGCGCCATGCCCTTGGCCCGCGCCGTCGTCACATAGGGTTTTTGCAGTTCGTCCAGCAAATTCGCGCGCAGGCGGCGGATCATGGCCGCCGTGCCGCTGCTGCCGATCACCAGCACCGGAATGGCCAGATGCGCCAGCACGGACTGCGCCTTTTCCCATGACCAGGGCGCATCCGTATATTCCGGCGCCATCAGGCCGCCGATGGACAGCCCGAACCACAGGTTCGAATAATATAGCAGGATCAGGCCAAGCAGAAAATTGGGCATGGCCAGACCAAGATAGCCCAGCAGGGTAAAACTGTAATCCGCGACGCTGTACTGGCGCGCCGCCGACAGGATGCCAATGGGAAACGCAATCATATAAATGAGCAGAACCGTTGCGAAATTCAGCAGAACGGTAAGGACCAAACTGTCCCCCAGCACATCCTCAACGGGTTTGTTATATTCGAATGACCAGCCCCAATTGCCCTGCAGCAGGCCGGAAAATCCGTTCCGTCCCGGCCATACGCCGATCCATAGGCCATAACGTTCAATCAATGGCCGGTCGAAACCGAACTCGGCGCGCAAAAAGGCGATCTTGCCGGGATTGGCGTCTTCGCCCTGGGCCGTTAGCTCCGCCACCTGATTGGAAAGATAATCCCCCGGCGGCAATTGTATGACCATAAAGATCCCCACACTGATGGCAATCAGTGTGGGGATCATAATGCTGATGCGGTTCAGGAAATATCGCCCCATGATACTTACGGTCCGCCGGTTTTAACGGGTGACGGCGCGAACCAGAATTGATCCGGGCGGTACACGCCAAACAGCGCGCCGGGGCTCCAGCCGTAAAAGGCCTCTTTGGGTACATTTTGCAGCCGTGCGGAAACCACGACCGGCTGGCGCACCTGGGAAATCACGCCGATGGTGAACATCTGATCCGCATGAATGGCCAGCATCTGCTTCCAGATTTCCCGGCGCCGTTCGCTGCCTGCTTCACGCCAGTCCTGCGCCAGCGCCAGCAGCTCGCGCGCCGGTTCCATATCGGGCGGCGTCCCTGCGCGCCCGCCGGTCTGGTAATACTGCCCCCAGAACGGCCATTGCAACTGATCCTGTGACATCGGCGCAAGTTCGTCGGGCGCCATGTCCCGGTCCGGGATACCCGTATCCATGCCCGGCCATGCCGTCATCATGGAACGCCCGGCATGGACCCGCGTCCGCATGGCGTCACGTTCCGCCGGTTTGATGAAAAGCCCGATTCCGATGCGCCGCCAGTCTGCGGCAATCAGTTGCAGCACATCGCTTTGCTCGGTGGACGGATCAGCGGTTTCGACAATCATTTCCAGTCTTGATCCATCCGGCAACAGCCGGATACCGTTCGCGTCGCGTTTGTTCAGCTTCATTTCATCCAATAATGCATTTGCCTGAACCGGATCATACATCGCCCATTGTTGCGCATAGTGCAGCGAGAATAATTCAGATTGCGGCAACACGGTATTATTGCTTTCCGCCGCCAAACCAAAATACAGCGAGCGGTTGATCAGATGCCGGTCAATACCCAATGACAGCGCCCGGCGAAAGCGCACATCACGCAATACATCGCGAAAAGCCGCGCGATCATAATTCAGATTTGGGTAAAGTGCTATCTGCGCGCCGGTTGCAATCGGCCAGAGATACGTCACGTAATTGCCTCGCGCCTCGCCCTGCTTCAACACCGTGATGTCAGAAAAAGTCAGGCCGCGCGCCTGCAGATCACTTTCGCCAGCATTGCTTTTTGCCGGGATCAGGCGGCTTTCGGTAAGCGCCATGACCACCTGATCAATATAGGGAAGCTGCCGGCCATTGCTATCGGCACGGTGATAGTAGGGATTGCGCTGAAATACATAACGGCTGGCGGGCGAAGGGGTTGTGTTGACCCAGGGCTGCAATGTAGGCAGCGCCACATTGTCAAAATTATACATATTATCCAGGCGGTTATGCAGCGCCGCCCAGGTGCGCACCCTGGCTGCCGCCACCTGCGCCGCAAGCCAGGCCGGATCGGCATAGCGGCTGTGAAACTGTTTCAGATAATGCGCCGGGCGGTAAATGAACAGGGGGCTGGCGCGCGCCTGCGCAGCCAGAAATGTGGGATGCGGTTTTGGCCAGGTGTAGCGCACCGTGACGGCATCCAGAATTTCGACCTTTGGCAGAACCCCGTCCACCAGAAAGTCTGTACCCGGACCATTTTGGGAAAGCTCTGGATTATTGGCGACATCTTCCCAGTAATAGCGAAAATCTTCGCTGGTGAATGGATGTCCATCCGACCATTTATGCCCCGGACGCAAATGCAGCGTGAAGATGCGGTTCTCCACATTCTCAATGCGCGCCAGAATATCCGGGACAAGCTGCAAATTCCTGTCACGGCCAATCAGGCGCGCATATCCATACACCACCATATACCGCACATCGCGCGGACTGCTAATCAGGGTACGCAACACCCCGCCATGCTGTCCCGGCGCGGTATTATTACCCATGACTTTGACAATCAATGGCTGATCAGGCAGGCGTTCGATAACTGGGGGTAATGCGCCCGCCTGCACTTGCGCGGCAAGGTCCGGCGTTTCAATGAAAGCAGGCGATTGCGCCCGCGCCGGAACGCAGGACAGCACAAACATCGTGAGCGCAATAATATTCCGGATCACAGCGGGTGCGCCCCCATACGCACATAATGACCGGGCGTGATTTGCAGCATGCTGCCGCCATCCCCATTGACCAGGCGATAGGGGGCGGGCCATTTCTGCGGATCGGACAGGCGCTCTTCCTCAAGACGGCGAAAATCCAGCGGCGCGTCAATATCAGGTTCCGGCACCGCCGCCAGCAATGCGCGGGTGTAAGGATGAACCGGATTGGAAAACAGGTCATTTGCCGTGGCGGTTTCCACCAGACGGCCCCGGCACATCACCAGAATATGACCGGCAATATCACGCACCACCGCCAGATTATGACTGATGAACAAATAGGTCAGGCCAAGCCGGAACTGCAAATCCTTCAGTAGACGGATAATCTGCGCCTGCACCTGGATATCCAGCGCGGAAACCGGCTCATCACATATCAGCAATTCAGGACGCAGCGCCAATGCCCGCGCAATAACAATACGCTGGCGCTGCCCGCCGGAAAACGCATTCGGATAGCGTCCCAACTGGCTGGGTTCCAGCCCCACCAGACGCATCAATTCCTGGGTGCGTTCCGTCTGCGCTGCGCGGTCACCGATGCCGTGAATGATCAGCGGTTCGCGCAGCGTTTCCAGAATTGTCATGCGCGGATCCAGTGCGGACAGGGGATCCTGAAAAATGAACTGCGCGCGGCTGCGATAACGCAGCAAATCCGCGCCCTGCATGGCCAGCACGTCTTCGCCATCAAACCGGATGCTGCCTGCGTCCGGCCGGGCGGCGCGCAAAATAAGTTTGCCCAGGGTCGTTTTTCCGCAACCCGATTCCCCCACCAGGGCGACACATTCACCACGTGGCAAGGAAAAACTGACATCCGACACCGCTGCCTCGTCAACACCATTAGCGGCATAGCTTTTGCTCAACCCCTGTATTTCCAGCAGGGGGGGCGCTGCGGGAGCCGCCCTGGACTGCACTTTCGGCGCGCCGGATAATCTTGGCGCCGCATCCATCAAGGCCCGCAAATAAGGATGACCGGGGCGGCGAAAAACATCTTCGCGGCTGCCCGCCTCCATTACCTTGCCATCGTGCAGCACCACCACTTCGTCGGCAATATTCGCCACCACCCCCAGATCATGGGTGATCATCAGCACCGCCATGCGCAATTGCTGTTGCAGATTTTGCAGCAACAATAAAATCTGCGCCTGAATGGTGACATCGAGCGCGGTAGTCGGTTCATCGGCAATCAGCAGGGAAGGACGGCAGATCAGCGCCAGGGCGATCATGGCGCGCTGGCGCAGCCCGCCGGACATCTCGAACGGATAGGCCTTGTAAGCCCTTTCCGGATCAGGGAAACCGGTGAGGCGCAGCATATCAATCGTGCGTGCACGCCGCTCCACAGAGGATAATTTCAAATGCTGGCTGAGATTTTCACTGACCTGATCGCCGATCCGGTGTACGGGCGACAGCGCACTCATCGGTTCCTGAAAAATCACCGACATATAGCGCCCGCGCAGCGCCCGTATGGGGGCGTCATTGCGGGCAAGTTTCGCCACATCAATGCGCGGCGTGACCTCGTCTTCATCATGGTCGAACAAAATCCTGCCGCCCAGGATGCGGCCATTGCGCGGCAGCAGGCCCATGATGGATTGACCGATCACGGTTTTACCGGAGCCCGATTCCCCCACCAGCGCCACAATCTTGCCGCGCGGCACACGAAACGACACACCATCCACGGCGCGCAGTTTCCCGGCAGGCAGGGTAAATTCAACCGCTAAATCTTCAACGCGCAACAGATCGTGCAAGGAATCACTCGAAGTGTGGTTTTCTGTTATATACCGTATAGACAAGGACGTGATCCAGAGCAGCAATATGACCGCCCCATTCACCTTTGCACATTTTACCGATCCGCATCTGCCCCTTTTGGCGCAAGAGATGCGTTTGTTTGCATCAATACCCAGCAAAAGGCTGAGCGGCATTCTATCGTGGCTTCTGTCGCGGCGGCATATCCATCTGCCGGAAATACTGGCGGCAACGGTTGCCGACATTCACACCTGCCAACCACAGCATATTGTACTGACCGGCGATCTGGTGAATGTCTCGCTGCCCGGCGAATTTATCCGGGCCAGCGCCTGGCTTGAAACGCTGGGTGCGCCAAAAGACATCAGCCTGACGCCCGGCAATCATGACGCCTATATATCGGGTGCGTTTGACACCATGCAGCAGCACTGGGCCGCTTATATGCAGGGCGATGCGCAAGGCCTCCGCGCACAATTCCCCTATTGCCGGATTCGCGGCGAAATTGCGTTTATCGGTGTTTCCACCGCTGTGCCGACACGGATATTTTCCGCCACCGGGGCGATGGGCGTCGAACAGCTATCCGCGCTGGGTGAGCTGCTGGAAAAACAGGGCAAGGCGGGGCTGATGCGCATCGTCATGATCCATCATCCGCCGGGGGTGGCGGGCGCATCCCGGCGCAAGGGTCTGACCGACCGTGCAGCCCTGCTGGAGGTTTTTGCCCGCCATGGGGCAGAGCTGGTGCTGCATGGCCATACCCATCAGGGCGTGTTTGATCATGTTGCGGGGCCGCGCGGGCCGATACCGGTACTGGCGCCGTCATCGGCTTCTGCACTTGATCCGCATCGGGAAAATGCGCGCTGGCATTTAATGGAAATTTCACGTGCATCCACGGGTCAATGGCAGGTCCATGTCACGGTGCGCGGCTATGTCCCTGCATCCGGGCAGTTCTGCACCGAAGGACAATTCAGCCTTTTGCTCTAGCCCTTTTGCCCATTTGCGGTCATGATAGGCGCAAATTAAAAGATCAGCATCCTCCTGCGCTTTCCCCGTCGCCTTCGGCTATAGAGGACAAGAAAGCTGCGGAGGACATGGGGAGAAAAGAGATGAATCGTTTGGATGGAAAAGTAGCATTGGTAACAGGCGGCGCGCGCGGGCTTGGCGGGGCAACCGCAAAATTGATGGCGGCGGCCGGGGCCAGTGTCCTGATCACCGATCTGCTGGATGAAGTGGGTGCGGCCACCGTTGCCGAAATTGAAAAGGCGGGCGGCAAGGCGGCATTTCTGCATCATGATGTGGTGAATGAAACCGGCTGGCAGAATGCGGTGAAGCATGCCGTCGATCATTTTGGCGGGCTGGATATTCTGGTCAACAATGCCGGGATCGCGGATGCCGGAAAACCCATTATAGAAACCACCCTTGAACAATGGCGCCGGGTTATCGCCGTTGATCTGGACAGCCTGTTTCTGGGAATTAAATATGCGACGCCTGCACTGGGTGCGCGCGCCAGCAAATGGCCGGGTGGCGGCTCCATCATCAATATTTCCTCGATCATGGGCCTGATCGCGATGCCGAATGCGGCATCCTATATCGCAGCCAAGGGCGGCGTACGATTGCTGACCAAAGCGGCAGCGATGGAACTAGCCCCTTCAAAAATCCGCGTCAATTCGGTGCATCCGGGTTTCACCGAAACCGACATGGTGAAAAACGCGCTGAAGGATCTGGGCAAGGGTGTGGGTGTTGGCGAAAATGTCATCAAGGACATGATCACGGCGCGCCATCCCATTGGCCGCATGGGCGTGCCGATGGATATTGCCAATGCGGTCTGCTTTCTGGCCTCCGACGATTCTTCGTTCATGACCGGATCGGAAGTGGTGGTCGATGGCGGGTATGTCGCGCAATAAACAATAACATCAGGGGAGAAAAAGCATGAACCGGGTAGATGGAAAAGTAGCAATCATCAGCGGCGGCGCGCGCGGCATTGGCGGCATGTCCGCGCAAAAGCTGGCGGAAGCGGGCGCAAAAGTCGTGATCACCGATCTGCGCGAAGACGAGGCGCAGGTCACGCTGGCGGCGATCAAAAAGGCCGGTGGCGAGGCCAAATTCTTCAAGCATGATGTGGCCATTGAGGAACAGTGGGAAGCCGCCGTGAAATTTGCCGTCCAATCCTATGGCGGCGTCGATATTCTGTTGAACAATGCAGGCGTTGCGGGGGCCGCAAAACCGCTGGAAGATTTGAGTCTGGATAGCTGGCGCCGGCTGATGTCGATCAATCTCGATGGTGTGTTCCTGGGCATGAAGCATGTCATCCCATCGATGAAATCGCGCGCCCATATGTGGCCGGGCGGCGGATCGATCATTTCGATTTCCTCGATCATGGGCTTTATCGGCGGCGCGCGCGCCGTGGCCTATTGCGCCAGCAAGGGTGGCGTGCGGCTGATGACCAAGGCGGCGGCCATCGAACTGGCGCCCGCAAAAATCCGCGTCAATTCGGTGCATCCGGGTTTTATCAATACGCCGCTGCTGCGCGCGGGCGAACAGGCAATGAACCAGCGCCAGGAAGGCGGCTTTCAGAAATTCGTCGATGATGTGGTGTCACGCCATCCGCTGGGCCGTCTGGGCGAAGAACAGGACATCGCCCATGCGGTGCGCTTCCTGGCGTCGGACGATTCCGCGTTCATGACCGGCACGGAAGTCGTCGTCGATGGCGGATATCTGGCGCAATAATCTTACCAGCAACACTCTCCTGCGTTGATGTTTCGCAGGACAACAGGGAAGAAACAAATGAACAGGATGGACGGCAAGATTGCATTTATTTCGGGCGGCGCGCGCGGACTGGGCGCGGAAACAGCGCGCATGATGGCGGCCTGCGGGGCCAAGGTTATCATTGGCGATATTCTGGATGATGTTGGCCACACCACCGCAGAAGGCATCAACAACAAGGGTGGCGGCGCACTGTACACCCATCTGGATGTGACCAGGGAAGATAGCTGGCAGGCGGCGATCAAGGCGGGCGTCGATCAGTTTGGCGGGCTGGATGTGCTCGTGAACAATGCCGGGATTTTCTTCATGAAAAGCACCGAGGACATGACGCTCGCCGATTGGCACAGGATGAGTGCTGTCAATCTGGACGGGGTGTTTCTGGGCACCAAAACCGCATTGCCGCATCTCAAGGCGCGCGCCGCCAAGGCGCCGGTTGGCGGCGCGATCATCAATCTGTCATCGATTGCCGGGATCATCGGCATCGCCAATTTCACCGCCTATCATATGTCCAAAGGCGGCGTACGGATTTACACCAAGGCCTGCGCCATGGAATTTGCGCCCTATCGCATTCGCGTAAATTCCATCCATCCCGGCCTGATCGAAACCGATATGGCCAAGCAGGTGGTGAAGGAAATGAGCGGCGTGATGGGCTCCGACAATGCGGTGCGCGACATGTTCGTGCAAAGCCACCCGATCGGACGCATTGGCGAGCCAAAAGACATCGCCAACGGCATCACCTTTCTGGCGTCCGATGATTCGGCCTTCATGACCGGATCCGAGCTGGTCGTCGATGGCGGCTGGACCGCGCAGTAACGTCATTAGTCAAAGTTTACGATTAAAAAGCTATAGATAAGAATAATATAAAGTTCTGCATATGGCTGATTTCAAATGGATAGAGTTACTGATAGCTGCTTTGGGTGGCGGATTTACGGTTAAAATTCTGGATATTTTGTATCAAGAGGTCCGCCTCCGATCAGACAGATTTCTATCAAACCAACATGTTGTTGACGAACATCTCGATCCGCTACTTAAGGCCGCTGATGAGCTGGTCGGCAAACTTCGGTCTCTTGCCGACGAGGATTTCAAGAGACTCCACGACGTAAATCCCAGTTTCGACAGCATAGTGGACCATGATTTCAGCAGCCTGCTCTTTCTTCTGGCGAAGCTATGGGCCAACATTGAGATAATTCGCATTGACGGGCCATCAGTCACCCTCGTTAAAGATGTTCGCGGATAGCGCCTTCAGAGCTTTTTAGACTGTATTGAATCAAGAAAAGTTCGGATTGTAGATAGAATGTCGCAACGGGCGGTGGGAGAAATAATGTTGATGCGCCATAATGGCGCACGCGAAACCATTCCATTTATTGATTTTGTGCGGTTGATTGAAAATGACCCCAAATTGCTCAGATGGGTGTCTCCAGTAACCCATATTCTTTCCAGAACACGAAATACATGGGAGCGCCAGAGACTCCTCCAATATGGGGTCGTCATTCATGCAATGATTGACACGCTTGATCCGAAGCATCTCGTCACAAGCGAGAGACCCTCATATCCAAATAAGTTGTCGAAAGATACCTGGCGCGATTTAAAATACCGTGTCTTCGGGCAATATCTAAAATTCGTATCAAGTCCCGAAAAATACTTGGGGCCGCCCAAGAAGCGCGGCCCCAAGAAGGTTTAGGTGGAACGAGAGGCTTTTTGACATCCTGATGATTGGCCGTTGGGCCTCCCTTACAGGATGCGTTACGCCTGTTGTGCCACCTTTATTTCAGTGACGCACAATGCGCGTCGTTTGGATATATTAGCCGTACATTACCAAATGTCAATACCTACACCATAAAGCCGGAATAGAGCCTGCCTTCTACTCCCCCGCTATCACCCCGGTGCATAAACCGCATCCGGGCCGGGCGCGCCTTGGCATTTGGCGCGGCCGGTTTCGACCATGTGCAGCAGATGCGCCAGAACGGAACGCCCGGCGGCGGGCCAGAGTTTTTCGTCCACATCCTTGTACATGCGCGGCACCATATCGGCGATGCGGCCAATGCCGTCGCGCAGGCAGGCGGTGATTTGCGCCTCGCGGTCATGGCGGTGGGCGATATAGGCGCGCACAAAATTCTGCGGATCCTTGATGGCCGGGCCATGCGTCGGCCAGTAGGTTGCATCATCGCGCGGCAATAAAATTTCCAGACTGCGCATATAATCTTTCATATCGCCATCGGGTGGCGAGATGACGGTGGTGGACCAGCCCATGACATGATCGCCGGTGAACAGCGCCTTTTCCTCAAGCAGGGCAAAACAGATATGGTTCGATGTGTGCCCCGGCGTATGCACGCATTCCACCGTCCAGCCGTCGCCCCTGATGATATCGCCGTGGCGTACCACGACATCGGGCACAAAGTCCTTGTCGCCGCCCGCTTCAACAGTCTGTCCCTCCAGCACGCCCTTACCGGAACCATGCGGCCCATAGCCATAAGACGGCGGATTGCCCATTAGTTTTTTCAGCGGCGTGGTGGCGGGCGAATGATCCATATGGGTGTGGGTGATCAGAATATGGGTGATGGTTTCACCCTTCAACCCGTTCACAATGGCCTGCACATGATCCATATCCAGCGGGCCGGGATCGATCACCGCCACCTTGCCCTTGCCGATAATGTAAGTGCCCGTGCCATGCTGGGTAAAACCGCTGGGATTGCGCGCAATGACCCGGCGGATCGTGGGCGATATCTGCATCATCGCGCCATATTCAAACGTCAGTTCACGGACATAAGGGATGACAACCGCCATGAATTTTTTTCCTATTCTGCTGCTAACGGACGATGCGCGCGGATAAGTTCAAGAATTTTGGCGGCGGCCAGCGGGATATTGGTGCCGGGGCCAAAAATGCCCGCAACGCCCGCTTTGTACAGAAAATCATAATCCTGCTGTGGAATGACGCCGCCGCAGATCACCATGATATCTTCCGCACCCTGTTTTTTCAGTTCCGCAATCAATTCCGGCACCAGGGTTTTATGCCCCGCCGCCTGGGATGACACACCCACCACATGCACGTCATTTTCCACCGCGTCGCGCGCCACTTCGGCAGGTGTCTGGAACAGCGGCCCGACATCCACATCAAAACCGATATCGGCAAAGGCGGTGGCGATCACTTTGGCGCCCCGGTCATGGCCGTCCTGGCCCATTTTCACCACCAGCATGCGCGGGCGGCGGCCTTCTTCTTTTGCGAAAGCTGCAACATCGCTTTGAATTTTTTCAAAACCCGCATCGCCTTCATAGGCCGCGCCATAGACGCCTGCGATGGATTGCACTTGGGCGCGGTGACGGCCAAACACTTCTTCCATGGCGTCGGAAATTTCGCCAACTGTCGCGCGGGCGCGCGCCGCCGCCACCGCCAGCGCCAGCAGATTGCCGGTACCGCGCGCGCCTTCGGTCAGCGCCGCAAGTGCTGCCTTGCATTTTGCCTCATCGCGCGCGGCGCGGGTTTTTTTCAGCCGGACGATCTGGCTGTCGCGCACCTTTGCATTATCGACATCCAGAATATCCATATGTTCCTTGCCGCCGGTCTGATAGCGGTTGACGCCAACAATGACTTCTTCGCCGCGATCGATGCGGGCCTGACGGCGCGCCGCCGCCTCTTCGATTTTCAGCTTGGGCATGCCGCTGGCGACGGCCCTGGTCATGCCGCCCAGTTCCTCCACCTCGGCAATCAGTTTGCGCGCGGCAACCGCCAGCTCATTGGTAAGCGCCTCGATATAATAGGAGCCACCCAGCGGATCGACCACGTTGCACACGCCGGTTTCTTCCTGCAGAATTAATTGCGTATTGCGCGCGATGCGCGCCGAAAAATCCGTAGGCAGCGCAATGGCCTCGTCCAGCGCATTGGTGTGCAGGCTTTGCGTGCCGCCCAAAGCTGCGGCCATCGCCTCAAACGCCGTGCGCACGACATTATTGTAGGGATCCTGTTCGGTCAGCGATACGCCGCTGGTCTGGCAATGGGTGCGCAACATGGCGCTTTGCGGATTTTTGGCGTTAAACCCGTCCATGATTTCCGCCCACAGCAGACGCGCCGCGCGCAGTTTCGCCACTTCCATGAAAAAATTCATGCCAATGGCGAAAAAGAACGACAGACGCGGCGCAAATTCATCCACGTCCAGTCCCGCGGCAATGGCGGCGCGGACATATTCCTTGCCATCGGCCAGCGTGAACGCCAGTTCCTGCACCTGGGTCGCGCCGGCTTCCTGCATGTGATAGCCGGAAATCGAAATGGTGTTGAACTTCGGCATATGTTTGGAGGCGTAGCCGATAATGTCGGCGACAATACGCATGCTGGGTTCGGGCGGATAGATATAGGTGTTGCGCACCATGAACTCTTTCAGAATGTCGTTCTGAATGGTGCCTGACAGTTTATCCGCGCTGACGCCCTGTTCTTCGGCGGCGACAATGTAATTGGCGAGGATCGGGATCACCGCGCCGTTCATGGTCATCGACACCGACATTTTATCGAGCGGGATGCCATCGAACAGGATTTTCATATCCTCGACGGAATCAATCGCCACGCCCGCCTTGCCGACATCGCCCGTGACGCGCGGATGATCGCTGTCATAGCCGCGGTGCGTCGCCAGATCGAAGGCGACCGAAAGCCCCATCTGCCCCGCCGCCAGATTGCGCCGGTAAAAAGCGTTGGATTCCTCGGCTGTGGAAAAACCGGCATATTGCCGCACGGTCCACGGGCGCCCGGCATACATGGTGGCCTTGACGCCGCGCACATAGGGCGAAAATCCAGGCAGGCCATCGGCAAAATCCAGGCCCGCCACATCCGCCGCCGTATAGAGCGGCTTGACGTCAATGCCTTCTGGCGTATGCCAGGTCAGCGCATCGATGGGCCGTTTGCCCAGCTCTTTCGCCGCCAGCGCGCGCCATTCTTCAATCGTGGGTTTCTTCGCCATGTGCAGTCCTGAAATCTAGATGTGTTTATGAAATATCCTAGCACGGTTTGCGGGATTAATCACCCTCCACCGGTTGGGGTCTGGCTGGCGGAGCCGCCGCAGTGGCAGCCGGGCGGCGGATAAAGAGGGCCGGAATGACCGCCACCAGAAAGACCAGGGCCAGGATGGTAAAACAATCCCGGAACGCCAGCATATAGGCCTGGGAATAGATCATCCGCCCGAGATAATACATCGCCACTTCCTGCGAGGTCAGTTCGGTCAGCCCGGCCATGTCAAACAGGCCGGAAAATCTGTCCAGCAGTTCCAGCGTGGCCGTATTGGCTGCGGTCTGGGTGGCGGTCATGGCTTCTGAAAAGAAATTGGTGCGCTGGGAAAGCATGATCGAGGCAAGGTTAACGCCAAACGCGCCGCCCAGTTGCCGGGTAAAATTATTGATGCCGGACGCCTGCGACATCAGATGCAGCGGCATACCCCCCATCGCCGCCGCCGTCATCGCGGGCATCACCATGCCCAGCCCGACACGCCCGACCATAATCCAGATGGTAATCGTGAAAAACGGCGCGTCCAGGTCCAGCCCGGTCATCAGATAGCAGGAGAAGGCAAAGATCAACATGCCGATCACCATCGGAATGGTGGCGCCAAAACGGTCGCTCATGGCGCCCGCCACCGGAAACACAAAAATCATGATCAGCCCGGGCGCCATCAGCATCAGTCCCGCCGACAGCGCCGTGCTGCCCTGCACGGTCTGCATAAACAGCGGCGCCAGATAGGTCGAGGAAAAAAGTCCGCTGCCAAACACAAACAATATCATCGCCGCAGGCGCAAAGGACGGTTGCAGGAACACCCGCAATTGCAGCAAAGGCTGCGGCGTCATCAGTTCCCAGGTGATAAACACCACAAAGGAAACCACCGCCGTGATCAGCAATGCCAGCACATAATTTTCATGCCAGCCTTCCTGCTGGCCCTCGCTTAATCCAACCAGCAGTGTACTGACGAAAACAGAAACCAGAAATAGCCCCGCCCAGTCAAATTTTTCGCGCGGTCCGGTGGCTTCGCGCCCGGTCAGGAAAATCGATCCCATGGCGATGGCCACAAATAATAGCGGCAGCTCCAGAAAGAAAATATACCGCCACCCCAGCGCATCGATCACCATGCCGCCAATGCTGGGGCCAAGGGCGGGCGCCATCACCGTGCCCATGGCGAATATGCCCATGGCGCGGCCGCGCTGTTCGGGCGGGAACACCTGAAACATGATCAGCATGGTCAGCGGCGTCATCACACCCGCCGCAGCCCCCTGAAACACGCGGATGGCGATCAGAACATCCTCGTTGGGCGCGAACATGCCCGCGATCGATCCAAGCATAAAAACGCCCAGCGATGTAAGAAAGGTGAAGCGCACACCAAACGAATGCACCATCCAGCTATTGGCCAGCATGGTGATCGTGCTGGACGCCATAAAGCCGGTGGCCAGCCATTGCGCCTTGTCCTGGCCAATGCCAAATGCGCCGATAATTTCCGGGATCACCACATTAACAATGGTCGCGGGCAGCAAAGTGGCAAGCGTCCCCGCCATCGCGGTGAACACCGCCAGCAGACGGTAATTGGGGCCGAACTCGGCAAATTTCGCGGCGATTGCCGACGAGGTTTGCGGGCCGGCGGGCAGTGGCGCGGGACCGGACCCGGCCGGGCTATCGTCCTTCGATGTCAACGGCGACCTCTACCATCATGCCGGGCTTCAACAGATGATCGCGTTGCGCCACATCGATGCGGACCTCAAGGCGTTGCGCAATCTTGGTAAAGTTGCCACTGGGATTTGGATTGGGCAGCAGGGCGAACATGCTCGTCGCCGCATTGCCGATGCGCACCACCTTGCCATCGAATGTTTCGCCCGGATAGGCATCCACCGTTACCGTGGCGTGGGCGCCAATTTTGACATGGCGGATTTCGCCTTCCTTGATATTGGCGTTGACCCAGATATTATTCCGGTCATGCATCATCAGCAAACGCTGGCCGGGGCGCACATATTCACCTGGATTGGCGAAGGTTTCATCGACCACGCCATCTATCGGGCTTTTTACCGCACGGTCCGAAATATCCAGCGCCTGGCGTTCGCGTTGCGCAGTAAGCCGCACTTCCTGCGCAGACATCATGCGCAGCCGTTCTTCCAGCACCTGCAATTCCATGCGCGCCGATTGCGCCGTCGCCATGGATGCGCGCGCGGCTTCGACGGCGGCCTGCGCGCGTTCATGTTCCTGTTCCGCCTTGTTAATGCGGTTACGTTCGGTCTCCCAGCGCTGCGCGGAAATCACTTTATCCTTGTACAGAGCATCGATGCGTTTGAAATCGGCGCGCGCCAGTTGCAGATCGGACTGCGCGCCATTGGAACGCGCCTGCGCCTCGCCCAGCATGGCCTGTGCCATCTCAAACTGGCTTTTGGTGCGGCTATCCGCCTGATCGCGGCTGAAGCTCAGCGCGGCTTTTTCCGCGCGCACCGCTTCCAGGCCTGCGTCTAGTTCCGCCAGCATCAGGTTGGCTTCGCGCGGATCAATTTCGACCAGAAGATCGCCCTTTTTAATCGTCGCGCCTTCTTTTGCTGGGAAATTGGTGATCCATCCCGCCGCACGGCTGCTGATCGACACCATGGTGGAGGAAAGCCGGGAATCCTGCACATAAACATGGGAATAACGCCCATACAGCCAGCTTCCAATCACCAGCAATGCGATCAGGCCCACGCAACCCAGCAGCATCAAGCGCGCCCTTGGCGTGCCGATCACGTCACCGACCAGCCCCTGGCCGCGGGCGTGCATTTTTGCGATGCCGCTTGACATGTCGTTCATCGGTTTCCTCAGGCGTCTTTTTATTTTTGTAGGGTCTGGCCCCAGATTGTCCCAAGTTAAACTAATTATTTCGAAACACGAACGGAATCTTTGACCTCATTTATGCATTCCACCCCCGCCGTCTTAGCGAGGAACGCAGTGACGTGGCGGGTAAGCTTGTCAGTACGAACAAAGCAGCGGTCTGGATCACAAACCCAACTGCGTGATGAAACCGGCAAATAGTTTTTTGCAGAGACGTTACCGCTATATTTAGTGCGTGAACGAATCGCGAAGGATGTGGATTTGCCGATTCGGACTTGGACTGTTCCAGTTAGGTTCCGACGCATGGGCAGGCGCCCCAAGATTTTGTTTACCTTTTTCAAATCGGGCGCTACGCATTTTTGACCTGGCGATGCTGTAGAACATGGCATTTCAAGGTCACAAAAAATTAAATAAAATGGTGCTTCACCAAATCATTTAATTGGTGTTTACTGGCTGTGAGCTACTATATTTGGTGCGTGAACGAATCACGAAGGATACGGGCTTGCCGATTCGGGCTTGGCTTGTTCCAGTTTGGTTCCGGCATATGGGTGGGTTGTGTATCGCTCTGTTAACCTTTGCCGTCCGCTAGCTGATCCCGGGATGGAGTGGCGTTTTGGCCGTTGCGGGCAGACATTTCGCACGGCATTGTCGGGGCCATGAATATTCAGCCCCGCAACCGATTTCAGCCTTACGCCCGCGCCACTGAGCGTAGCGAGGTCACGGCGGTGCTGGGCCCCACCAATACCGGCAAGACCCATCTGGCGGTGGAGCGCATGCTGGGGCATGCCAGCGGCATGATCGGACTGCCGCTGCGGCTGCTGGCGCGTGAAATCTATGACCGGGTGGTGCGGATGCGGGGTGCGGCCTGTGTCGCGCTGATTACCGGGGAAGAAAAAATTCTGCCCGCGCGTCCGTCCTATTATGTCTGCACCGTCGAATCCATGCCGGTGAGCATCGAAACCGAATTTCTGGCGGTTGATGAGATCCAGCTTTGCGCCGATGCAGAGCGTGGACATATTTTCACGGACCGGCTGCTGAATGCGCGCGGACGGCGCGAAACCATGTTTTTGGGCGCCGAAACCATGCGGCCCCTGCTAAAGCAATTATTACCGGACGCGCACTTCATTTCCCGGCCCCGCTTTTCCCAACTCCAATATGCGGGTTCAAACAAGCTTAGCCGCATGCCGCGCCGTTCGGCCATTGTGGCGTTCTCCTCTGATGCCGTCTACGGCATTGCC
This sequence comes from Pseudomonadota bacterium, assembly GCA_049325255.1. Lineage (GTDB taxonomy): Bacteria > Pseudomonadota > Alphaproteobacteria > UBA11222 > UBA11222 > UBA11222. The sequence goes on along the minus strand of JBMOMW010000011.1, from coordinate 2,500 downwards.
GAACTGATCCGCCGTCAGCGGGGCGGGGCCGCCGTGGTGATGGGATCGCTCAGCCCGCGCACCCGCAATGCCCAGGTGGCGCTGTTTCAGTCGGGCGATGTGGATTTTCTGGTCGCCACCGACGCCATTGGCATGGGCATCAATATGGATGTGGACCATATCGCCTTTGCCAGCGTCAGCAAATTTGACGGCTTTGGCCATCGCAATCTGCGTCCCACCGAAATTGCGCAGATTGCAGGGCGCGCCGGACGTTATCTGAATGACGGCACCTTTGGCACAACGGGCGATGCCGGACAGATGGATGAAGATCTGATCGCCCAGGTCGAGAACCATCAGTTCGATCCGCTGCGCAGCATCAAATGGCGCAATTCAGCCCTTGATTTTGGCAATATTTCACGCCTGATCAGCAGTCTTGAAATAGAGCCCCCGGTGCGCGGGCTTGGCCGCACACGGGAAAATTGTGACCTGACAACATTGCGGCTGCTGGCTGCGGATGGGGAAATCGCCCGGATGGCCAGTGCGCCTGCTGCAGTAAAACGGTTGTGGCAGGTCTGTCAGGTGCCGGATTTTCGCAAATTGGGGCCGGAGCTGCATTCCCGGCTGCTGGCGGAACTGTACCGCCATTATATGAGCGATGCAGGCGTGCTGCCCGAAGATTATTTGGCGCGCCATGTCGACCGGCTTGACCGGGCCGACGGGGACATAGATACATTGTCCGCCCGTATCGCGCATATCCGTACCTGGACCTTTGTGGCCAACCGTTCTGGCTGGCTTTCTGATTCTAGCTATTGGCGGGAGCGTACGCGCGGGATAGAAGATAGATTATCCGATGCACTGCATGAACGATTGACCCTGCGCTTTATCGACCGCCGCACCAGCGTGTTGATGAAACGGCTACATCAAAAGGAAGAGCTTATGGCTTCGCTCACCGCTGAGGGCGATGTAATGGTGGAAGGCGAATTTGTTGGCCGTCTGGACGGCTTTCGATTTTCAGCTGACCCAAGCGTGGATGGCATTCATGCGCACACCTTGCGCAATGCCGCCGCACAGGCATTACAGGGCGAAATTGGCGCGCGCGCCTTCCGTCTGGATCGCCATGCGCGCATCGATGACGGCAAGATCATCGCCAGTGGCGATGATGGATTAATCCGCTGGGAAGGCATGGTTGTCGCAAAGCTGCGCCCGGGCCAGGAAATACTGGCGCCGCGCGTTGAACTCATCGCCGACAGCGATCTGCTTTCCGGGCCTGCGGAAATGGCTGTGCGCGAGGCGCTGGAAGCCTGGCTGACCCGGCGCATTCGCACTGTGCTGGAGCCGCTGATTGCATTGCGGGATTCCACAGAACTGACCGGCGCCGGCAAGGGGCTGGCCTTTCAGATGGTGGAGGCGCTGGGACTGTTGCCACGCGTCGGCGTCGCCGGGTTCGTGAAAAATGTCGATCAGACCGAGCGCGCCAAATTGCGCAAGCTGGGTGTGCGCTTTGGCGAGCAGTTCATCTACATGCCTGCGCTGATCAAGCCAGGCCCAGCCGCGATGAAACTGCGGCTGTGGCGCGTCAGCATGCGCATTGAAACCCCCTTGAGCATTCCTGCGGCGGGCCTGTCATCCGTGCCCGTCGATCCGGCCATGCCCGATGGGTATTATCTGATGGCCGGATATGGCGTGTGCGGGCCGCGCGCCATTCGCATCGATATGCTGGAACGTTTGCTGGTGCAGTTACGCCAGAAAAACATGGCCGGACCGTTCCCGCTAACTGCGCAACTCTGGTCGCCGGTCGGCTGCGGCGTGGGTGATTTTGAAGCGGTCATGCGCGCGCTGGGATATGCGCCCATCAGCGCAGAGGCCGCCGCGGCCGCCGCACACCCTGAAGTGGTCGAAGGGGTCATCGAACCCGCAAACGCGCCGGAAGCCGGGGCCGAAGAACAGCTTGATATGGCGTTGGAAGAACCGGCCGCCGCTGAATCGCTGGAACCAGTGGAAGAAAATCTGGAGCTTGATTTTCCACCCGTCCCCAAAGACACACAGAACACACAGAACACACAGACAGGCGCGCCATACGATGCTGGCCCACCGCAAGTCCTGTGGAAGTTTCAGCCCTCGCGCCGCAGCCATGCGCCCCGGCAGGCCAAGCCAAAACGCGAAATTATTATTCCACAACATAAGGTGCCCAAGCGCGAAATCAGTGAAACGCGCCTGCTGGATCCAGCCCTCGCGCAGGCCCGTGAAGCAGAAAAAAACAATGCGCAAAACAGAAATAAATCCAGGCCCAAGACAAAGCCTGCAAAACCGCAGGGCAACATAAAATTGAGCAGCAAACCATCAGAACATGAAGCGCGCGCGCAAAAAGCCCGCCCGCAGGCGGCGGACAAGCCCATCGATCCGGATTCGCCCTTCGCAAAATTACAGGCACTGAAGGAGCGTATGCAGAAATCAGCTTGAATGGAGGCACATGACAGGAAACAGCGTAACGCAATTTGAAAACTATGATTGCAGCCTTCGT
>JBMOMW010000010.1:0-31114 GCA_049325255.1 Pseudomonadota bacterium | reverse complement strand
CGAGCGCCTCATCGGCAACGGCAAAAAACCAATGCTGGCGCTTACCGCTATCATGCGAAAACTCATAACCATTCTGAACGCCAAACTACGCGATTATGCCAATGCATAAACATGGTAGATGACAGTGAATCAAAACATAGGTTGTTGATACTACTTGTTCGCGGCAAACAGTTCCAGGCAGCGCTGTTTGGCGAGTTTGGCGCAGGCCTCGTTATAGTCGGTGCGGCGGTCGGACTGGAAGCCGTGGCCGGCGTCATAGACATAAACGGGAACCTGGGGATGCGCGGCTTCGATTTTGCGCACCAATGGCATGGGGATGCCTTTGTCATGTTCGCCGAAATGCAGGATCGTGGGGCACTTCGGCTTCTCGGTGATATGATCGCCGATGCCACCGCCATAATAGCCGGCCGCCGCCGCAAGGCCATTACAGCGGCATGCGGCCACCCAGGCGATCGTGCCGCCATAACAATAGCCGGTCACGTACACAGGGCCTGCATGGCGGCCTTTCAGGTAATCAATTCCGGTCTGCACATCCTGGATGTTGTTTTCGGTGCTGGTCTTGGCGCGCAGGGCCAGCCCCTTCTGAATATCGTCCGGCGAGTAGCTGGCCTGAAAGTTTTTTTCCACCCGGTCATAGAGCGCAGGCGAAACCACTTCCAGCCCATCTTTCGCCCAGGCGTCGCACACATCCTTGATGTGATCTGTGACGCCGAAAATTTCCATTACGCAGACCAGGCCGCCCTTGCGCGCGCCCTGCGCCTCGACATGATAAAAGTCGATGTCTGCCCCGTCGCCGCTTTTCAGCGTGATCATTTTTCCCAGATGCGCCATCGCCTGCTCCTCCCCTGTTATGATTGCGGCTTGCGCATCACCATGCCCTGGCCGGTAAAGCGCAGCACGAGTTCACCCTTCTGGTTGAACCCTTCGTTGGTGCTGCGAATGATGCCCCATTGCGGCCGGCTTTTCATCAGTATTTTTTCCGCTGTGGTGGCCGAGAATGCAAGCACGTCGCCGGGGCGCACCGGGGTTGGCCAGAGCATATTGATAAAACCCGGCGATGGACCGTTTTGCGGTTTTGGCCCTGAGGTTTCGATTTCAGGCTTTTCATATTTTGCAACCTGTTCATTACGCTGTTTCATCATCGCGCGCATCCAGCAGGCAACCGTAAACCAGCCGCTGGCGGTAATCCCGCCGAAATGCGACTGCGCCGCCAGTACCGGATCAATATGAAAGGGCTGCGGATCATATTTGCGCGCGAAGGCGATCATTTCGGCCTCATCCATCTTCCATTCGCCAAGATCAATGCGGTTACCCAGTTCAATATCTTCCAGCCACTGCGCCATGCCTTAAACCTCCGCGCCGGGATTGCGGCGCGCGATCATCATCAGTCCTTCCGTGATCATTTTTTCTTCGCCGTTCTGGTTGGTCATGGTGTAGCGGAACCGGGTAAGTCCCATTTCCGGGCGCGACTTTGACGCCCGGCGCTCCAGGCATTCGCGCTTCAGGGACAGAATATCGCCAGGACGCACCGGCGCGCGCCATTTCGTATCCTCAACGCCGGGCGCGCCCATGCCCGCTGTTTCAAAGATGAAATGATCGCACATCATGCGCATCGCCATGGCGCAGGTATGCCAGCCGCTGGCGCACAGGCCGCCCATGAAACTTTTCTTCGCGCCCTCTTCGTCAATATGCATCGGCTGCGGATCATATTCGCTGGCGAATTCTATGATTTCTTCTTTCGTAACGTGATAGGCCCCGAATTGCGCCACTTCGCCGGGCACGAAATCTTCCCAATAATATTTGATTTCTGTCATGTGATCTCCTCATCAATTCGCAAAGCGGAAATGCAGCACGTCGCCGTCGCGGACCACATATTCCTTGCCCTCCAGGCGCATCTTGCCTGCATCCTTGGCGCCCGCTTCACCGTTGCAGGCGATGTAATCATCATAGCCAATGGTCTCCGAGCGGATGAAGCCTTTTTCGAAATCGGTGTGAATGACGCCTGCGGCCTGGGGGGCTTTGGCGCCGCGCGGGACGGTCCAGGCGCGGGTTTCCTTTGGGCCGACGGTGAAGAAAGTTACCAGATCCAGCAGTCCGTACCCCGCAAAAATGACCCGGGCAAGGCCGGTTTCCTTCAGGCCGATGGTTTCCAGAAATTCCGCGCGTTCTTCCTTGGGCAGGGCTGCGACCTCGGACTCAATCGCGGCGGATACTGTAATCGCCGCCGCATTTTCGGCTTTGGCTTTTGCCGCAACCGCATCGGACCAGGCATTGCCGGTGGCGGCGTCGGCTTCGGCGACATTGCACACATAGAGCACCGGCTTTGCGGTGATCAGGCCCAGTTGCAAGAACACATCGCGCAAATCTTCCGGGATGGTTGCGGTGCGGGCGGGGCGGCCCTCGCGAAGGGCTTGCAGCGCCGGTTCCATCACCGCCAGTTGCGCCATCGCCTCTTTATCCTTGCCGGCGGCTTTTTTGCGTGCCGCATCGACACGGCGCTCCAAGCTTTCCATATCCGACAGCATCAGTTCGGTTTCCACCGTTTGGGCATCGGCGATGGGATCTATCTTGCCATCCACATGGGTGACATTGGGATCTTCGAAACAGCGCAGCACATGGATGATCGCATCCACCTGGCGGATATGGGACAGGAATTGATTGCCCAGACCTTCACCCTTTGATGCGCCGCGCACCAGCCCGGCAATATCAACGAAGGAAAGGCGTGTTGGGATGATCTTCCCCGATTTGGCGATGGCTGCAAGTTTATCGAGCCGCGGATCCGGCACCGGCACATCGCCCACATTGGGTTCGATCGTGCAAAACGGATAGTTGGCGGCTTCGGCGGCGGCTGTTTGCGTCAACGCATTGAACAGGGTTGACTTGCCCACATTGGGAAGCCCGACAATACCGCATTTGAATCCCATCCGGGCCTGTTCCTTTTCTATAAATTGTCTTTAGACGGACGTTCCGTGCGCGGGTTTGGCTTTATCTGCGCCGCCACCCGGCTTTGAAACGCATCATCCTCACCGCGCGTCAGATATTCCGCGCATACCGCAATCGCATCAAGTAACGGGACCAGCCATTCCTTGCTTTCCTGCTTCGTGAAATCGCTCAGCAGATAGGGCGTGACCAGTTCCTTATTGCCCGGGTGGCCGACGCCGATGCGCACACGGCGATAGTCAGGCCCGATATGCGCATCTATGGATCTCAGCCCGTTATTGCCGCCATTTCCGCCGCCCGTCTTGACACGCAGCTTGCCGGGGGCAAGATCAAGTTCATCATGAAAGACCACAATACCCGCAGGCGTCAGTTTGAAAAACCGCATCGCCTCGCCGACCGATTGTCCCGACAGATTCATGAAAGTGGCGGGCTTCAGGCAGACCACTTTTTCACCGGCAATCAGGCCATCCCGGGTTACCCCCTGAAAGCGATGGCGCGGCGCCGCCAGCCGGTAATGATCAGCTATCGCGTCCACCGCCATCATGCCGGCATTGTGTCTGTTTCTGGAATATTTCTGACCCGGATTGCCGAGCCCCACCAAGAGCAGCATGGCTCTGCCCCTCAAAACAATACCCGGTCAGATAAAAGCGCGATCAGCGATTGATCCGAGCGCGCAGTCATCAGATTGAATCCGCAAATTCAATCTGATGAAAGGAAACGGTGCTATTTCTTGCCACCTGTTTTTGCGGCTGGCGCTGCGGGCGCTGCTTTGCCACCTGCTGGCGCTTTGCCGCCGGCTGCGGCGGGCGCAGCGGCTGCTGCGGCGGGTTCGGCGCCTGCTTTTTCGACGGCGGGTGCGGCAACTGTCACGACAGTGAAATCGCGGCCGCGCATGGCCGGGCGCACGCCCTGTGGCAGCTTGATCGCGGAAATAAGGAGACCGTCGCCTATGTCAAGAGCGCTGATATCGCATTCGACATGATCAGGAATATCATCCACCGGGCAGAGCAGATCAATTTCATGATGCACGACGTTCAGAACGCCGCCGCGCTTGATGCCGGGTGATACTGCCTCACCCGTAAAATGCACGGGGATCTGCACATGGATCGTCGAGCCTTTGAATAGCCGCATAAAATCAACATGCAGCGGAAAGTCGCGCACGGGATCAAGCTGTATGTCGCGCGGAATGACGCGAACGGGCGCGCCGTCCCCCATATCCACCATGAACTGGTGACTGAGGAACCCGCCGCGCTTCAGGACTTTCAGCAGCGCCGCATTATCGATGGAAATCATCTGGGGCTTGTCGGGGCCACCATAGATGACGCCAGGAACCCGGCCGTCACGGCGGTTTGCTCTGGCGGGGCCTTTGCCCGCTTCATCACGCTTCAGCGCGGTAATTGTGTGCATCTCAGCCATGATAATATACCCGGTTGTGCCGCACGGCCCGTTTTCAGGGGGTGCGGTAAAGTAACGAAATACTGCAAGGGGCGGGTTTTACCCCCGATGGGCGCGCTTATCAAGGGGCAACTGGGAAAAAACCTAATCAAACAGACTGGAAACCGATTTTTCCTCTGAAATGCGGTGAATCGCCTCGGCCATCAGCGGCGCAATCGGCAGGGTGCGGATATTGCGGGCCTTGCGCACCGCCTCTGTGGGGGCAATGGTGTCGGTCGTGACCAGGCTTTCGAGCACCGACGCCTCGACGCGGGCAACGGCGCCGCCCGACAATACGCCGTGGGTGACATAGGCGTGAACGCCGAGAGCCCCATGATCTTTCAATGACCTGGCCGCATTGCACAGGGTTCCGGCGCTATCGACAATATCATCGACCATGATGCAGACGCGGCCATCTACCTCGCCGATAATGTTCATGACTTCGGATTCGCCTGCACGTTCGCGGCGTTTGTCGACGATCGCCAGATCGCCATCCAGCCGCTGGGCCAGTGCGCGCGCGCGCACCACGCCGCCCACATCCGGCGATACGATCACCGGTTTGATCCCATTAAAATGATCCTTGATATCGCGGATCAGCACCGGGGCGGCGAACAGATTATCGGTCGGAATATCGAAAAAGCCCTGAATTTGGCCGGCATGCAGGTCCATGGTCAGCACCCGGTTGGCGCCTGCGGTGGTAATCATATTGGCCACCAGCTTGGCCGAAATAGGGGCGCGCGGGCCGGGCTTGCGGTCCTGCCGGGCATAGCCGAAATAGGGGATCACAGCCGTGATACGACGGGCCGATGCGCGGCGCAGCGCATCAATGCAGATCAGCAGTTCCATCAGGTGGTCATTGGCCGGAAAAGACGTGGACTGGATAACAAAAACATCCTCGCCACGGACATTTTCATGAATTTCCACAAAGATTTCCATGTCGGCAAAGCGCCGCACGGTCGCACTGGTCAGGGGCAGATGCAGATGCGCGCCAATGGCCTCCGCAAGGGGTAAATTGCTATTGCCCGCCAGCAGCTTCATGGGTGCACCCTTGTGATCTGATTGATGCGCGCCTTGTAACAAGCCTGACACAAGAAGTAAACGGCTGGCGGTGACTTACGGTGTTTGCGCCGGTTTTGCTGCGTCGGCAGCCGGGCGGGCCTGATAGTCCTGCAACAGGGGAACAATGCCTTCCGCCGCGCCCGCAGCCGCACCATAGGCGACCTCTCCCCAATTGCCATCAAGCCGCCCGTGGGGCACCGGATTGCTTTGGTCAACAAGGCCAATCTCCGACCCATCGGGGGCCAGCGCCCGCCAGGTCAGTTTGACCAGCTGATTGGCTGCATCCAGCTCGCTCAGGATTACCTGCCCCTCAATTCGGATGGCCTGGGTATCCTGCCTTTCGGCAATACTCAGGCCTGCGGCGCGTAGCGCATTGCGCAGGGCGATGGGAAGTGATTTGCCGCCATCGCCGGGGACATCGGGAATATCCGGCACAAACACCCGCAAATTTTCGCCCTGCTCTCCGCTGGTCGCGGGGAAATGCAGGGCCAGGGCGGCCACGGCCTGCGATGTCAGTGCCTGGATCACGGTTGTTGGTAGCGCTCTGCCGGCATTCGCATCCACAGACAGCGCGTCACGCACTTTTACGCCCCCCAGTCCGGCCCCGTCAGGGGTGTACAACACCCAGTCGATCATTATCGCGCCGGTTTCCATCCGGGCCATACCTTTGATCGCATGCGCGCCCGTCAGCCTCTGGCCTGTGATGGCGGGAATATCCTGTTCCTGCAATGCGTCCACCAGCGCCTTTGCAAGCTGCCCGCCGATTTCCACCGGGACGCCTTCGGGCGGCGTGACCTCAACCCCTGCCTGATGGACGATGGCATTCAACAGACTGGCGTCTCTGGGCATCACCGCATAGGGCCGTGGCGGCGGATGATCGGGATCGCATGCAGCCAGCGCAAGTAATGTGGAAAAAATCAGTAGCCGGATGATAAAGCTCATGGCTTGAGCGCAATCACGGATATGCCACGGCCATAATCGCTTTCGCCGCGATGGGTGGTGCGGCGAAAACTGAAAAACCGCGCCTCGTCCGCATAGGTGCACAGATCAAGATTTTTTACAGCGGCAATGCCCGCGCGTTCAAGCCTGACTGCGACATAAGGGGCCAGCGCAAACTGACGTTTTCCGGGGCTGGCCGATTTCGCAAAAAACGCAGCGCTTGATGGATCCTGGACCAGATAATTCTGTTCAAAGTCCGCCCCCACTTCGTATGCGGCTTGCGAAATGCAGGGGCCGATGGCGGCAATGATGGCGTTGCGTTGCGCACCCATTTCCACCATAGCGTCAATCACCGCCTCGCCTGCGCCAAACAGCGCGCCTTTCCAGCCCGCATGGGCGGCGCCAATTATTTTCTCCTGACGGTCCGCAAACAATATGGGCGTGCAATCCGCGCTTAGAACTGAAAGACCAATTCCGGGAAGACCGGTCACCAGACCATCCGCCTGCGGACGAAGTGCGGCGTCTTCGCGTGTGCGAATAACATGCACCGCGCGCCCATGCACCTGATGCACACCGGCAAGCATATCGACGCCCAGCGCTAGCGCAACCCTGTCGCGGTTCTGGCGCACATTATCCGGCGCATCTCCGGATCCCAGCCCGCAATTCAACGAGGCGTAAATGCCCGTGGACACACCGCCCTGCCGGGTAAAAAATCCATGACGGACCACGTCATCCGCCGGAAGGCAATCCGCGGTGATACAGGGGATTTCCCGGTTCATTTTTTACACCTCAAATCCAGGCGAAGGCGCAAGTGCGGGATGGCGCAGGGCCATGACCTTGAACAATTGTCCCATTTGATCTGCATCCGTCAACCGGTGAAATGCAGACCTGATCGCATCCTGTTCATCCGGTGCGGCGTTTTGCGCCAGACGCTGCGCCCGCGCGGCAAGGCCCAACTGTAACAGAAATTGCCCCTGCGATATTGGCCCATCCGTTTGGCACCCCGCACCATGCGCCACTTCCGCAAGGCTTTGAAAATCAACATGGGCGGTCAAATCCGCATGACCGGGATTTTGCAGGGGATCGCAATAGCCATGGCCGCGCACCGCCTGAAAACTGTCGCCGGCAGCGCTTTTGGCCGGGCCATAATCCATGATCAGGGCCGCACCCCCATATTCCAAAAGATGCGCCGCCAGACTTTCAATGACGCCCTGCCCCGCCGGGCATAGTTCCGCGATGGCGTCCACCGGCGCGGTTCGCATGGCGGCGGGAATGATCGCATCTTCGCGTATGGGCACGGGAGACAGGGAAAAACATAATTGTTCCGTATCAGGATTAATTGTCACCATGCGTTCGCGCCAGCCATCAGGCGCACGCTGAAACTGCCGGATCGGCAGCGCATCAAAAAATTCATTGGCGATGATGAGCGCAGGCAATGGCGGCAGGTCCGCTACGGTGTCATGCCATGTAACAGCGTTGCCGATCACCGTCTTCTGACATTCGCGCAGCTTGCTGCTGGTTTCCACCAGATGTACCCGCGCGGCATTCAGAAAATCCGGCGCAAGCCGCGCCGCACGCAGCGCATCGGCCATCAGCGTGCCGCGCCCCGGCCCCAGCTCGCACAGCATGAACGCAGGCGGGCTGCCCATATCGCGCCAGCGTTGCACACACCATAATCCAATCAGTTCGCCAAACATCTGGCTGATCTCGGGTGCGGTAATAAAATCCCCAACTGCTCCAAACGGGGTTTGGCTATGGTAATAGCCATGCTTCGGGTGGCCGAGCGCCAGCCCCATATAGGTAGCCAGCGAGACCGCCCCCTGATCACGGATAATGGCCTGAATATGGTGCAACAGTTCGTTCATGCAGCGGGTTTGCGCAGCGCCATGACGATTAATCCCGCGCCGCCCAGAACCAGCGGCAGCGACAGCACCATGCCCATGGTAACGCCCCCCGCCAGAAACCCGATCTGGACGTCGGGTTCGCGGAACAGTTCCACAAAGATGCGCGACGCCCCGTACCACACGCCGAATATACCGGTGATCAGCCATGGCCGCGACAGCGCCCGGGTATATTGGCCCGCCACAAACAGCAGCAGCAGCAGTGCGAGCCCTTCCAGCCCTGCTTCATACAATTGGCTAGGGTGACGGGGTTCAGGCCCCCCATTGGGAAATATCATGCCAATCGGCGCGGTGGTGACCCTGCCCCACAATTCACCGTTAATGAAATTGGCAAGGCGGCCAAACAGCAGGCCGATGGGCGCAACGCTGGCCACCAGATCGGCGAAACTGCCCAGTGCGACACCATTGCTGCGGGTGAATATCACTATCGCCAGCGACACGCCGATCAGCCCGCCGTGAAATGACATGCCGCCCTGCCAGACAAACAAAATCTCGCCGGGGTGAAACAGATAATATCCGGGATTGTAAAACAGCACATAGCCCAGCCGCCCGCCAAGGATAATGCCCAGCGTCACCCAGGCGACGAAATCACTGATGAGTTCAGGCGTACCCGGAGCCTTGCCCTGCGGCCACAAGGCCGTCATGCGCACCAGCCGGTCCGCATAGGCCCAGCCCAGTAAAATCCCGCCGAGATAGGCCAGCGCATACCAGCGGATAACCAGCGGCCCTATCTGAAAGGCAACTGGATCAATAGAGGGGAATTCGAACATCCTTACCACCCGTTCAATCTGTGCTACTGTACCCGCCAGAAATGTTGCCGCAACCATATGCCGTCACGGGGCCCTGCATGCAAACCGAAAACCGCTTTCTTGACGATCTTGCCAAACTGATGCTGAACGCCGCAGGCGCCGCGCAAGGCATGAAAGGCGAAATCGACGTGCTGTTGCGCCAGCGACTGGAACGCTGGCTGGAGAGCATGAACCTGGTGCCGCGCGAAGAATTTGACGCTGTACGCGCCATGGCCGCCGAAGCACGGGCGGAAAATCTCCGCCTCGAAGCCCGCATCGCGGCGCTGGAAGCGGCGCAAAAACCGGCCAAACCGCGAAAGTCCGCTCAGGACAGCGCATAATAGGGACATTACGGGATTCTACTTCTGCACCCGCCGGTATTTGTGCGCGGGGTACACGCCCAGAATTTTCAGGTGCGATGAGAAAAACTCCAGTTCCTCAAACGCCAGACGCAGCGCACGCTGCGCCGGATGCCCATCCACATCCGCGTAAAATTGCGTCGCATTGAACGAGCCGTCGAGCTGATAACTTTCCAGCTTGGTCATATTGACGCCATTGGTGGCGAAACCGCCCATGGCCTTGAACAAGGCGGCGGGCACATTGCGCACCTGAAACACAAAGCTGGTGATTAGCGGACCAGAATCGGGCGCAGGTTCCTGCGGCTCCTTCGACATGATCAGGAAGCGCGTGGTGTTGTGATCCAGATCCTCCACATTCGCACGCAAAATATCCAGACCGTAAATTTCCGCCGCCAGCGTGGGGGCCAGCGCCGCCGCTGTTGGATCGCCCGCCTCTGCAACCTGACGGGCCGATCCCGCCGTGTCGGCGGCGGAAATTTGCGTCAGCTTCAATTCATTGATCAGTTTGCGGCACTGGCCGAGCGCGGGTAACTGGCTGCGCACCGTCTTGAGACCCGCCAGCGTCGCCCCTTTGACCCCCAGCAACTGATGATGCACCCGGAAGAAATGCTCGCCATTGATATACAAGCCGGATTCCGGCAGCAGGTGATGAATATCCGCAACCCGTCCGGACACGGAATTTTCCACCGGAATCATGGCCAGCCGGGCGCGGCCTTCTTCGACGGCGGCAAAGGCTTCTTCAAAGGTTGGGCAGGCCAGGGGCTCCATGCCGGGAAAGGCTTCCTGGCAGGCCATTTGCGAATTGTTTCCGGGTTCGCCCTGAAAGGCGATGATGTTTGCTATGCTTGCAGGCGAGGTTTTTCTGGTCATGCGGATTTACCTAAAATTTGACGGGCGCGTTCAAGATCGGCCTGGGTATCCACCCCCAGCGGCACACTGTCTACATAGGCGGCGGCGATTTTCATGCCCGCTTCCATGGCGCGCAACTGTTCCAGCCTCTCGCGCTTTTCCAGCACAGAAGGTGGCAGGATGACGAACTGCTCCAGCGCGGAACGCCGGTACGCATAGATGCCGATATGATGATACAGCGGCCCTTCGCCTGATGGAACGGCGGTGCGGCTGAAATACAGCGCATTGGCAATACGTACCGGGCCGGTCTGTTTCACCGGAAATGAAAGCACCGCTTTCACCACATTGGGATCATGGATTTCTTCGGGCCGGGTAATTTCGGTCACCAGCGTCGCAATATCCACCACCGGGTCGGCCAGTGGCAGCAGCACAGTCCCGATATCAGCGGGCGGAATAGTGGGCAGATCGCCCTGCAGATTGATCACAAAATCATGTTCCTGACGCGGGTCCAGCCGTTTTACCGCCTGCGCAATCCGGTCAGACCCGGTGGTAAGTTCGCAATCGGTCAGCACCGCCTCGCCGCCCGCCGCAAGGATCACATCAACGATTTCCTGTTCGCCCGCCGCGACCAGCACCCGCCCGGCTTTCGATTCGATTGCCCTGCGCCAGACATGCACAATCATGGGCTGGCCATGAATATCGGCCAGCGGCTTATTGGGCAGCCGTGTAGCCCCCATACGGGCGGGAATAATAATGATCGGATTGCGGGTGTTCACCTGATTGGCTTCCTGAATAAGCGTGATTTGGCCCCCCTTATACGGCTTGCGCCGTGCCGCCGGAAGCGGCTAATGTCCCGCGTCGTTACCAGCAAGGCGGAAAATCATGGATTCGTTTACAATTAACAAGATAGCAGGCGCCATTTTAGGCACTTTTCTGCTGTTGTTCGCCATCAGCCTGGCGAGCGAACAGATTTTTCCGGAACCCGAATCGCACGGGACCGAATCTGCAAAGGCCGAAGCCCCGGCTGAAGGCGCGCCAGAGGCAGGAGCCCCCGCAGCAGCGGGCGAAGTAAGCCTGGCGGCGGCGCTGGCCGCCGGTAATGCGGACAATGGCGCAAAAGTCTTTAAGAAATGCGCCGCCTGTCATGCGGTTGACGCGGCGGCGGGCAACAAGGTAGGCCCCAATCTGCACGATGTGGTTGGCCGCAAAGTTGCGTCGGCTGCCGGCTTTGGCTATTCACCGGCCATGACCGGCCATGGCGGGGAATGGACCTATGAGAACCTGGATAAATATCTTGCCAATCCCAAGGCGGCAATACCCGGTAACAAAATGGCCTTTGCGGGCCTGAAAAAGCAGGCGGATCGCGCCGATGTCATTTTGTATCTGCGCGACAACAGCCCCAAGGCGCCGCCGCTTCCAAAGAAGTAACCGGAGCCGCCATTAACCAACGATAGGCCCATGCGAAAAATCACTGGATGCCTGATTGCGCTTTTGCTGATCGCCGCCGGTGTTGCGCAAGCGGCGGACAGCCGCACCTCGCATGGCCTGTCATTGTTTGGCGAACTGAAATATCCAGCGGATTTCAAACGCTTTGACTATGTCAATCCGGACGCCCCTAAGGGCGGCGTGTTGCGCATGGCGGCGATTGGCGGCTTTGACAGCCTGAACCCGTTTATCCTGAAAGGCGAGGCGGCGGCGGGCGCAAGCCAGATCTATGACCGGCTGCTGAGCGCATCCTATGACGAAGCGGGTGCGGAATATGGCTTGCTGGCCTCCTCCATCGAGGTCGCGGCGGATTTTTCATGGGTTGTGTTCACCCTGCGACCCGAAGCGCGCTGGCATGACGGCAAGCCAGTCACACCGGAAGATGTGGTGTTCAGCTTCAACATCCTGCGTGACAAGGGCGCGCCGGTTTACCGCTTCTATTACGCCAATGTGAAAAGCGCCGCCAAGGCGGGAGCAAATGGGGTGCGCTTTGAATTTGACGCGGCGGGCAATCGCGAATTGCCGCTGATCATGGGACAATTGCCGATCCTGCCCGCACATTACTGGAAAGGCCGGGATTTTGAGGCAACGACGCTGGAGCCGCCATTGGGCAGTGGCCCCTATCGCATCGGCAAGGTTGAAACGAACCGCAATATTACCCTGGAGCGCGTGAAGGATTATTGGGGCAAGAACCTGCCCGTGAATGTGGGGGCGCATAATTTTGACCAGATCGTGTTTGAATATTACCGCGACGACACGGTGGCGCTGGAAGCCTTCAAGGCCAATAATTTTGATGTGCGCTTCGAGACCAGCGCCAGGAACTGGGCCATTGGTTATGATTTTCCTGCGGCAAAACAGGGCAAGGTGGTGCGCGCCGGACTGGAAACCCGCAATGCCGAACCCATGCAGGGGTTTTTGTTCAATACACGGCGCACCAAGTTTTCCGATCCGCGCGTGCGCCAGGCGTTCAACTATGCGTTTGATTTTGAATGGGCGAACAAGAACCTGTTCTATGGCCAATATGCGCGCTCCAGCAGCTATTTCCAGAATTCCGAACTGGCGGCGAGCGCACTGCCCGACGCCGCCGAACTGGCGTTGCTGGAACCTTATCGGGCGCAACTGCCGCCGGAAGTTTTCACCACTATTTATAAGCCGCCAGTGACCGGCGGAAGCGGCGAGAACCGCAAAAATCTGCGCGAGGCGCAACGCCTGTTTGCAGAGGCCGGCTGGCAGGTGAAGGACGGCGTGTTGACCCATGCCGCCAGCGGCGAAAAAATGCAGGTCGAGTTTTTACTGGATCAGCCGAATTTCGAGCGCGTCGTATCGCCCTATGCGCGCAGCCTGGAACGGCTGGGTATCAAGCCATTGATCCGCATGATTGACACCGCGCAATATAAAAATCGCACCGACGCCTATGATTTTGACATTATCATTGGCGGCGTTGCGAACTCGCTTTCACCGGGCAACGAACAGCGCGAATATTGGAGCGCCAGCGCAGCAGACCGCCCCGGCAGCCGCAATCTGGCGGGCGTCAAAAGCCCTGTGGTTGATGCGCTGATTGACAGGATCATCTTTGCTGAGAACCGCGCCGCATTGATCACGGCCAGCCGCGCTCTCGACCGGGTATTGTTGTGGGGTCATTATCTGGTGCCGCAATGGCATACGCCCATAACCCGCGTGGCCTATTGGAATGTGCTGGAATATCCAAAGCCCCTGCCCGATTATAATATCGGCTTTCCCGATCTGTGGTGGTACAAAGGCGCCAAGGCCAATTAACCTGGGCGCCCAATGCGAATTTTATTTAGCCTCATCCTGCTCTTACTCATCACCATCCCCGCACACGCCGCACCCAGTCATGGGCTGTCGGCGTTTGGCGATCTGAAATATCCCGAAAATTTCACGCATTTCGCATATGTAAACCCCGATGCGCCAGCGGGCGGGCAATTGTCGATGATCGGCACATCCGGTGTTACATCGTTTGACAGTCTGAACGCCTTTATCCTGAAAGGGCAGCCGGCAGAAGGATTGAACCTGCTGTTCGACACGCTGATGGTGCGCGCCATGGATGAACCCGACGCCATGTATGGGCTGCTGGCGCAATCTGCCGAAATTTCAGAAGATCGCAGGTCGGTGACATTCACTTTGCGCGGCGAGGCCCGCTTTCATGACGGTACGCCTGTAACCGCCGCCGACGCGGCGTTCAGTTTTGACATGCTGAAAAAGGATGGCCATCCCTTTATCCGCCTGCCATTGCGCGACGTGGCCAGAGCAGAGGCGCTGGATGCGCAGCATGTGCGCTTTACTTTCGCGGGCGCGGAAACCCGCGACCTGCCTATGATCGTGGCGGAATTGCCGGTGTTTTCCAAAGCCTATTATACGGCGCATGATTTTACTGCGACCACGGTGGAACCGCCCCTGGGAAGCGGCCCGTACAAGGTAAAAGATGTGCAGCTTGGCCGTTCCATCACCTATGCCCGCAATCCGGATTATTGGGGATGGAATTTGCCGGTCAATCGCGGGCGGTTTAATTTCGCCGCCATCCGCTATGATTTTTTCCGCGACCGTTCCGTGGCGTTTGAGGCCTTCAAGGCGGGGGCGTATGATATGCGTGAGGAATTCACCTCGAAAACCTGGGCGACGGAATATGATTTTCCAGCAAAGCGTGACGGGCGCGTGGTGCGCGCCACGCTGGCGGACGAAAACCCGTCCGGGGTGCAGGGATTTTTCATCAATTTGCGGCGCGAAAAATTTGCCGATATCCGGGTGCGGCGCGCGCTTGATCTGGCGTTTGATTTTGAATGGGCCAACCGCAATCTGTTTTTTGGCCTGTATGACCGCACGGACAGCTATTTTGAAAACTCCACGCTTGCCGCATCGGGCCTGCCCGGCGCCGCCGAGCTTGCATTGCTGGAACCGCACCGGGACAAACTGCCCGCTGCTGTGTTTGATCGCGCCTATATACCCTCCGTCACCAATGGCAGCGGCAATCTGCGTGAGGAACTGAAGCAGGCAGGTGAGTTGCTGGATGCGGCGGGCTGGCGCGTTAAAGACGGCAAACGTGTGAACGCCAGCGGCGAACACCTGACAATCGAATTCCTGAATTATGAAACCGCCTTTGAGCGCATCATCGGTCCCTATATCCGCAATCTGAAACGGTTGGGCATTGACGCAAAGGTGCGCACGGTTGATCCCTCACAATATGAAGCGCGCGTGGAAAGTTTTGATTTCGACATCACCACATCACGCTATGTGCAGCGCAATACGCCGGGCATTGAGTTGCGCGGGTATTTTTCTTCCGCCGCCGCGGCGCAGCCGGGAAGCCGCAATATTGCTGGCATTTCTGATCCGGTAATCGATGCACTGATCGAAGCAGTGATCGCCGCCCCGGATCGCGCAGCCCTCACTGCGGCCGCAAAGGCGCTCGACCGCGTGTTGCGCAGCCAGCATTACTGGGTGCCGCAATGGTTCAAGGGCGTGCACACCATTGCCTATTGGGACCGTTTTGGCCGCCCGCCCGTGACGCCAAAATATGACACGGGCATCATTGACACCTGGTGGGTTGATCCGGCGAAGGCCGCGCGTATCGACAGCGGAAAGGCGAACTGATGGCGCGCTATATCGGCTATCGCATCCTGCTGATGATCCCGACCTTGTTTGGCATCATGCTGATCAATTTTCTGCTGGTGCAGTTTGCGCCCGGCGGCCCGGTGGAGCGCATTATTGCGCAGGTTCAGGGTACGGATGTTTCGGCCACCGCGCGGTTTTCCGGCGGCGGCGGGGAAATGACCGGCGGTGCGGCGCGCGCCCAGAATTTTGAGGGAACCGCCAGCAGCAAATATCGCGGTGCGCAGGGGCTGGACCCGGAATTCATCAGGGAACTGGAAAAACAGTTTGGTTTTGATAAGCCCGCCCATGAACGCTTTGGCAAAATGCTGTGGGGCTATTTACGGTTTGATTTTGGCGAAAGTTATTTTCGCGATGTCAGCGTGATTTCACTGATAAAGGAAAAAATGCCGGTTTCCATATCGCTGGGCCTGTGGACGACGCTGCTGGCCTATATGATTTCCATTCCGCTGGGGGTGCGCAAAGCCGTGCAGGATGGCAGCCGGTTTGACGTGTGGACCAGTGCCGTGATCATTATCGGCTATGCCATTCCCGGATTTTTGTTTGCGGTGCTGCTGATCATTCTGTTCGCTGGCGGCAGTTTTCTCGATCTGTTTCCGCTGCGCGGCATTGTGTCGGAAAACTGGGATCAGCTTGCCTGGCCGATGCGCATTGTTGATTATTTCTGGCATCTGGCGCTGCCCATCACCGCCATGCTGATTGGCGGCTTTGCCACCACCACATTGCTGACAAAAAATTCGTTTCTGGACGAGATCAAAAAACATTATGTGGTCACCGCCCGCGCAAAAGGGCTGAGTGAACGTGAAGTGCTGTATGGGCATGTGTTCCGCAACGCCATGCTGATTGTAATTTCGGGATTTCCGGGCGCGTTTATCGGGATTTTCTTCGCCAATTCTCTGCTGATCGAAACCATATTTTCGCTGGATGGGCTGGGCCTGTTGTCGTTTGAATCCATCATCAACCGTGATTATCCGGTGGTGTTTGGCACGCTGTATATTTTTTCGCTGATGGGACTGGTGATTTCTCTGATCAGCGATCTGACCTATGCGTGGGTTGATCCACGCATTGATTTCGCCAGCCGTGAGGTATGAAGATGACCCCGATTGGCCGCAGACGATGGCAGAATTTCAGGGCGAACAAGCGTGGCTATTGGTCCACATGGGTTTTTCTGGCGCTGTTTTTTGTCACATTGTTTGCGGAACTGATCGCCAATGACAAGCCGCTGCTGTTGCGGTTTGACGGGGACTATTATTTTCCGGCATTCGTCAGCTATCCCGAAACCGCGTTTGGCGGCGATTTTGACACCGAGGCGGATTATCGCGACCCGTTTCTGAAAGATTTAATCGCGGCAAAAGACGGACGCATCTGGTGGCCGCCGATCCGCTACAGCTATGACACCATCAATCTGGATTTGCCGGTTCCGGCCCCCGCGCCGCCATCGGCGGATAATTGGCTGGGTACGGACGATCAGGCGCGCGACGTGATGGCGCGGCTGATTTACGGGTTCCGGATTTCCGTGCTGTTCGGCCTGACCCTGACGATTTTTTCGTCGATTGCCGGCGTTATTGCGGGCGCGGTGCAGGGATATTTCGGGGGCTGGATCGATCTGGGGTTTCAGCGTTTTATCGAAGTCTGGACATCGGTTCCGATCATTTACCTGCTGATCATTCTGGCTGCCGTGATTGAGCCGAATTTCTGGATATTGCTGGGCATCATGCTAGCCTTTAGCTGGATCGCCCTGGTGCCGGTGGTCCGCGCGGAGTTTTTGCGCGCCCGCAATTTTGAATATGTCCGCGCCGCGCGCGCGCTGGGCGTCGGCAATGTGACCATCATGTGGCGGCATATGCTGCCCAACGCCATGGTGGCGGCGCTGACCTTCATGCCGTTTATTCTGAACGGGTCCATCACCACGCTGACTTCGCTGGATTTTCTGGGCTTTGGCCTGCCGCCGGGATCGCCGTCGCTGGGGGAATTGCTGGCGCAGGGTAAAAATAATATTCAGGCGCCCTGGCTGGGCATTACCGCATTTTCGGTGATTGCCGTGATGCTGAGCCTGCTGGTGTTTGTGGGTGAGGCGGTGCGCGATGCGTTTGATCCGCGTAAAGCGCTGGGCGCAAAATGAGCGGCGAACATTTGTTACAGGTCCGCAATCTGTCTGTCGCATTTCGTTCGGAGGGGCGTGATGTGCTGGCGCTGGAGCGCGCCTCTTTCACGCTGGAAAAAGGCAAGACGCTGGCGCTGGTGGGCGAATCCGGTTCGGGCAAATCCATCACGGCGCTGAGTATTCTGCAATTGCTGCCCTATCCGGCGGCCAGCCACCCGTCCGGTTCGATCAGATTTAACGGTCAGGAACTGATGGGCGCGGATGAAGCCGCGCTTCGCAAGGTGCGCGGCAATCGCATTTCCATGGTGTTTCAGGAACCGATGACCAGCCTTAATCCGCTGCATCCGATTTTGCGCCAGGTGGGCGAGATACTGGAACTGCACAAGGGCTATCGGGGCGCCGAGGTGCAGGCGCGTGTGCTGGAACTGCTGCATCTGGTGGGGTTGCGCAACGCCGAGGCGCGGCTGGGCGCCTATCCGCATGAACTTTCGGGCGGCGAGCGTCAGCGTGTGATGATCGCCATGGCGCTGGCCAATGAACCGGACCTGTTTATCGCCGATGAACCCACTACCGCGCTTGATGTCACCGTACAGGCGCAGATTCTGGAACTGTTGCAGCGCCTGCAAAAACAGTTGGGCATGGCGATGCTGCTGATCACCCATGATCTGGGAATTGTGCGCAAAATGGCGGATGATGTGTGCGTCATGCTGGGCGGAAAAATTATCGAATCCGGGCCGGTGCAACAGGTGTTCGATCATCCGCATGAGGAATATACCCGGCATCTGATCGAATCCGAACCCAAAGGCCGCCCGCATGCGGTGAAGCCTGACGCGCCGGTGGTGCTGACGGCGGAGGATATGAAAGTGTGGTTTCCGCTCAAGCGCCGCCTGTTCAGCCGCACCCAGGAATATGTCAAGGCCGTGGACGGCATTTCGCTTTCGGTGCGGGCGGGCGAAACCCTGGGTATTGTGGGCGAATCCGGTTCAGGAAAAACCACGCTTGGTCTGGCTATTCTGCGTCTGATCGCATCGCAGGGCAAAATTACCTATGTGGGCAATCCGATCCATGATCTGAACAGCCAGCAGATGCGCCCCTTGCGCAAGAACATGCAGATCGTGTTTCAGGATCCGTATGGTTCGCTAAGTCCGCGACTGTCAGTGGGGCAGATCATCGCCGAAGGATTGATGGTGCATGGCAAACGCCTGTCTACAGATGAACAGCGCGCCATTGTGGCCAACGCGCTGAGCGAAGTGGGACTTGATCCCGCCATGCAGGACCGCTATCCGCATGAATTTTCGGGTGGTCAGCGCCAGCGTATCGCCATTGCCCGCGCCATGGCGCTGCAACCGCGCCTGGTCGTTCTGGATGAACCCACCAGCGCGCTGGACATGACCGTGCAGGCGCAGATTGTTGACCTGCTGCGCGATTTGCAGGCGCGCCACGGCCTGGCTTATCTGTTTATCAGCCATGATCTGAAAGTGGTGCGCGCCATGGCCAATCAGGTCATTGTGATGCAGGCCGGGCGCGTTGTCGAACAGGGCGATGCCGACATGATTTTCGATCATCCGCAGACGGATTATACAAAAGCGCTGATGGCCGCCGCCTTTGCGCTGGAAGCCACGCATACGGGCGCGGTACGGGTTTAGCTGTTAATCTGCGCCACCGTCAGATCAAACAGCGCCTGCGGTGACGCGCCCGAAATCTGTGCGCGGCACCAGCCGGCTGTGCGGGATAACGCCGCATCCAGGTCAAGCTGTGGGCGCCAAAACAGTTCTTCACGCGCCTTGCTGCAATCCAGTTCAAGACGCGCGGCCTCGTGGGGTTGATCCTTGGGCGGATCAGAACGCCAGCGCGCCGGGAAATCATGGCTGCGCATAAGGGTGGCCAACCGGCCGATCACGCCCCCTACGTCGCATACAGAATATATTTCCGGCCCGAAATTCCAGGCCTGGGCATAGCGTGCGCCGTCGGCCGCCAGCGCCTGGGCCAGCATCAGATAACCGCGCAACGGATCGCACACATGCTGCCAGGGACGGATGGCATGAGGATTGCGGATGATCAATTCCGTACCCGCGCGCCAGGCGCGCATCGCGTCGGCAATCAGGCGGTCTTCGCTCCAGTCGCCGCCGCCAATGACATTGCCCGCACGGGCGGTGGCGATAGCCGGTCCATCTGCGGAATAAAATGAGCGCCGCCACGCGCTGACGGCAATTTCTGCCATGGCCTTGCTGGCGCTGTAGGGATCATGCCCTCCCAACCGGTCGGTCTCGGCATAGGCCTGTTCATCGCCGGTATTTTCATACACTTTGTCGGTGGTGATGATGACGATCGCGCTTACCCCATCATGGGCGCGCGCCGCGCCCAGCACATGCACCGTTCCCTGCGCATTGGTAGCGAATGTTTCCACCGGCATGCGGTAGGAGCGCCGCACCAGGGGCTGCGCCGCCAGATGGAAAATAATATCCGGGCGCGCCACGCGCACCGCTTGCGTCAAACTGTCCAGATCGCGCACATCGCCGATCTGGTGGTGCAGGCGTCCCCCCAGACGCGCGGGCAAATCCAGCGCCGAAAAAATATCGTCATCCCGTTCAGGGGCCAGCGCATATCCGAAAATTTCCGCGCCCATCTGCGCCAGCCACACCGACAGCCAGCTTCCCTTGAAACCCGTATGCCCGGTAAGCAGCACCCGCTTTCCCGCCCAGAACCGGGGGTCAACCGCGCCGGGCGGATCGGAGTTTGGCTGGGGGTTACGCATTGCACCATCCATTGCGTCAGTTGCTGCTAGTATAGCCGCTTCTATACGAATCACGCGGAATATAAATGGCAAAGTTGCAATGTGCGGGTTAGCGGGTTTTGTGGACCGGCGCCCCTCACGCCCGGGCGAGGCAGGGGCGCTGGCGGATCAGGCGCGCCGCATGGCGGAAAGTTTGAGGCATCGCGGTCCCGATGATGCAGGCGTCTGGGTAGATGCGCTGGCAGGCGTCGGCATCGGGCATCAGCGGCTGTCGATCATTGATCTGTCGCCGCAGGGCGCGCAGCCGATGATGTCCGGCAATGGACGCTATATCATCGCGTATAATGGCGAAGTGTATAATTTCGGCGAGCTGCGGCAGGAATTGCAGCGCCGTGGCCATGTGTTTCGCGGCCACAGCGACACCGAAACCATCGCCGAAGGCTTTGCCTGCTGGGGCATTGGCGAAACCGTGCGCCGCCTGCTGGGCATGTTCGCTATTGCCGTGTGGGACCAGCAATCGCGCAGCCTGACGCTGATCCGCGATCGCGTGGGGGTGAAGCCCTTATACTGGAGCCATCAGAACGGGCTGTTCCTGTTTGGATCGGAATTGAAGGCGCTGCATCGCCATGATGGCTTTCGCCCGCACATCAACCCAGCGGCAGTGGGGGACATGATCGCCTATTCCTATATTGGTGCGCCCTACAGCATTTATCATGGGGTGTATCAGGTGATGCCGGGAACCATGTTGCATCTGGCGCCCGATGGGCGCCTGCGGTTTGAAACTTATTGGGATCTGCGGCAGGTGGTGCGCGCCGGGCGCGCCCGTATCGCCACGGCGGACGCCCTGGAGACACTGGAAACGCTGCTGAAAGACGCTGTGGCCCGGCGTATGGTGGCGGATGTGCCGCTGGGCGCGTTTTTGTCGGGCGGCATCGATTCATCCCTGGTGGTGGCGTTGATGCAGGCGCAAAGCACCCGGCCCGTGCGCACCTTTACCATTGGCTTTGCCGATGACCGGTTGAACGAGGCGCCCTATGCCCGGCAGGTGGCGGATATTCTTGGTACGGATCATACCGAACATATGTTCTCTGCGGATGACGCCTTGCAGATTGTGCCGCAACTTGCGGATATCTATGACGAACCGTTTGGCGATTCCTCGCAACTGCCGGCCTATCTGGTTTGCGCCCTGACCCGCAGGCATGTTCGCGTTGCGCTGTCCGGGGATGGCGGGGATGAACTGTTTGCAGGCTATAACCGCTATGCGTGGTTTAACCGTATTGCGCATATATTGAGCCCGCTGCCCATGGCGATGCGCCATATGGTGGCGGGGTTATTACGCCGGACGCCCACTGAGCGCTGGGACAGGATTGCCGCCATGCTGCCGGCGCGACACCAGATCAATAGACCGGGTGAAAAGCTGCATCAGCTTGCTGCCGCCATCGGGGCGCAGGACCGGGCCGGCCTGTACCAGATACTGATGCAGCAGGGGACGAACCCGAACCGGTTTTTGCGCCATCCGCCGCCGCAGCGCATTGGTCATGCGCTTCCGGTTAGCGATGCGTCATTTGTGCCGCATATGCAGTTTGACGATATGCTGGGATATCTTCCCGGCGATATTCTGACCAAGCTGGACCGGGCCAGCATGGCGGCCGGACTGGAAGCGCGCGAACCGCTGCTGGATCACCGGCTGGTGGAATTTTCCTGGACACTGCCACCCCAGATGAAAATGCGCGGCAGCGAGGGCAAATGGATATTGCGCCGCCTGCTGGGCCGTTATCTGCCCCCAAATTTGATCGACAGGCCCAAGGCCGGGTTTGCCGTACCATTGCAGGATTGGCTGCGCGGGCCTTTGCGCGACTGGGGGGCGGCCCTGCTGGACCCGAAAGCACTGGAACAGGACGGATTTTTTGATGGGGCTGCGGTACTGGCGGCCTGGGAACGCCTGCAAAAAGACGGCGGCGAAAGCCCGCAACTATTATGGAATATCCTGATGTTCCAGGCCTGGAAGCAGCGCTGGCATGGCTGAGCACGGCGAGTACGGCGAATACGGAATGATCGCGAGCAGACGTGGAAATCATGTATAAAGTGACAGCGACTCAGCGTAGACCGCACGGGAAACCGGCATGAGCCTATTATACAAAGCCCTTCATCAAGCAACGCAATTGCGTGAAAAAGGGGCGAAAAAAGCAGATGCCGCCGACGCATCGCGGGCAGGCGCCGCTGCGACTGCGCCTTTGGCGGAACGATTGATGGCCGAAGGTTTTGCGTCCACGGGCAAACAGGGCGGCGTCATGCGCATCGCGCGTCTGACGCTATTCGGGCTTGTCGGGCTGGCGGCTATTGCGGTTTCTATCGCGCTGTTAATGCCCGCGAGCCCGCCACAACAGGTAGCGACGCCTGAAACGGTTCCGGCGCCGCAACCGCCCGTCGCTGATGTGCAGGCGGCGGCAGAACCGGTCCCGGTCGATCCCGCGCCGCAGGAACAGGCCACATCTGAGCCTTCTATTGCTGATGCGGCGGATAATCTGGCGCAAGCGCTGGATGAAGAAGCGGCTGATCCGGCGCAAACTGAGGCGGCGGCGCCTGAACGCATTGGCGCAACACCAGATCCGGCGGAAGTCAGGCCCGGTCAAAAGCGCGTGCGCGATGGCGGCCTGGAAAAATTCGTCGAGGAGCAGGTGGCGCGCGAAGCCCTGTCCGGCCTTGGCGCCCCTATCCGGCTCGACCGGACGGCGGCAGGCGAAAATATCGGGCAGCGCGGGCCGGTTGAGATTACCGATGACACGGCGATTGTCCGTGAACGGTATGAAAGTGCTGCGCTCATGCTGGAACGCAATCAGCCGGAAGAAGCCCTGCATATTTACGACCTGTTGCTGCGCAATAACCCCAGGGACAGGCTTGCCCTGCTGGGACGCGCCGCAGCTCTGCAAAAACTTGGGCGATCCCTGCTGGCGATCAGCGCCTATGAAGATGTGCTGGCGGCGTTTCCAGGTGATGAATGGGCGATGGTCAATCTGCTGGGTCTGGTGTCGGCGCAGGCGCCGGAACACGCACTGGCGCAACTTGAAAGATTGCAGCGGTTAAATCCCAAAACCGCATTACTGCCCGCACAGATTGGCATGGTCCTGATGACGCAGGGGAATTTTGAAATGGCGGCGCGCAGCCTGGACAGGGCCGTGGCGCTTGACCCGGAAAATGCCAAATATATTTTTAATCTGGCGGTTTTGTACGACAAATGGGGGCAGCCACAGAATGCGCTGCGCTATTACCGGAAATGCCTGGAAATGGCGGCGCAAAATCCCGATGGACAGATCCCCCTGGAAACAGTGCGAAGCCGCATGACCTATCTGGACGTGAAATGATCCGATGCCCTATCTGACACATTTCAATCTGGCCGAACATCCGTTTTCGCTAACCCCGGATACGGCGATGTATTTTCCCGGGATGGCGCATCAGGAAGTTTATGAATCAGTTTTTTATGCGATTGGCCGTGGTGAAGGCATTGTCAAGGTTTCGGGCGAAGTTGGCACAGGAAAAACCCTTTTATGCCGCATGCTTCTGGATGCCCTCGGAGAAAAAGTTGAAATCGCCTATCTGAATAATCCGCGCAACGACGCCGATTGGGTGGTGCGCGCCATCTGCCGGGAATTTGGCCTGGATGTTCAGCATTCGGACGATCTTTATAACAGTCTGAACCGGTTCCTGATTCAGAAACATGCCGAGGGCATTAACAGTATTGTTCTGGTCGATGAAGCGCAGGCGCTTGGCGAGACCGGGCTGGAATCGATCCGCCTGCTTTCCAATCTGGAAACAGAAAAACGCAAGCTGTTGCAGATTGTCCTGTTCGGCCAGCCGGAACTGGACAGGCTGCTGGCCAGGCACAATTTGCGCCAGGTGGCGCAGCGTATCAATTTTTCGTTTGAGACAAAGCCTCTGACGGAGCCGGAAGCCATCGCCTACATCCGCTACCGGGCCAAAATAGCGAGCCGCAATCCCGACGCGGCCATGGAAATATTTGCGGAATCAAGCATCCAGCATCTGGTGCGGGCAGGCCAGTGTAATCCGCGCCTGATGAATATTCTGGGCGACAAAAGCCTGCTGGCGGCCTTTTCCGAAGGCGCCACCCAGGTCAGCCGCAAACATGTGCGGGCGGCCGTGCGCGAGGCGCGCCAGCTGAGCCTGCGGCGGACGGACAGGTTTTTTCCCATTCCCTGGTGGTTGCGCCCCGCGCCCGCGATTGTGTCATCATTCGTGCTGCTGGCCTGCTTTGCCGTATTGGCGACCTCATTTTATATTGTTGAGACGCGGCTCGGCCTGACCAATATCCGTCCATGGCTCAATGAAACCGCTTCATTGATAAGCCAGACCATTCGCAGATGATCATAACGCCTGTGATGCTCTATGCAAAAGCGGTGCTGTCCGGATTGCTGTTGGGCAGTTTTGCAAACCTGATTGCATACCGTCTGCCGCGCGGAGAATCCATTGTCATGGGGCGTTCACATTGCCCGCACTGCGGGCACAATCTTGGCGTTGCCGATCTGGTTCCTGTGTTTTCATATGTCTGGTCGCAGGGCAAATGCCGGTATTGCAAGACGGCCATCTCCCTACGCTATCCAATTATCGAAATCATTACGGCTATATTGTTCATGCTGGCGCTGGCGGCGGCGGGACCGGGATTGCCGGTATTCGCGCTGGGGGCGCTGGCCGTTGGCCTGGTGATTATCACGGCCATTGACCTGGAATATCAGATTATCCCCGATCAGGCGTCGCTGGCGCTTGCCGGAATTGGCGTCGCCTACCATGCCTTGACAGATAACAGCATGGATGCGTGGATATCGGGAGGAACTGGCGCATTGGCGGGGTTTGCCATTGCATGGCTGCTGCGCTTAGCGTTTCAGCGTCTCAAGGGGCGCGAGGCGCTGGGGTTTGGGGACGTGAAATTTTTTGCTGTCGCCGGGTTGTGGACTGGCATTTATGGTCTGGCGGATTTTATGATGATTTCCGGGCTTGCGGGCATCCTGTTTGCGGCTGGCTGGCGGTGGCGGGGCGGTGATGCGGTGTTTCCGTTCGGGCCTGCCCTTGCCGTTGGCCTCTATGCCGTTGTGCTGCTGGCCGCCGGTGGCGCGCCGCAGCCCTTAAGCCTGTTGATGTTGCGGTAATAAGTACGCTGTAATCTGTAATCGTTAAACCAGGTGATGACGCAGGACACGCAATGGAAATTTCGGAACTGCTTGCTTTTGCCATCGAAAACGGGGCGTCGGATTTGCATCTGTCGGGGGGCGGCCCGCCGGTGTTGCGCATTGATGGCAGCCTGCGCCGGATCAAGGCCGGCCCGCTGAGCGGCGATGCGATCCGCGCCATGCTCCATACCGTGATGAGCGAAGCGCAACGCGCCGTATTTGAAGTCGAACTGGAAACGGATTTCGCGATTTCATTTGGCGATAATGCGCGGTTTCGCGTCAACGCCTTCAGCAATAAAGATGGCGCGGCGGCGGTATTTCGCGTCATTCCCACCGTGATCAAAACGCTGGATGAAATAAA
Organism: Pseudomonadota bacterium; assembly: GCA_049325255.1. Taxonomy (GTDB): domain Bacteria; phylum Pseudomonadota; class Alphaproteobacteria; order UBA11222; family UBA11222; genus UBA11222. The sequence continues at coordinate 5,357 of JBMOMW010000010.1, read as the reverse complement.
TGCGCCGCCAGCGCTTGCCCGGCTGGCGGAACTTGAGCACGGCCTGGTGCTAGTAACCGGCCCTACGGGCAGCGGCAAATCCACAACGCTGGCCGCGATGATTGACTATATCAACAATACGCGCGGCGGGCATATCCTGACGATCGAAGACCCGGTTGAATTTGTGCACACGTCGCGTGAGGCGCTGATCAATCACCGCGAAGTCGGCCGCGATACCCACTCATTCGCCCGCGCCCTGAAAAGCGCCTTGCGCGAAGACCCGGATGTGATCCTGGTGGGGGAAATGCGCGACCGTGAAACCATCTCGCTGGCCTTGACGGCAGCGGAAACCGGGCATCTGGTGATGGGAACGCTGCACACCAACTCGGCTGTTAAAACAATTGACCGCATCATTGATGTGTTTCCTGCGGGCGACAAGGAAATGGTTCGCGCCATGCTGTCCACATCGCTGGAGGCGGTAGTGGCGCAGGCCTTGTTGCGCAAGGAAGGTGGCGGGCGTGTGGCGGCGCATGAAATCATGATAGCGACACCCGCGATCCGAAATCTGATCCGCGAAAATAAAATTCCGCAGATTTATTCCATGATGCAGATGGGCCAGAAATTTGGCATGCAAACCATGGCCGACGCCGTGGAAAGCCTGCGCACATCCGGCATCATCGCACCGGAAGAAGCAGGCCGTATTCTGGAAGATGCGGAGGACGCCAATAGCGGCGGCGCACCGCCCGCCCGGCCCGCCGCAGCACCGCCACAACCGCAAGCGCAGCCACAGCCAGCCCTGGAAAAGAAGGAAGGTTATTCATTTTGAATAATGCGCCAGAACGGAAAAATGACCGGGCGGGCCGGGCGCGGTGCGGGAAAACTCTCCCTCACCGTTGAGCGCCGGTCAGAGCTTGCTGGCAAGATAGTCGACGGTGCGCTGTTCTGAATCGCCGCCAATGCCGGTGATCGACGCGCGGAAATCCGTGATGCCGATATCCCTGAGCCGCGCTAGCGCATCATCAAGCACATTCTCACCACCAACAATGGCTACACCGGCGGCGCTGGAAGCGCCTTCACGGTCAAGCATCGCGCGGTAGGAAGGCATCGCATCATAAAATTTAAGTTCTCTGGCAAGTACCTCTCGTGCGCTGTCGGGATCATTGGTAAGCAGCACAGGAAGGCCGGCAACGATACGCGGCGCGGACCGCCCCGCATCACGCGCGGCTTTGTTGATCACCGGCACGATGTGCGTTTCCAAGGTGTTGAGACCGGTCAGCCAGGTAATTGTTCCATCGGCCAGGGCGCCCGCGACATTAAGCATCACCGGGCCAAGCGCCGCGAGCAGCACCTGCACCGGTTTGGGCGCGTCTGCAATGCTGACACCGGCATTCACCTTATACAGTTCGCCTGCATAGCTGACCCGTTCACCTTTCAACAAGGGGCCCAGCACAGCCAGATATTCCCGCATATGGCTGGCGGGTTTTGCATAGGACAGGCCCAGCAGATCCTCGATCATCACCTTGTGCGACAGGCCAATACCCAGGGTAAACCGCCCGGCTGTCGCTGTGGCGGCGGTCAGCGCCTGCTGGGCGAGGGCGACCGGATGGCGCGGATGAATGGGCGTCACCGATGTGCCCAGTTCAATCGTCCTTGTTTCGCGTCCGGCAATGGAAAGTGCGTTGATGGCGTCATGGCCAAAGGCCTGAACCATCCACATTGTCGGAAAGCCCTTGGCCTCCAGTTCTTTCGCCCGCGTGACGACCCCCTCCAAATTATTGGCGGCGGCGGCCCCGCTTGTGACTCCGATCTGCATTTTGTTTTCCCTCACTGAAACGGCTGTGCCGCGTTATTGCTTCGGTGACGGGGGCACGCCGAAAGCTTCATGCCTTCGGCGCGTTTCCATTATAACTTGAAAGTGACGCACTATTTCGGCGCAGCCTCAAAAATATAGGGCTCCAGCGTGGCCTGGGCTTCGACGCAGCGTTTACGCCATTGGCCGCCGCCATAATAAGCGAGGCTGCCTGGCTCTGCGCCGCCTTCAGCATTGTAATAGGAGATGCAGTCCCGCAAAGGCTGGGTTTTAATGTCGGCATCGGCGCAATGCGCAGCATACGCGACCTCCGGCTCTTTCTTGACATCAACGATCCCGGCGCCGCGCTCGCGCATGGTCTTCAGCATCCAGATGACATAGTCGGCATGAACTTCAATCGCACTGGTGAAATTGAAGCTGCCGCCGCCGCCCTGTGGTCCCGACATAATGAACAGATTGGGAAATCCGTGACTGTGCAGGCCCAGGAAGGTCTTGACGCCGCCTGTTTTCCATTTATCGCGCAGGGTTTGCCCATTACGCCCGGTGATCATGTTGAATGTCGCTGTCGCCATCCATTGAAATCCGGTCGCATAGATCAGAACGTCCACAGGATATTCCACGCCGTCATGCACCACGCCCCTGGCGTTGATTTTGCTTACGCCTTTCGGGGCTGTATCAATAAGATGCACATGCGGCAGGTTGAAGGTGGGCAGGAACTCATCGTGGAACGTTGGCCGTTTGCAGCCATAGGGATAGTAAGGCTTGAGCGCTGCGGCGGTTTTTGGATCCTTGACGATGGCGTCAACGCGGGCGCGGATCTGTTCCATGATACGGAAGTTGGTGTCCAACTGCTTCTGGACCATCTGTTCCGGAGTCAGCACCTCTGTATGTACCTTGCGCTCCTTGAAATCGGCAACTTTACCCGACAGGTAATCATCATTGGCTTTGATGGCGGTGCGCCCTTCTGAAATCCTGTCGAACCTTGCCCGTCTGGCCTTTGCCCAATTCGGCTCCTTCGACCAGGCTGCGATTTCTTCGGGCGTTGTCGCGCGCTGATCACGCACGTCGATCGAGGAAGGCGTGCGCTGGAAAACATAAAGCTCCTTCACGACCTTGGCAATTTCCGGAATGACCTGCACTGCGGTTGCGCCCGTCCCGATAATGCCGACGCGCTTGCCTTTAAGATCGACATTGTAATCCCATCGTGAGGTATGGAACGATTTACCCGCGAAGGTTTCCATGCCTTCGATCTTGGCCAGCTTGGGGGTGGTCAGGATGCCGTTCGCCAGTACGACGTAACGCGCGCGCATTTTGTCGCCCCGGTCGGTGCTGACGGTCCAGCGGCCTTCCGCCTCATTCCAGTCTGTCCGTTCGACGGTCGTGTGAAACAGGCAGTGATCATAGAAACCGGTTTTTTTCGCCACTGTCTGGCAATATTCCATGATTTCAAAGCCAGAGGCGAATTTCATGGTCGGGATGTATCCCATCTCCTCCAGCAGCGGCAGATAGCTATAGGCCTCGACATCGCAGGCGATGCCGGGATAGCGGTTCCAGTACCAGGTGCCGCCGACGTCGCCGCCCTTTTCGCAAATTCTGACATCGGTAAAGCCAGCCTGTTTCAGCTTGTGCCAAAGCAGCAGACCCGCAAAGCCGGCGCCGACGACAAGAACTTCGCACGTATCGGTCAAGGCTTCGCGCTCGACACGGGGGCCGGAATAGACATCCTCAAGATATCTGGCGAATTCGCCTTCCATGGGAATGTAATCAGCCGCACCACGCCGCTTTTCCTTGAATTCGCGATATTTCGCTTGTTCCTCGGCGTTGAACACGGCGCCCGGAGGGGCGTCGGGAAATACTTTCAGAGAATCGTCTGAAATCGTTGAATAGCCCGTGCCGACGATCTTGTCGGAGGCCTTGGAGGCGACGGTATTGAAGACTTTCAAGCCCGTGGCCGGGTCAATTCGGATTGCTTGTGTCATGAGTTTGGCTCTTCTTCTGGTTGATTGATTCTTGGTGGCTGAATGTGTTTATGCCTGCATTTCCCCCGCAGGAGACGTGTCAGGCAATGGTGGGGGCAAGATAGTCACCCATGCTGGCACATTGCAACAATTTTCCGCCAAAAAGTTGGGAATCAGAGCAGCCTGCAATTAGCGCCATCTTCATCTTATTGCCCCAGGTCAAGGCGCCGGTAACTGAGCGCCTCCGCGATATGCAGGCGGGTGACTTGCGCCACCCCTTCCATGTCGGCCAATGTGCGGGCCACGCGCAACATGCGGTGGTACGATCGCGCGGAAAGCTTCATACGTTCTGTGGCCTGCGCCAGCAGCACTTCACCCGCAGCGTCCGGTGCGGCCACTTTTTGCAGAAGTTCACCGTCTGCCTGGGCATTGGTGCGGATGGGTTGGCCATTGGGCGCAAGCCCGCGATAACGCTCCGTCTGGATTTCACGAACCCGCAGCACGCGCGCCGCGACCTCCGCACTGCCCTCAGCGGGCGGCGGCAGGCGCAGATCGCTGGCGGATACTGCGGGCACTTCGATATGCATGTCGATGCGGTCAAACATCGGCCCGGAAATCCGGCTTTGATAATCGCGCGCACAGCGCGGCGCGCGTGAACAGGCGCGTTCGGCGTCGGACAAATATCCGCAGCGGCAGAGATGCGTTGCCTTTTTGCCATTTGGTCGTGTTACCCTTAAGTCATTAATTCCTAAGGGTACAGACTTTGAACCGAAGACTTTGGGGGAGCATATCCGCGAACCCAGGCTCATGCGGGGCATTACACAAAAGCAGGCAGCAAAGCTCCTCGGGGTGACCGGGCACACGGTTCTTCATTGGGGAAATGGGCCCGTAAAGCCTGCAAATCAGCACCTTCCAGCCTTGGTTCTATTCCTGGGTTATGACCCCGAACCACCAATATGCACAACTCTCGTGGAACGGCTTGAGGCTAGGCGGCGCTAAGCTGGATTGGTCCAGAAATATGGCTGCTGGGAAGCTTGGTGCAAACCCCAGCACCTGGACAAAAATTGGAACACGGTAACGTCGTCATTTCAATGACCCATAGACGGCTGGCGCCGAAGCTTCTGGGAGTTTCCGAGATCGAGCTTAATATTGCCCACTGAACTTTGTCTTCTTCATGGAAAATCCCCCTCCCGCCAAGCGGCGCTATCGCATTCTGGTTAGGGTGTTGGAGATCAAAGGCCTGATTTACACCAGCGGATCAACTGTCTCCCGGATTCTAGGTTCGTACCCTAAACCCAAAACGGGTAGCGAATAGTCCTCGGACTGTTCGCTGCCCGTTTTTATGCATCTTAAATGTTCTGAGATCTGGTGCAGTCCACTATAGTTCCAGGCGACCGCCAATTCTAAGCGTATATTTATTATAATCTTCCTTGCCCAGTACGGTTTCAACTTCGGCAAATGTCGTTATTCCGCCAACCATAAGGGCGCTCAGGCCGCCTCCAAGAACGAAATAATTGCGATCCGGGGAATCCGTGCGGACAAAGAAGCGGTTATTGCGTGGATCATTGACATACTGCGCCGTGATCTGACGGCTATCATTGTCAAATTCA
>JBMOMW010000009.1:0-32835 GCA_049325255.1 Pseudomonadota bacterium | reverse complement strand
CCCACAATCGTCTCAAGGACTTCCGCCGCATCGCCACAAGATATGACCGCCTCGCCATAACTTTCTTCTCCGCCGTTTGTCTTGCCGCAACCTTCGCCTACTGGCTATGATTGAGTCCGGACCCTAGAGCAGCCCGCAATTAGCTTGAGTCACCCCACCCACGGTGTCACCCCGGACTTGATCCGGGGTCCAGGGACAAAAACACAGGCTTTCCCTTGTAACCCTGGACCCCGGGACAAGCCCGGGGTGACAGACTGGGGGCAGGGTGTGCCTCAACCTGAGTGCAGTACGCGCTAAACCGCGTGGCCCATGGCCAGATATTCCACCGACTGCATTTCCATCAGGCGCGACACGGTGCGGGCGAATTCGAAGCTGCCGTCGCCCGCGGGGTATAGCCTATCGGGCGGGCCAGCGGCGGAGCAGATCAGTTTGACGTGATTGTCATAGAGCGCGTCGATCAGGGTCACGAAGCGTTTGGCTTCGTTGCGGCTGCCTCGGTCCATGCACGGAATATGATCCAGCAGCACGGTGTGAAATGTCCAGGCGATTTGCAGATAGTCCGGGCCGCCCACCGCCGCCTCGCATAGATCGGCAAAGTCGAAGCGCGCCACGCCGCTAGCTGCCTGCGGGACCAGCAATTTGCGGCCCTGCACATCCAGCTTCACGGGTTTGCCGCGCGGCGTATCGGTCAAGCGCAGCCAGGCGGCGTCCATCTCTGCATCGCTGTCTGGCCCCAGTGGTGAATGATAAACCGGATGGCCGCTGAGCCGCGCCATGCGGTAATCGGTCGGGCTGACCAGATGCACCACTTCCAGGCGCTGTTTCAGCAGTTCGATAAACGGCACAAATAATTGCCGGTTCAGCCCGCCTTCATACAACGTATCGGGCGCGCGGTTGGACGTTAGAACCACCACCACCCCATGCTCGAACAGCGCGGTAAACAGCCGCCCCAATATCATCGCGTCGGCCACATCGGACACCTGAAATTCATCAAAGCACAGCAATTGCACTTTGTCCGCAATGGCGCGCGCCACCGGGGCGATGGGATCGTCGCCGTTTGATTTTGAGGATCTGGAAATTTCACCGCGCTTGTTGGCCTGACGCCAGGCATGAATGGCTTCATGGGTTTCCAGCATGAATTGCAGAAAATGCACCCGGCGTTTGCGCGTGATGGGGACGGTTTCATAAAACAGATCCATCAGCATGCTTTTGCCGCGCCCGACCTCGCCCCACAGATACAGGCCTTTGGGCGCTGGCGGCGTTTCACGGCCCAGCCATGACAGCACGCGATTGCGCGTGACATGCTTATACTGCCTAAGCGCATCCTCCAGCGTCTGCAATTTTTCGATGGCGAATTCCTGCGCCGGGTCAGGTTTCACCTGGCCCGATTGCACGCGTTCGCGATAGACGGCGCGCGGTCCCTGCATTCAATTGTTTATTTCATCGTCGGAATGGTGAAGTCGGCGCCGCTACGCACACCCATGGCGGGCCAGCGGGCGGTGACGGTCTTGATTTTGGTATAAAATTTCACGCCTTCGGTTCCGTGCTGATTGGTGTCGCCAAAGGCGGATCGTTTCCAGCCGCCAAAACTGTGATAGGCCAGCGGCACCGGAATGGGCACATTGATGCCCACCATGCCCACCTGCACACGCGAGGCAAATTCGCGCGCCGCATCGCCATCCCGCGTAAAGATCGACACGCCATTGCCATATTGGTGTTCGCTTGGCAGACGAAGCGCGTCCTCAAAATTTTCCGCACGTGTGACGCACAATACCGGGCCGAAAATTTCTTCCTGATAAATGCGCATGTCCGGCGTCACATTGTCAAACAGACAGCCGCCCATATAAAAGCCGTTTTCATAGCCCTGCAATCTGAAGCCGCGCCCATCGACCACCAGTTTCGCGCCTTCACTGACACCGGTCTCGATATAGCCCTTCACCTTTTCCAGATGTTCGGCGGTGACCATGGGGCCGTAATCCACTTCCGGATCGGTTGAAAGGCCAACTTTCAGCGCTTCCACACGCGGGCGCAACGCCGCAATCAGCGCATCGCCCGTGCCCTTGCCGACCGGCACCGCAACAGAGATCGCCATGCAGCGTTCGCCCGCCGAACCATACGACGCGCCGATCAGCGCATCGCTGACCTGGTTCATATCGGCGTCCGGCATGATAATCATGTGATTTTTTGCGCCGCCCATGGCCTGCACCCGTTTGCCGTTGGCCGCCGCCGTGGCGTAAATATATTGCGCGGTGGCGGTCGCGCCGACAAAGCTGACCGCCTGAATGCACGGGTCTGTCAAAATAGTGTCCACCGCTTCCTTGTCGCCGATGACGACATTCAGCACCCCGTCGGGCAGGCCCGCCTGCTGCATCAGTTCGGCCAGGCGCAGCGGTACGGAGGGGTCTTTTTCCGAGGGCTTGCAGATGAATGTGTTGCCGCAGGCAATGGCGATGCCAAACATCCACATCGGGATCATGGCGGGAAAATTGAACGGCGTAATGCCCGCGCACACGCCCAGCGGCTGGCGCATCGAATACATGTCGATGCCGGGGCCGGCCCCTTCGGTAAATTCGCCCTTGCTCAGATGCGGAATGCCGCAGGCAAATTCGATCACTTCCAGGCCGCGCTGGATATCGCCCTTGGAATCAGCGATGACCTTGCCATGTTCACGGCTCAGCAATTCCGCCAACTGGTCCATATTGTCTTCGACAAGTTGCTTGAAGCGGAACATCACCCGGGCGCGCTTTTGCGGATTTTCCGCCGCCCAGCCCGGAAAGGCCGCCGCCGCATTATTAATGGCCGCACGCATTTCATCGGCGCTGGCGAGCGGCGCTTTGGCCTGCACCTCGCCGGTCATGGGATCATAGACCGGGCCATAGCGCCCGCTGGCCCCCTGAACATGCTTGCCGCCGATAAAGTGCGTTAGATTGCGCATCAAAGCCTCCCATGAAATCTGAGGCGCATTGATAGCCTTTTGCCCGGTTTGCAGCAAGGGTGCAGGAAGAAATAACTAGGATTTCTCTGTTTTTTCAGGCGAAAACAGCCAGCCAAAGACAGTGGTCGCCAACACCGCCCCGATCAGTTGCGCCAGGATGAACAGGGGCGCGTCTTCGGGCCGGATACCGGAGAATGTGTCGCTAAAACTGCGCGCGATGGTCACCGCCGGATTGGCGAAAGAGGTTGAGGCCGTAAACCAGTAGGCCGCCGTGATATAAAGGCCAACCGCAAAGGGAACCGCTTCCGGGCGATGGCGCACACAGCCGATGATAGTGGCCAGCAAACCGAAGGTCGCGATAATTTCCGATCCAAATTGCGCCGCGCCCGCACGTATATGGGTGGATGTTTGCAGCAGTGGCAGCTCGAACATGAAATGCGCCGCCAGCATGCCCGCCAGTGCGCCCGTAATCTGCGCCAGCGTATAGCGCATCGCGTCCGGCGTGCTGATTTCACCGCGCAGGCGGAACGACAATGTCACCGCCGGGTTGAAATGCGCCCCCGATATGGGGCCAAAAATCAGAATCAGCACCACCAATATCGCGCCCGTGGCCAGCGTATTGCCCAGCAGCGCCAGCGCGATATTACCGCCCGCCAATCTCTCCGCCATGATGCCGGAACCAATGACAGTGGCCAGCAGAAAGGCGCTGCCGGTAAATTCGGCGGTCAATCGCTTTGAGATATTAATGGCGCTTTACCCCGGATTGATGGCTATTCATGGCCCATTTCATCCAGCTTACGCTGCAACGACAATCTGTCAAGGCTGGCCATGGGCAGGTTGATGAACAATTCGATCCGTGTACGGATTTGCCGGAAAATTTCCTGAAAAAAAGCCCGCTTTTCCGTGTCACTGCCTTCAAAGGCGGCGGGATCCGGAAAACCCCAATGGGCAGTCATTGGCTGTCCCGGCCAGATGGGGCAAACCTCGCCGGCCGCATTGTCACAGACGGTAAAAACAAAATCCAGCTTCGGTGCGCCGGGCTTGGAAAATTCATCCCAGGATTTGCTGCGCAGTCCGCTGGTGTCGATCCTGGCGATTTTCAGCGTATCCAGGGTTAGCGGATGAACCGCCCCCGCCGGATGGCTGCCCGCGCTATAGGCCCTGAAGCGGCCCATGCCGTAAAAATTGAGCGCTGCCTCCGCCATGATGCTGCGGGCCGAATTTCCCGTGCACAAAAACAGCACCTGTTTTGCTTCCATACTGCAATCGCCCTCATATTGATCTGGCTTTTGCGGGCATTTCTACCGGCGTCATGTTACCGGAATGTGACATGATGCGCAGGCGTGATGGCGTCACTGATGGCGGCGATATTGCCAGCCGCGTCATGGCTGTAGCCCAGGTTCTGCACCCCCGTGGCGGCGATGCCGGTCAGCCGGTAGTCCTGGTCATAGGTTTGCGTCAGCGCAACGCCATTGCCGAAGGTGAGGCCCGTCAGCGGCCCGAACGGCGCGTATGTGATGCTGGACGCCACCGTCACCGGCGCGGCCGCCGCATTGATCCGGGTGCTGACGCCGCTCACCCGGCCCAGCCCGTCGCGCGCGTAATCAACGATCCGCTCAGAGAGATCATACTACAAGTCAGGCTTAGGAAAGCCAAGGTCACCTTTTTCACCCGCTTCCCAACTCAAATTACCGGCATGAGCTTCATCAGATGTGTAGAGATCGGCTCCAATCATCTTGAGCGCAAGCTCAAGTGCTTGGACGGCATCAATGCCTACTGCGTATCTAACCTTGTTACGTTTGATACCTGTGATCTGGTAAGGGCAGTAGGTATCCTCAGAATCGGAAAATTTCTGAGGTTTACCGATTATAACAGTAATTGTTCCCCCATCAGAATGGCAGAGTTCTCGGGTCGCAATAACTGTACCGACATCATGTAGGTTCAACATTATTTCCTCTGTACCCAACACCTTTCTTCCAATTGGAGTGTCAAGAAGGATATTTTCACCCAATATTCGGCAGAAGTCATCAATCACTTTTGGATTATCCATGTATGTTGTGTCTGGCACCTTAACTGATGTATAGACTTCGCATTCAGATCCTTTGACACGGTATATAGTAAGCGACCGTTCTTTTTCGTTAATCTCGATAAGGTGCCTATAGTTGTCAAGTGCCATGCTAGTTGTTCCACGTATCCAAGGGTGGTAGCGGTTGTCCGCGTAAGCACGCAGCGTAACGCTGTGAAGCAGATGCATGACACCTTGCCCCAGTTATTTTACCCCTTTTTTTGCTAATAGCATTACACGTTGGAGTGTCGACTTCATAGTATTGCTGATCACAATCCTTCTCGCATTTCTCTTTTGCCTTTTGCGCATCGGCCTTTGCCTTATCGGCGGGATCGTCGGCCCCGTCGAGTATTTCGTTGAGGATCGCCAGCGCGCCAGCGCTCAGGGCTAGCGCGCCTGCCGCCGCCTCCGGGCTAATCGCGGCACCTGCGGCGAGAGCCGGGACGAACAACCCCTGCGGATCCGTATACCGTACCGGATTGCCGTTTACATAGGCATAAGTATTTATGCCGCCCGCCAGGCCGATGGGGTCGCTTTGCAGATAGCGCCCTAGGCTGGGATCATAAGTGCGATGCCAGTTCCAGGACAGGCCCGATTCGCTGTCGGCGTACTGGCCGGGGAAGCGCAGGTTCTGCGCCAGCGTGCCGGTGATGGCGTGGGTCTCGCCGAACGGGGCGAAGACGCCGTCCCAGGCAATGGCGCCTGCTGCGTCCGTCAGCTTCTGCGGCGTTCCCAGATGACCGGCATGCACCGCATAGAGCGGCGCGCCGGAGGCAGTGGCGTCCACCCAGCCCAGGGGCAAAGCCGCGCCCGCATCCATTGCTGGGCCGCGTCCCCCGAAGCTTTCCGGCGTAGGGGGAAGCCAGATCACCTCGCGCAATACCGCGCCGCTGACGCCGTCATGTTCGGCCAGCAGATTACCGCTCGCATCGTATAGGTAATGCGTTTTGGGCACGCTTGCGCCGGGCAGGTCCCGGATCGCGCGCAGATGCCGCGCGCCGGAAGTGTAGCGCGCCAAAGTCAGGCCGTCGCGGTCCGCCTGCGCCATGTCCCCGGCAGAATCATAGGTATAGCTGTAGTTCGCCCCGGGCCCGCGATTGTCGTTGGCGGCATGGCCCGCCGCATCGTAGGTGAAACTGCGGATGGTGCCGCCGCTGATCTGCAGCAGGCGGTTGGAGGAGAGCGCGATGCTGTAGGCGTCATTCGCCGCCGGGCGGCTTTGCGCGATGCGGTTGCCGCTCAGATCATAGCTATAGCCATACGCCCCATAGACTCCATTGGCGGTAGTCAGCCGGTTCAGATCGTCATAGGCGAAACGCTGGTTGCGCGCCGGCGTGACCGCATCCGCGATGGCGGTGATATTGCCCGCCGGGTCATAGCTGTAGGTGAGATTCTGTTTCAAGGGGATCGTACTTCGCTGTGCCTCCAGTCGGCGAGATTTCCCTGAGCTTCAAGCCTCCCATCTTTCACTAATGCTTCTACCTGCGCACTAAGCTCCTCAGCACTGATTTGGTCACCTTTGCCATCGCAAACACTGAGGGCTTTAGCAATAATCATTGCCACTTTCTGCCAGTTACGACCTGCAAGTGACAGAATCAAGTTATTGAAGTCAGTATCGGCAGCAGAAGTCATTTATCTTCCCCAGTTAATCCTCCATATCAAATCCGGCCATTTCAGCAATCTTCGGATATTTCTTATAGATTGGCCGCATGAACTCAACATGCATATCGCCACGAAGTTTCATCAGCGGTTGCACGAAATTCTCTAGCTGTTTAATTTCACCATGCCTGATCTCAACAACCGCTTCCCATATATTTTTGTCCGCTAGCAATAGAAGATCAAAAATCTTTTTATATTCTTCGAACTCGTTGTCCATGGTTAACACCCGTTTCTGTCCATACACAGCCTAACGCATCGATGGAAATCCATACCGCCTAAATCATTTCTGCGGCTTTTGGGTTTCTGCAAAACGAAGTCAGAACAACCTTGTATGCACTGCTCTTTTACTTCCTTGCATCGATCTTTCTCGCATTCTTCTTCCGCCTTTTGCGCATCGGCCTTGGCCTTACCGGCGGGATCGTCAGCCCCGTCGAGTATTTCGTTGAGGATGGCCAGCGCGCCGATGCTCAGGCCCAGGCCGATCGCCCCACCCACGATTGCACCCGGCGGACCTGCGGCCACGCCGCCCATAGCCGCCCCGGCGGCTGGGTTAAGCCCCTGCGGATCCGTATACCGTACCGGATTGCCGTTTACATAGGCATAAGTATTTATGCCGCCCGCCAGGCCGATGGGGTCGCTTTGCAGATAGCGCCCCGTGGCCGGATCATAAGTGCGATGCCAGTTGTAGGACAGGCCCGATTCGCTGTCGGCGTACTGGCCGGGGAAGCGCAGGTTCAGCAGTAGATTTCGATTGAGGTAAATTACCTGGCGTACGCCAAACGGGGTAAAGCGCGCGTCCCACACCACTGCGCCTGCCGCGTCCGTCAGCTTCTGCGGCTGCCCCAGATGATCGGCATGCACCATATAGAGCCCGGGGGTTCCGCCGCGCGTCACCTGCCAGGCCAGGGGCAGACCGGCGCCCGCATCCGGCGCGGGAAGCCAGATCAGTTCATTCTGCACCGCGCCGCTGACGCCGTCATGCTCCGCCAGCAGATTGCCATCCGCATCGTACAGGAAATGCGTCTTTGGAATGGCCGCGCCCGGCAGATCCTTGACCACGCGCAGATGCCGCGCATCGGACGTATAGCGGGCCAGGGTCAGCCCGTCGCGATCCAGCTGCGCCATGTCCCCCGCCGAATCATGGGTATAGGCATAGTCCGCGCCGGACCCGCGATTGTCGTTGGCGGCATTGCCCGCCGCGTCATAGGTGAAGCTGCGCGGTATGGCGCCCGCCAGCGGCGTGCCGCTGATGCTCATCAGGCGGTTGGAGCTCAACGCATAGGTGTAGCCCTCGTTCACTCCGCCTGCGCTGCTGGCGATGCGGTTGCCGGCCAGATCATAGCTATAGGCGTAAGGACCATAGACGCTGCTGTTGGCGGCAGTCAGCCGGTTCAGATCATCATAGGCGAAGCTCTGGTCGCCCGCAGGTTTGCCGGAGGTGATCTGCGCATCGCTGATGGCGGTGATGTTGCCGCTGGCGTCGTAGCTGTAGCCCAGGTTCTGCACCCCCGTGGCGGCGATGCCGGTCAGCCGGTAGTCCTGGTCATAGGTTTGCGTCAGCGCAACGCCATTGCCGAAGGTGAGGCCGGTCAGCGGCCCGAACGGCGCGTATGTGATGCTGGACGCCACCGTCACAGGCGGGGCGCTGGCGTCCAATTTGGTGCTGACGCCGCTCACCCGGCCCAGCGCGTCGCGCGCATAGCTGACACTGCGCCCGGAAGGATAGGTCAGGGTGATGAGATTATCCGCCGCGTCATAGGCGAACTGCGTGCTATAGGATTTACCCGCAATCACCCGCGCCTCGCGCACCACATTGCCGCGCGAATCATAGGTGAAGGCGGTCTCGCCGCTCTTGTCGGTGATCCGGGTCAGGCGGCCAAGCCCCCTGTTGCCGCTCGTGACATCGTCATAAAAATATTGCACATTGTCAGCGGGGCTGGCGGCGTAGCTGCGTGTCAGCACCCGGCCCAGCGTGTCATAGGCATAGGCGCTGACCACGCCGCGCGCATCGGTCTGCTGTGTCACATTGCCTTGCGCGTTGCGGACATAATCCGTGATCCCGCGGTCGGGGCTCGTCTCGCGGATCACCTCGCCCCAGCCATTATGGACATAAGAAGTGGCGTTGCCGCGCGCATCCGTCACCGCGCCCAGATTATCCGCCGCATCACGGCTGTAGGCGATCTGCGCCAGTGCGGGATCGCTCTCCGACAGCAGCCGGTTGAGCGCGTCAAACGCAAAACCATATAGCTTGCCGCGCGGGTCGGTGGTGGCGGTGCGGTTATCGGCCTTGTCATACGCATGGGTCGTGGTCTGCGCGCTTGCTCCCAGTTCGCGCAGCAGGCGGCCAAGTTCATCGAAGACCTGGCTTTGCGCGGCGGTGACCGCATTCGCCGCAGAGCGGATTTCGGTCTGCGTGCGGTTGCCCATGAGATCATAGGCGTACAGGATTTTCTCATTATTGGCGTTACTGACCGAGATCAGACGGCGCGCATCGTCATAGGCATAGTCCAGCAGCGATCCGTCCGGGCGCGTGACGCGCGTGATCTGACGGCGTCGTAGGTCAGGCTGGTCACCGTCTGCGCGGCGCCGGGATCAACCGTCACCGCCGTAAGCCGCCCGCGCGCGTCATAGGCAAGATTGCTGACGACGCCATTGGGATCAGTAATGCTGAGCGGCTGGCCGCGGCCATTGAGCGCAGTGATCTGGGTGACATGTCCGGCTTCGTTGGTCACCCGGCTAAGGAAGCCATTGGCGTTGTAATCATAATTGATGCTGTCGGCCGCACCCGGCAGCGGGCCGTCCACCACATCCAGCAGGCCAGGGGCGAGATAGCTGAAGCTCCAGCTTCGGGTTTGGCCATTGGTGCTGTAGGGCACGGTGTGGCTGGTGGTGTCGGTTTGGGTGCGGCCGGTCAGCAGGCCATCGCTGTCATAGGAAAACGCGGTGGTCAGGCCCGGTTCAGTGATCTGCAGGGGCAGGCGGAACGTGGCGTGCCAGATGGTGGTGATGGTGCGCGCCTGCGGCGCGCCGAACGCTTCGGTGCGGCTGGTTTCCTGGCCGCGCGCATCGCGCACATATTTGGTTACATTGCCCTTGCCGTCGGTTTCCTGGGAAATATAGCCATTGGCGTCATAGACAAAGACCGTATCCGCAGCCACGCAATTGGCGCTGGGCTGGCCCGCGATCTGTTTGATGCGCAACTGGTCCTGGAATGTCTCCAGCTGGTAGATGGCTTGTTTGCCCAGCGGGTTGGTGACGGTGCGGGTTTTTGCTACATCGTCATAGACGATGGTTGTCAGTTCCGCCCCAGCCGCATGCTGGCTGGAAATCGCGCGGCCGGCAGCGTCATAGGCCCATGTCGCAAAGCGCACGCCTTTTTCATCGGTGACGCCAGTTAGCGCCCAGAGAAAATTGGCATTTTCATAATGATAGGTCTGGCTGGGATTGTCCGCATCCGTGCCGGGCGTGGCGTCTGGATAAATCACTTTTTCCAGCACCCATTCGGGATGGTTTGGCACCGGCGGAAGCACGACATCCGGAACTGTCGCAAGGATGCTTTTATAGATATAGCGGTAAACCTCGCCATCGGGGCCGGTAACCGTATCGGCAAATCCTGCGGAATTATAGGTGAAGGCCATGCTGCGGCCCAGATTGTCGGAAACGCCAGTATTTTTACCGGCTGCGTCATAGGTGAGTGTTTTCGTGTAACCCGTCCGTGTACGGATTTGCACCAGTTGCCCGGTCAGATTAAAATCATAGGCTGTGTCGTCTGCCCCCACATAGCGCCAGATCGCCCCGTCAATCAGGGTGACGGATTCGTCCACATCCCTGCGCGGGGAAGCCCAGGAGTTTGTGGTTTTATTCCAGTAGGCAGGCTGCATCACACCGCTAACGGCGCGGAACACGGCCTCGCGCCCGTCCGGTAAGATGATATAGATATTGGATGGGGTCGCTGCGGCGCCTTTGTATTTTGCCGCCGCATCATATTGCGTACGCCATCCCTTGCCGAAACGCCCACTACTGAACTTGTTGGTGCGATAGGCTATTTGGGAATTATAGGCGCGGGTCAGGCCAAAAAGCTGCGGCCCCTGGGTGCTGAAATCTGTGACGGCCTGGTGTTTATTTCCATTTACCAGATCAACAGGATTGCCCGTATCATTCATGCAGGCTTTTTTATTGCTGGTGGGAGGCGCTATGCATCCGCCACCGCTCTCGGAATAAAATTCGCCAGCATTGCAATTCAGCGCACCCTTCCCCTCCGTCAGGAATCCGCTGCCAAAATAACCTCTACAGGTCGCGACAGTGGCAACCCCATCACTACTGTAATCATAATGACACTCGCTTATGCCCGCGATGCCACTCCAATGAACCTTATGAGAATAAGCGGCGGCGGAGATGCCATCGGGAAACGGGCCAGCAGCACGTCCAAACCCTGTAACCGCCCACCAGCCACGCCCAAAACCATCCTGCTCAGTTATTGCCTGCGCCGGATTGAAGGCGCCAGACATGCCAAGCAGAAAAATGGCAATCCCTAAAATTGCCCCATATACTTTACAAACGGTCATTCTTGCCCCCAAGAATCAGAATATTCGTCAAACAAAGCTATAAAACGCGCTATAAAACGCATTGACTACACTCAAAATTCATTCGACTAAATTAAAATGCTAGTGTCAATACGTATAAATAACTATATTCAATCAGTAAGTGTGAAAAACGGTCCCGTTGACGGTCCTGCTTTCGTTCTGTTAAGCGCCTTGTCCTTATTATAGACTGCGATTATGGACCAATATGCCCCCCGAACATCGCGTTTTCGCCGGACAGGCGCGCGCCGCGTTCCCGAAGATGCCCCCGCCGCCGCGGGGCGACCCGATCATCATTTGCCGAACGGGTTGTTCCGAAACCCGCCCGGCAGTCCGCAGCGCGACGTGGATATGCGCACCCTGCTGCGCTATCTGGGGCGCATGGCGCGCAATTCCCGCAACCGCGTCAGTGTGCCGCAAGACCATATAATTCCCGAACGCCGCGCCATTGCGGGCCTGCGGGTGCTGAACGGGGCCGATAGCCTGACCTGGCTTGGCCATGCGGCGTTTGTGATCCGGATTGCGGGCAAAACCATTCTGACCGATCCCTATCTGTCCGACTATGCGGGGCCCGGCCGGCTGGGCCCAAAACGGTTTGTTAAAAGCGGGATTGCCGCACAAAATCTTCCGCCCATAGATATATTGCTGATCAGCCACAATCATTATGATCATCTGGATGAGGTCACCCTGCGGCATCTTCTGTATAAGGAACATATCCAGGTGGTGGCGCCGCTGCGCCTGGGTGAGTTTTTTCTGCGGCGTGGTTTCCAGCGGGTAGTGGAGCTGGACTGGGAGCAGCAGTTCAACATGGATGGCGTGACGATCAAAGCGCTTCCTGTGGTGCATTGGTCACGCCGCAATACCCGTGACACAAACCGCACGCTATGGGCAGGCTTTTCCATACGCGGGGCGGGGCAGCATCTGTTCTTTGGCGGCGATAGCGCATACGGGCAAGTATTCAGGCAGATTGGCGAACGGCATGGCCCATTCGATACGGCGATGCTGGGCATTGGCGGCTACGCGCCAGAGATCATCATGCACGCTTCGCACGCCACCCCGGAAGAAGCGGTGCAAATCGGCCGCGATATTGGCGCGCGCCGGCTTGTCGGCATGCATTGGGGAACCGTGCAGCTAACCGAAGAGCCGGTGTTTGAGCCGCCCGTGCGGTTTCTTGCTGCGGGCCGCGCGCACGGCTATGACGAAGATGATTTATGGGTGATGAAAATCGGCGAGACACGCCCGCTGATTGCGGTGGCAAACAGGAATTGACGCATTTGCTGATCCGGTTCAGGAGGTGCGTCAAGCTGAACAGAAAACAGGCTAAATCACCGCTTCAATCAGATGCGGGCCACGCGTGGCGCAGGCGTCTTTGAATTGTTTGTTGAATTCTTCCTGAGTGGTGGCGCGGCTGGCGGAAACGCCCATGCCATTGGCCAGTTGCACCCAGTTCAGTTCCGGGTTGGACAGATCCAGCAGATCGAGCGCCTTGCGGCCCGGATTGCCCGCGCCCACGCGCATCAGTTCGACTTGCAGAATAAGATATTTGCGGTTGGAAAAAATCACCGTGACGATATCAAGCTTCTCACGCGCCATGGTCCACAACGCCTGTAGCGTGTACATACCGCCGCCATCGCCGCTGAGGCACACCACCTTGCGATCGGGGCAGGCCACCGCCGCGCCCGCCGCCAGCGGAATGCCTTGTCCGATGGAGCCGCCGGTCAGGCTGAGCCAATCCACCGGCGCAATTCCGGCGGTGGGCGCATAACAGGCAAAGCCCGATGTCGCCGCCTCGTCCGAGACCACTGCATTTTCCGGCATTAGCGCACCCAGCGCCGCGCCGATGGTGTGCGCGTTGAACGGCCCCCCGCTGGGAAGCTGGGGACGCGACAATTGCTGCACATGAATGGGATGCACCGGCGCATTCAGTTCCGACGCCAGCGCCTCCAGCGCCTGAACGCCATCCTGCGCCGCCGTGGTCAGCACCAGCGTCTCGCAGCCTTCAGGCGTCAGCCAGCCGGGCTTGCCCGGATAGGCGAAGAACGATACCGGCGGTTTGGTGCCGACCAGAATTAATTGTTCCGTGCCTTTCAGAAACTCGACCATGTCTTCGGCGAAATAGGGCATCTTTTCGATCACCACACAGCCAGCGCCGCGCTCAATGCGGGAAATGAACGTGTCGCACACCAGCCGCGCATCGCTGACCGCCGCTATGCGCCCGGCGGCATTTGTGCCGCGCTTCAGCAGCACAGGCCCGCGCATCAGCAACACCGTCTTCTTGCCGTTCTTCAGCATCTTTGCAGCGGCGGTAATCGTGCTGGAATCTGCGCACGGAGTTACTGGCGGCGCGATGGGCTTCGCGGGGCCATCGGCTTCGTCCCAGGCGCAATTGGCAGGCACTGTCAAAGTGGCGATCTGGCCGGGATAGGTCATGGCGGCGGCCACTGCGCGCGCGCCGTCAGCCGCCAGGCTTTTGGCGTCTTTTGTGGCGTGATACCAGTGCGATACGGGTTTCGCCAGCCCGGCAATGTCGGACGCCAGCGGGGCGTCATATTCCAGATGATAGGTGGCGTGATCGCCCACCACATTGATCATCGGCGTGCCGGCGCGCTTGGCGTTATGAATATTGGCCGAGGCGTTGGAAAGGCCCGGCCCCAGATGCAGCAGCGTAAAGGCCGGCTTGCCCGCCATGCGGCCATAGCCGTCGGCCATACCGGTGACCGCCCCTTCGAACAGGCCCAGAATGCCGCGCACCCCCGCAATGCGGTCCAGCGCCGCAACGCAATGCATTTCCGACGTGCCGGGATTGGTAAAACAGACATTGACGCCGCTATCGGCAAAAGTCTGCATTAAGCTTTCCGCACCGTTCATATTCCTGCCCTTCCCTGTTTCATATGAATTCTTGTTGGGCGCCAGCATAGATGCAAATGCGCCAGGATGAAATGCGCTTTCATTGCACCCATAAAATTATGCTAAACATGACTATCGTGAAATTGCCATCCCTGTGGAGAAAAGACCGTGAATGTAACCGAGGCCGTCCAGGCCCGCAAATCCGTGCGGGCGTTTCTTTCAACACCGGTGCCGGAAGACGCCATCCGCAAAATCCTGATTGATGCGGCGCGCGCCCCGTCGGGCGGCAATGTGCAACCGTGGAAAACCTATGTGCTGGCGGGCGCGGCGCGCGATGGACTGGTCAAGCGGATCAGTGATCATTGGGCCTCGGGCAATTATGGCGAGGGCACGGAATACGCCATCTACCCAAAAGATCTGGGCGAGCCCTATATGTCGCGCCGCCGCGATGTGGGTTTCAAACTCTATGAACTGGCAGGCATTGCGCGCGACGACAAGGTTGGCCGCCTGAAACAGATGTTCCGCAATTTCGAACTGTTTGATGCGCCGGTGTGCATGATCTTCACCATCGACCGCAATATGGGCGCGCCGCAATGGGCCGATCTGGGCATGTATATCCAGACTGTCGCCCTGCTGGCGCTCGACCACGGCCTGGCCACCTGCCTGCAGGAAGCCTGGGCCAACTGGCACAGGACGCTGACGCAAATGCTGTCGATCCCCGATCATGAAATGGTCTTCTGCGGCCTGGCGCTGGGGTATGAAGACACCAGCGCCAGGGTCAACACATTGCGATCAGAACGCGCCGGATTGGAGGATGTGAAGTTTTTCGGGTTTAGTAAATAGCGGGTTGTGTGAACTTTCGCACATACAGGATATGAGATTGGCAGGATATGAGATTGGCAGGATATGAGATTGGGTTCAATCAAACCGGATCCGGCGCTATCCCAGAAACCTTCTCAGGCGGCGCCTCAGCGCGGGCGTATGCCGCGTCTGGCATTCCCAGATGACGCAGACCGACCAGCCCAGTTTTTTTAATTCCGCCTGCGCGGCGCGATCGCGCGCTCTGTTGCGGGCAAGTTTGGGCCGCCAGTAATCAAGGTTCGATCTGGGCGGCCTTCCGTCGCTGCATCCTGCCTTGGGATGCTGATGCCAAAAACAGCCGTGCACAAAGATCACCTTGCGGCGCGATGCGAAAACCAGATCGGGCTTGCCGGGAAGCTTCTTTGCGTGCAGGCGGTAGCGGTACCCCATGCCATGCGCAAGCCGCCGCACAGCCATTTCGGGCTTTGTTCCGGCGCTGCGGATGGCCCGCATATTCTCGCTGCGCCGCGCGGGTGAAATCCTGTCCAATCTAGCAAAAGTCTCTGGTCTGTTTGGGAAACTTACGCGCCAGCCACTGCAAAATCTCAAGCTGGTCGCCTGCGGTGGCGCGGCGGATTTGCGCAAGCAGTTTTGTTGCCGATGGCCGGTCCAGCGTGAGGTTCGCCGCGCCCTCATTGCATATCGAACATACCGCGCGCAGATTGCCTGCCTCATCCGCGCCGCCGTGTGATTTATCCACAATATGGCCAATATGCAGCCGAGTTTTACGTGACGGGTCATAAGGGTGCGGTTCGCCAGCAGCCGCGCCGCACATCTGGCACGTGAAACCGTTGCGGTCGAGAATGAAAGCGCGGGTCTCTTTGGATATTGCCCGCGCGAATGCTGGTTGGGGTTTAGCGGCCAGAAGCAGATACTCCCCGGGCTTCAGATCGCTTCGATCATTATGGGTGAGGATTTGATATCCTTCCTCGTTTCGCAGTTCCCGGACACGGCGCGCCCATTCGGTAATTCCACCCGCCACTTCACGCAATTCCGCAGAATCCATGATACGGCCGATATTGGCCAGAAAGTGCGCGCGTAGTTTATGCCGGGCGCCCGCCATCAGCCGGCTGCGCGCAACAAACGCGGCGCCGTCAGCGCCTGCGCAATCTGCAGTCCAACCGCCCGCGCCACAGGTGGCGGGAAGGCATTGCCGACTTGCCGGTACGCGGCGGTTTTACGGCCGGAAAATTCCCAATCATCCGGAAACCCCTGCACCCGCGCCGCCATGCGCACAGTGAGGCGCGGCATGCCTGCAAAATCGCGTGGCGGGGGCGCATCGGCAATGCCCAGCCCATCCACACCCAAAGCCGCCCACGCGGCGCGCGCGCGGGTCGGGCCAAGATCGGGGCCGCCATGTTTTTTTGAGCCGCCGACAAGCGTTGGGGCAATTTTGTCAGCGCCCGCGCGCCATGCCCGCGCACCCTTCCAGCCATTTGCCGCCATAAGATCGTAAAGCGCCTCGCCAACCGTTGGCGTCAGAACGTTTTGCGGTTGCGGCCAGTCAAACTCGCCGCCCGCGTCTTTGCGAATCGCAACGAATACTGCGCGTGGCCGCAATTGCGGAACGCCAAAACCAGATGCGTTCAGAAGTTTCCACCCGGTTATATATCCACGCCCAATTGATCCGATGACGGAGGAAATATGCGTTCTGTAATCCGCAAAAACCGGATCGAGAATACCCCGGACGTTTTCCAGCATCACCGCGCGCGGCCTGATTTCATCAACCAGTCTTATGGCCTCCGGAAAAAGGTTGCGCTCATCTGCCTTGCCAAGCTGTTTTCCGGCCACCGAAAATGGCGGGCATGGCACTCCGCCCGCAAGCAGATCAACGCCCTTATAGGGTTTCCCGTCAAATGCGCAAATATCCCCCTGAGTTACATTCCATTCCGGGCGATTCAGACGCAGAGTTTCGCAAGATGGGCCATCGGCATCAATCAGGGCCTGATGGGCATAACCGGCGCGTTCCACCCCCAAAGCCTGCCCGCCGCCGCCAGCGCAAATTTCCACCGATGTCAAAGTCATGCCGTTTCCCCCGGAAGCCTTATATGCCGCCAAGCGTGGCATGGCGAGGCGTCAATTGCAATAGATTGTTCGTATTTTGTTCTGAAGTGAAATACTATTTACGGCCATATTTCCGTAATGAGTTACTAAATCTTGTGGTTTAAATCTGATGCGCCGCTAAACCCGCTGCAACCTTGCCGCGTAAAATCCATCCATGCCGCCCAGTTCTCCCAGATGGCTGGGCAGGGTGCGAAGCTCGCCCAGCGCCGTAATTAATTCGCCCATGCCGCCCACCTCGTGCGCCCGCACCGGAACGCGCACGAACGGTGCGCCTTTGGCCAGAAAGGCTTCGATGCGTTCGGGACCTTCTTCGGGTTGCAGGGAGCAGGTGCAGAAAATCAGCATGCCGCCCGGCGCCAGCATATTTGCGGCGGCGGCCAGCAGACGGTCCTGCAACGCCATTAAGCCACCGATTTGCTGTTGCGTTTTGCGCCAGGCAATATCCGGGTGGCGGCGGATCGTGCCGGTGGCGGAACAGGGTGCATCCAGCAAAACATACGATACAGGCGCAGGCGGGCGCCACAGGGTGGCGTCCGCCGTGATACAGGTCGCCGTCAGCTTCAGGCGCGCAAGATTTTCCTGCACCCGGCGCAGGCGGGTATCGGACCGGTCAATCGCGGTGACGATGGCCCCGCCTGCGGCTAGCTGTAATGTCTTGCCACCGGGCGCGGCGCACAGATCGATCACCTGTTTGCCGGTCACATCGCCAAACAGCCGCGCTGGCAGGCTGGCTGCGGTATCCTGCACCCACCATTCGCCATCGGTAAAGCCGGGCAGGTCTTCGATACGTCCACCGGTTTCGCGGCGCAGACTGCCCGTGGGCAGCAGTTGCGCTTCCAGACTTTCAGCCAACGCCGCAGCATCCCCGCGCGGGGTGATATCCAGTGGCGGCTCCTTCAGATGCGCGGTGGCGATGG
Source organism: Pseudomonadota bacterium (assembly GCA_049325255.1). GTDB lineage: Bacteria > Pseudomonadota > Alphaproteobacteria > UBA11222 > UBA11222 > UBA11222. The sequence goes on along the minus strand of JBMOMW010000009.1, from coordinate 14,907 downwards.
CGCGGGCGGTGTCATTATCATATGCAATGCGCCAGCTTTCCCATAACCATTCCGGGGTGTTGAGCCGCGCCGCATCCTGATCCAGCAGCATTGCCTTGCCGGTGGATGCAACCTTGCGCAGCACGGCGTTGATCATGCCCTTGAAGTGGCGCGCATCCTTATCCTTGTCCGCCAGTTCCACCGCATTGCTGACGGCGGCATGGCTTGCTGTGCCCAGGAGCAGAATTTGCGCGGCGGCGGTGCGCAGAATATTCTGCGCAGGCCCCGAACGCGGCGGCAGACGGCGCGCCTGAAAATGGCGCAGCACCGCATCGATCTGCCCCATGCGGCGCAGCGTGGTTGCAGCAATGGTGCGCGCAAAGGCCCGGTCACGGGGACTTAGTTTGTTGAACGGGGCTTCGCTGAATGCGGCGGCAAGCGCCTCATCCAGTCCGAGATTGCGGCGCAGCACGGCTTGCAGCAGCCATACCCCGGCTTCCCGGGCCATCAGGCCTTGTTGATCTTTCATTGGGGGCTTTTAGAGGTCTTTCGCCCCGGCTGCAATCTCCTGTAACCGCGCAATGCGGTTGGCAGTAGACGGATGCGTCGAAAACAGCGAATCCATCCGCCCCGAATGCAGCGGATTGATAATGAACATATGCGCCGTCGCCGGGTTACGCTCGGCAGGCGCATTGTCTATCCGGCTCGCGGCAATGGTCATTTTCTCCAGCGCCGAGGCCAGCCATAACGGGCGTCCGCTAATTTCCGCCCCATTACGGTCGGCCTCATATTCACGGCCGCGCGAAATCGCCATCTGCACCAGCGCCGCAGCCATTGGCCCCACCACCATCAGCAGCAAAACCCCGGCAATGCCCAGCGGGTTATTGCGGTTATCCCCGGAAAACATGGCAAAATTCGCCAGCATGGAAATGGCGCCCGCAATGGTTGCGGTAATCGTCATAATCAGCGTATCGCGGTTGCGAATATGCGCCAGCTCATGCGCCATGACACCAGCAAGCTCCTGCGGGCTGAGCATCTGCAACAGTCCTGTGGTCGCCGCCACACTGGCATGTTCGGGATTCCGGCCCGTGGCAAACGCATTGGGCTGCGCATTATCGATGACATAGACCTTTGGCATGGGCAGCCCGGCATTTTCCGCCAGCAACCGCACCATACGCACATATTCCGGCGCGCTGGCTTCATCCACTTCGCGCGCGCCATACATGCCCAGCACCATTTTGTCGGAATTCCAGTAGGCAAAGCCGTTCATCGCCAGCGCCAGCAACAGGGCGACCATCATGCCGCCGGAACCGCCCAGCATAAAACCAACGCCCAGAAACAGGCTGGTCATGGCCGCGAGCAGCAGCGTGGTGCGGAAATAATTCATCTCAGTGTCCGGTTGTTGTAAAAGACCATATGGAAGCAATTCCAGTCTGAATCTAAGCGTCTCTCGCGACATATCAAGATGAAGTGCGCAACCATATCCGGAGCGTGTCATTATGGCCGATGAAACTGAACCTGGCGCGGTGGATGCCGCCCCGGAGGCAAAGATCGATCTGCGTCTGGCCGTTGAAATCCCGGCCAAAAAGCTGACCCCGGCCGCTGAACGCGCACTGGCGGAGGCCGCCCAACGGCGTCAGGCCACAGCATCCCCGCCCCCGGAACCCAAAGAAATCACCAAAGAAATAAATGGCCCGCAAGGCCCGGAACCCACCCGCTATGGCGATTGGGAACGCAAGGGCATCATCAGCGATTTTTAGAATTTGACACGCGGTCCCCGCATCGCAATAATCCGCCGCTTTCCGTAAGTTTGCACTGGCGGTCCCAAACTCCGGGGCCGTCTGCCGTTCAGGAGAGCGCATCATGATCACCCCGGTATTGCCAAGCTATGCCAGAACCGGCCTCGCCTTTGAGCGGGGCGAGGGCGCATATCTGTTCACCACCGGCGGTGAGCGATATCTGGACATGGGCGGCGGCATTGCGGTCAACGGACTTGGCCATGTGCATCCCGTGCTGGTTGCGGCACTGAAAGCGCAGGCGGAGAAGCTGTGGCACACCTCCAACCTGTATCATATTCCGGGGCAGGAACGGCTTGCCCAACGGCTGGTTGCCGCCAGTTTTGCGGATACCGCGTTCTTTTGCAATTCGGGCGCCGAAGCGGTTGAATGCGCGATCAAAATGGCGCGCATCTATCATTATGCCAACGGCAATCCGGAACGCTACCGGCTGATCACCCAAGAAGGGGCGTTTCATGGCCGCACACTGGCGACCATTTCCGCGGGCGGTAATGAAAAACATCTCAAGGGCTTTGGTCCCGAAGTGGATGGATTTGATCATGTCCCATTCGGTGACATCGCCGCCATCAAGGTCGCAATCGGCCCGCAAACCGCCGGTGTGTTACTGGAGCCGGTACGCGGTGAAGGCGGTATCCGTGTGCTGTCATCGGCATTTTTGAAAGAACTGCGGGCGCTGTGTGATGCGCAGGGCATTCTGCTTGTGCTGGATGAAGTACAATGCGGCATGGGCCGTACCGGCAAATTATGGGCCCATGAATGGGCAGGCATAACGCCGGACATTATGGCGATCGCGAAAGCCATTGGCGGCGGGTTTCCGCTGGGCGTGTGTCTGGCGACCGAAGCGGCGGCGAAAGGCATGACAGCAGGCACGCATGGTTCTACCTTTGGCGGCAATCCGCTGGCCTGTGCGGTTGGCAATGCGGTGCTGGATGTCATTCTGGCCGATGGATTTCTGGATCAGGTGCTGAAGCGCGCCAATCGCCTGAAACAGCAACTGGTCATGCTGCGCGACCGGCACCCCGGCGTGATTGAAGAAATTCACGGGGAAGGCCTGATGATCGGCATCAAGTGCAAAGTGGTGAATACGGACCTGGTCAGTGCGCTGCTTGCCGAGAAAATGCTGACCGTTGGCGCCGGTGACAATCAGGTGCGTTTGCTGCCGCCGCTGAATATTGAAGATGCGCAGATCAGCGAAGCTGTTGCGGCGCTTGACGCCGCCTGCGCTAAGCTGAGTGAAAAGACATGACGGTAAAGAAAGTCCCCCGGCATTTTCTGGATCTGCATGTTCTGCCTGCGGCCGAATTGCATGGCATCCTGGCGCATGCGCGCAAACTTAAAGCCGGTCGTGTAAATCTTGGCAAGGCGGCGCTGGATAGTTCTGCGCCATTAAACGGCCAGGTGCTGGCGATGATATTTGAGAAACCGTCCACCCGCACCCGGGTATCATTTGACGTCGCCATGCGGCAACTGGGCGGCCAGACCATACATCTGGGCGGCGGCGATATTCAACTTGGGCATGGCGAAACCGTGGCGGATACGGCGCGGGTGTTGTCACGCTATGTGGACGCCATCATGATCCGCACCACCAGGCATGACAAGCTGCATGAACTGGCTGCCAATGCGACGGTTCCGGTGATCAATGGACTGACCGACGCCACGCATCCCTGTCAGTTGATGGCCGATCTGATGACCTTTGAGGAAAAGCGCGGCCCCATCAAAGGCCGCACCATTGCCTGGTGTGGCGATGGCAATAACGTCGCCGCAAGCTGGATTCACGCCAGCGCGCTGTTCGAGTTTGAGCTGCGCCTGGCCTGCCCGAAAGATCTGTCGCCCGACGCCGCCGCCCTTGCCTGGGCGCGCGCGCAGAGTGCGAAAGTGCATGTTCTGCACGACGCAAGCGCCGCAGTGGACGGTGCGGATTGTGTCGTCACCGACACCTGGGTATCCATGGGCGACACCGATACGGCAAACCGCCACAATCTTCTGGCGCCATACCGTGTCGATGCGAAGCTGATGGCGAAGGCGCGCAAGGATGCGATCTTCATGCATTGCCTGCCCGCGCATCGCGGCGAAGAAGTAACGGCTGAAATTATCGACGGCCCGCAATCCGTTGTGATCGATGAGGCGGAAAACCGCCTGCATGCGCAAAAGGGCATTTTGTCCTGGTGCTTTGCATGATGCACAACACCGCAAAAGGCGCGGGGGACGAACATGTGCTTCCGTTTGCAGTAGAAGGCGCCGATGTGCGGGGGCGCATTGTCCGGCTGGGTCCGCTGGTGGATCAGGTGCTTCGCCGTCATGCCTACCCAGAGGCCGTTTCGCAGCTATTGGGTGAGGCGCTAACCCTTGTGATATTGCTGGGCAGCAGCCTGAAATTCAGAGGATCCTTCAGCCTACAGACGAAAGGCGACGGCCCCGTGCCAATGCTGATTGCTGATTATCTTGCCCGTGGCGGCGCGGAACCTGGGCATATACGCGGCTATGCAGTGTATGACAGGGAAGTGGATTTTGCCGCCTGCGAAAATGACTTTTCACAACTTACCGGCAGCGGTTATTTTGCACTGACCGTTGATCCTGGCGCGGGAACCGAGCGTTATCAGGGCATTGTCGCACTGGACGGAGATAGTCTGGCGCAGTGCGCCGAGCGGTATTTTCAGACCTCCGAGCAAATTCCAACAGCCATCCGTCTGTCGGTCGGGCAATCCTATCTGCGCACCCCGGATCGCATGGCGCCGGAAGCAGCCACGGGTCAGTGGCGCGCAGGCGGCATGCTGATACAGCATCTGCCAAAAAATACGCAGGATTTACGCGCGCCAGAAGACCCCATTGATGAACATGAAGATTGGCGGCGTTGCCGCATTCTGATGCAAAGCGCCACTGACGCCGAATTGATAGATCCTGATCTCACAAATGAGCAATTGCTGTATCGCCTGTTCCATGAGGATGGGGTCCGGGTTTTTCCCGGCCAGCCTATCGCCTTTGGCTGCCCCTGTACGCGCGACCGGCTTGCGGGCGTGTTGCTGCAATATTCGCGTCCGGTACTGGAAGAACTGCTTCAGGATGGGCATATCTCCGGCAGTTGTGAGTTCTGCAACGAAACCTACCGCTTCACGCTCGATGAACTTGTACCGGAGAATGTCCTTGAACCCTGAAATCATGCGCCCCATGCGAACAATGACATCCTGTTTCATGCTGGCTTTGAGCATATTTCTGGCGTCTGCCGGCGATGGGTACAGCCAGCCCGCCAGCAACCGCCGTCCGCCGCTGGTTCTTTCAGCACAGCAGATTATTCTGGAAGAAAATTATTCCGAACCCTATTCCGAAGAGGGGTTTACCGTAACGCCCGCAAGTGCGATACGCGATTGGGTGAAAACCCGGCTCGTTGCAGACGGCACACCCGGCATCATCAGGGTGATTATTCTGGATGCACGCATGACACGCCAGGAATTAAAGACCAAAGGTGGTGTGCGCGGCTGGTTTACCGATGATCAGAAATATCGTTACGATGGCCGCATCCATATACGTGTGGAACACCAACCCGCCAGTCCCGGTCAGTATCCATCACAGGCAGAGGCGCAATCCAGCGGCTATTTCACCATGCCCGAGGACGCCACTCTAAATCAGCTGGAAAAGAAAGCCGCAGACCTGGTGCAGGATTTAATGCAGCGGACCGACCTTGAGATCGAAAACAATATGCTGCGTCACATGCCGGCGGTCGTGCGGTAACGCAGACCCGATGCAGCAGCCAGGTCTAACCCTGGCGCGCCTTGAAGCGCGGGTTGGTCTTGTTGATAACATAAACCTTGCCTTTGCGGCGCACGATGCGGCAATCTTTGTGACGGGCTTTGAGGGACCGCAGCGAGCTTCTGACTTTCATTGACCTGACCTGTGTTTTCTGCGGTTACCCGCACCGGATAAGGGGCGCAAACTAGCCCCGCTGCCTAGTGATGTCAAGCTTGAGAGTATAGGAAATCCATGCAGTTATTTATCTATGAACCGGCATACCGGCGCATACAGGAACAAATTCACGCCATTTGTCCACATGTACGCCCCATTCTGATGATGCCGGACAGCCGCATTCTGCAGGATGGCGGGGAATTAAGCCCCGAAGAAGTCCGCCCGGACGCCGCATGGATCAGCACGGATGTGTTTTTCAGCCCCGCCGCACGGGATTTTCTGTTGACGTTGATCAAGGGGCCGCCGGTCAAATGGCTGCAATCCGCCGCAGCCGGGTTCGACAATCCGATTTTCCAGACCCTGGCCAAAAAGGCGGAAATCTACACAAATAGCAATGGCGCCGCGAAAGGCATTGCCGAATTTGTCTTTGCCGGTGTCATTGACTTTTTTCACCCGAATGTGGCGCGCCGCAAGCTCCAGGCCGCCCATGAGTGGAAACGGCTGGCTTTTCGCGATATTGCAGCCACCAACTGGATGGTTATCGGCTATGGCAATATTGGTCAGGAGGTCGGCAGGCGCGCGATGGCGTTTGAGGCCCATGTTACCGGCGTACGCCGCAACCCCGGCGGCGCGGAACCAGCCAGCGCCATGCTGCGCCCTGACGCCGTGCTGGCGGCGCTGCCCCGTATGGATGTGGTGGTGCTGACCGCCGATTCCAATGACAGCAACAGGCATCTGGTGAATGCACCCTTTCTGGCGGCCATGAAGCCCGGATCGGTACTGGTTAATATTGCGCGCGGGGCATTGATCGATGAGGCGGCGCTGCTGGATAGCCTGGCGCAAGGTGTGCCGGAGTGCGCGATTCTGGATGTATTTGAGACCGAACCGTTGCCCGCGGACAGCCCATTCTGGGATCACCCAAGGGTGCGGCTGACCGCGCATTGTGCGGCGGCCAGCCCGATGATGGAACCCCGTGGCGATAATGTATTTTTGAGAAACCTTGCGCACTTTACAGCTAATGAGCCCCTTGAGTTGCGGGTAAGGTTTAATTAATAATAAACGAATTCAAATTACTATTTTTAGTGGTATACAAAGTCCGCGATGGCCCATAACTCACAATAAAAATATGGATATTGGTTTAGATGAAAATTTTGGCGGCGGATGACCATTGGGTCTCGCGTACAGGGCTGCGCCATTCCCTGTCACGGCTTAATCGGCCCGTAAACCTGTTTCTCGAAGCGAGCAGCTTTGCCGAAACGCGTAAACTGGCGGCAGAACGGCCAGATCTTGATTTGATCGTGCTGGATCTGTTGATGCCGGACGGATCAGGCTTCGACGAGATCACAGCTCTTACCCGGATCGCGCCCGCCGTACCGATCATTGTCGTCTCCATGGCCGAAAGCCGCCAGGATGTCATGCGCGCGCTTGACGCAGGCGCCATGGGGTATGTGCCCAAGTCTGCCTCTGGCGATACGTTATTGTATGCAATCGAGATGGTGCTGCGCGGCGAAATATATATGCCACCGCAAATATTTGGCGCACCCGGCGTGCAGGAAGATACATCGCCCACGCTTGCCCGGCCGCCTTTGACACGGGCGAAAACTTCTGCGGCAACCCAGGCTGCCGCGGCGCGCATTCCCAATCTGACCCGCCGTCAGAAACAGGTGTTTCAATTGCTGAGCGAAGGCAATTCCAATGCGTCTATCGCCAGGATTCTGGGCATTTCGGAACATACGATCGCCATTCATGTGTCCGCTATTTTGAAGACCCTGGAACTGGAAAATCGCACGCAGGCCGCCCTGGTCGCCACCAGCCAGCACGACGGCTGACCAGGCTCCACGTCTATTTTGCGATATCCATTTGTGTTCGGATAAAGTGCAGATGACGGGGAGAGCGTCCGGCGGCGTGGGCCTTGGTTTCATATTTGGTGAGAGGCGCAGCGCCACGTTCATGCACGGATTCCGAAAAGTCAGGATGGTTGTGCATATGCGCCAGCGTCCAGTGGCAATAATCCGCACTATCGCTGGCGAAATGCAGTTCACTGCCTGGCCGCATAATACGCGCGAGCGCATCCAGATTTGCTGTTGAGATAAAGCGCCGTTTATGGTGGCGTTTTCTGGGCCAGGGATCGGGAAACAGAATGAATGCCCGTGCAATAGCCTGTGCTGGTAGCGCCGCCAGAACATCGCGCGCATCGCCTGCATGAATACGGATATTACCCAGGCCCTGCGCCGCAATCGTTTCAAGCAGATGGGTAACGCCGTTTACATAGGGCTCGCAGCCGATGAAACCGATCTCGGGATTGGCCGCAGCAAGCCATGCCAGATGGCCGCCATCGCCAAAGCCAATTTCCAGCCATATTTCGCGGACAGGATGCGAAAATAACCGCGCTGGATTTTGCGCCGCCACATCCAGCGGAACCGGTAATAGCGGAAGTAATTCATCCAGCAATTGCTGACCGGCAACCGACAGGCGGTGGCTGCGCTTGCGGCCATGCACCCGGATTGCGGGCCGTTCAGCAATGGCCGAAAGTTTCCCTGCCGCTATCTGCAAAGCCTCAGCTCAGCGCGGCTTTCAGCGCGTCCACCAGATCGGTCTTTTCCCAGGAAAAGCCGCCATCGGCTTCTGGTGCGCGGCCAAAATGCCCATAGGATGCAGTGCGCGCGTAAATGGGGCGGGCCAGGCCAAGCCGGTCCCGGATGCCACGCGGCGTGAAGTCGGCAACTTCGGCAATGGCCTTTTCCAGCTTGAGTTCATCGACCCGGCCGGTGCCGTGGGTCTCGACATAGATTGCCAGCGGTTTGGAAACGCCAATCGCATAGGCCAACTGGATCGTGCAGCGTTCCGCCAGATCGGCCGCCACAATGTTCTTGGCCATATGCCGCGCGGCATAGGCGGCGGAACGGTCCACCTTGGTTGGATCCTTGCCGGAAAATGCGCCGCCGCCATGGGGCGCCGCGCCGCCGTAAGTATCCACGATGATCTTGCGCCCGGTCAGGCCCGCATCCCCGTCCGGTCCGCCAATGACGAACTTGCCGGTGGGATTGACGTAAAATTCATCTTCCGGGCACATCCAGCCCTTGGGCATGACGGATTCCACATAGGGGCGCACAAGTTTGCATACATCCGCCTGGCTCAGCCCTTCACGATGCTGGGTGGATACGACGATCGAGGTCGCCTTTACCGGTTTGCCATTCACATAATGCAGCGTGACCTGGCTTTTGGCGTCGGGTCCAAATTCAGGGGCCTTGCCGGCGTGGCGGGCGTCTGTCATGGCCTGCAAGATACGGTGCGCATAGATCAGCGGCGCTGGCATCAGCACATCGGTTTCGCGGCACGCATAGCCGAACATGATGCCCTGGTCGCCCGCGCCGATATCCTTGTTTCCTGCGGCGTCAACGCCCTGGGCAATGTCAGCGGATTGCGCATGCAGGCGGATCATCACTTCGGCCTTGGCGTGGTGAAAGCCTTCCTGTTCATAGCCGATTTTTTTGACGGTTTCGCGCGCAATCGCCTCGATCCGTTCACGCGACACATTGCCGCGCACTTCACCGGCCAGCACGATCAGATTGGTGGTGGTCAGGGTTTCGCAGGCGACGCGCGCATTGGGATCGTGAGTCAGAAATTCATCCACCACGGCGTCCGAAATCATGTCGCAAATCTTGTCGGGATGTCCTTCGGACACGGATTCGCTGGTAAAGAGATAATCGTTCCTGGCCACTGCACATTCTCCCAAATAATTTAACCGGGCTGACATATCATCTTTATGCGCCCCGCGCACAGATTTATCGCCGGAGTCCACTTACGGCGTCATACCCGTTACACAGTTGGCAAGTTCAGGATTTAAGGCGTGTCCTGTCCCGCCAGGGCCTTGGCCAGATCAACGAACCGCTTACGCACAGACGCATCTTTAATGGCGGCAAAGGCGCGGTTCAGGTGAATGCCTTCTGGCGTATTGACGAAATCCATCAGCATGGGGGTCGGGTCAGCTTCAGCGAAACCCATCCCTGCCCCAACGGTTCCAACGGGCGCATCGTCAAAAAAGAACTGCACCGACACACCAAGAAGTTGTGCTATGCGAAACAACCGGCCGGCGCCGATGCGATTGGCGCCTTTTTCATATTTCTGTACCTGCTGAAATGTCAGGTTCAAAGCATCGCCCAGCTTTTCCTGGCTCATCCCGATCAGCATCCGGCGCAAACGCACCCGGCCACCCACATGCACATCTACAGGATCTGGAACTTTCTTGATCACAGGGTTTCCTCTAGTATTTTTCAATTACATCGATAAAGTGTGTTTAGGGATGATCGCTAGGCGAGTCAATAGATCATAAACCTGTAATTGCAGAAATATACTTCGCCGGTATAAATATACCAACAAGATTACAGTGGAATACTCATTCGTGTACTGAACGGCGCGCTGCAAAAAATGCTATGGATATCAATAGCATGAATGCGCCGAAGGCATAATCGCCCCAATGCGCATACAAAGTGGGCGCCAGCGCCTGGGGCAGGGCGGCATCAATAATCCCCTGATGGTTCAATGCCAATTGAGCCTTGCTTTGGCCATAGGCATCGAAAACCCCGGAAATTCCAGTATTTGCGGCGCGGATCAGCGGCAGGCCCTGTTCGACCGCCCGCATGCGCGCCTGCGCCAGATGCTGCTGGGGTCCGCTGGTGTCGCCAAACCAGGCGTCATTGGTGACATTCAGCAGCCAGGCCGGGCGATCCGTGGCGTCTACCACGCTATCGGGGAAAATCGCTTCATAGCAGATCAGCGGGCTGAACGGCGGCAAGCCAGGGGCGCGCAGCGTTTTTGGGCCGGGGCCAGGAGCAAAGCTGCCAAGATCGACGGTCAGTTTTTTCATGCCGACGGCGGCAAATATTTCAGGAAAAGGCAGATATTCGCCGAAGGGCACCAGATGCGCCTTGTCGTATAGTGCGGGGACGCCGCCATCGCCATCCACGACAAGCACGCTGTTATGGATGGGATTGGCGTCATCGCTGGTGGCGGCGCCCATGCGCGGCGCGCCTGTAATCACCGCACCGGTTGCGGGCGCCAGCCGCGCCATCTGCGCCAGCGCCGCTTCGGATTGCAGCAGAAAAAATGGCGTTGCGGCTTCGGGCCAGATCACATGGGTTGGGGACCAGTCCGGCGGCGTTGCGGACAAATCAATCAGGGTACGGAATATTGCGGCGCGCTGTTCCGGCTGCCATTTGGCGGCCTGCGCAATATTGGGCTGAACGATGCGCAAACGCACACCTGCCACGTCTCCCGGCCCGGCCTGCCCCAGGCGCACGAAACCATATCCAGCCATGCCCAGCAATAGCGCCACGCCGCACACAAGCGGGATCGCCACCGGCCCTGTGCGCAATTTTCCATCCGCCAGCAGTGCGGGAAGTGCGGCCAGCGCAACGGTGATCAGACCCAGCCCATAGACACCGATGATCGATGCGCTCTGCATCACGGCCAGCAAAGGCGCAAAATCGGCTGCCCAGGCATAGCCAATCAGATTCCACGGAAAGCCGGTAAAAATATGTCCGCGCAGCCATTCAAAAACTGACCAGCACAGCGCCAATAGCAAAATCCGTTCGGGCCTTGCGGGCCGCCAGCCCAGTCTGGCCAGCATTGTGGCCATGGCGCAAAACACGGCCAGTCCCGCAGGCAAGGCCAGAACGGCCACCGGAATAAAATGTCCGAAGCTTTCCGCGTCCACCGTCAGCGCAAAGCCAACCCAGTACAGGCCGGACAGAAAAAAGCCAAAGCCAAACCACCAGCCAATAGCCGCCGCTGCGCGCAGCCCGCGCCAGCCCGCTATGCCGCACACCCCATCCAGCAGCCATGTCAGCAGGGTGAAGCTGACCAGCAGGATGGGCGCGAAATGAAACGGCGCCAGCGCCAGGCTCGTCACGGCGCCAGCCAAAAAAGCTGCGGTAAAGGCGCGCTTGCGTGGCCCCGCCCCCAGCCAGCCCGCGATGCAAGCCAGACGGTCCGTGGTCACTTCACAACCGGTTCCGTGTTTTCGCCGCTGTCTTTGGGGCGCGAAAAATGCACCCGCAGGCGTTTGACGCTGCGCGCATCGGCTTCGAGGATTTCAAACTCAAGGCCGCCCGGATGCGTGATCAATTCACCGCGTTGCGGCACCCGCCCAGTCAGGGATGTCACCAGGCCGCCCAGCGTATCGGTATAATATTCCTTGTCGTCGGGCACCAGGCTCAGCCCTGTTGCCTGCTCAAGTTCAGCGACTTCAACACGGCCATCGGCATCGAACCCGCCATCCGGGCGCGGGCTTAGCATGGGTCCATCTTCGTCATGTTCATCGCGAATTTCGCCGACAATTTCTTCCACCAGATCCTCGATGGTGACCAGACCGTCAGTGCCGCCATATTCATCAATGACCAGCGCCATATGAATTCGGCTGACCCGCATTTTCAGCAACAGATCGACGGCGCGCATGGACGGCGGCACGAACAGCAGATCGCGGCGAATTTCCTGTATGGAAAATGTTGGTTGCTTCTGCATGCCGTCCTGCGACCAGCGGCGCAGCAGATCCTTGATATGCACCATGCCCACCGGTTCATCCAGCGTGTCGCGGTACAGCGGCAAGCGCGAATGTCCCGCTTCGTTGAAGGTTTTTATCAGCTCCTCCGGGGTTGAATTCAGATCGACCGCCACGATATCGGCGCGCGGCACCATCACATCATCCAGCCGCAATTGCCCGATGCGCATGATGTTAATCAGCATCATGCGTTCAACCGGCGTGAAGTCCGCGCTTTCGTCCAGATGTTCGTCAATGACTTCCGCCAGGCTTTCGCGCAGGCTGTCATGGCGCGCCCGGAAGCGGTCGCGCAGGCGGGCAATCAACCGGGCCGGCAGCCGGGCTGACAGCGAAGCTTCGCCCTCGCCGGGCTGCGGGTCCGCGCCATGGCCAGAAGTGTTTTCCCGGCTGCTCACGGACGTCCGGCCCCGGCAAGATAGGGGTCAGCGACGCCAAGCCGCGCCAGGATCGCGGTTTCAAGCGCCTCCATCTCTATCGCTTCCTGTTCATCTTCGTGATCAAACCCCAGCAGATGCAATGTTCCATGAATAATCAGATGCGATACATGATCCAGCAGCGGCTTGCCAGCGGCGTCCGCCTCGCGCTGCACGGTTTCATACGCCAGCACCACATCGCCCAGCAGACGGGGCCCCAGCCCATCGTCATCGTCCGCTGGAAACGATAGCACATTTGTCGGTCTGTCAATGTTGCGATATTGCCGGTTCAGATCGCGCACAAAGGCGTCATCGGCCAGCACAATGCTGATCTCAAAATTTTCGCCGCCTGCATCGGCCGCATCCGCCGCGCCCTGATCCAGCGCCAGCAGCGCCGCACGGGTTACGGTTCGGGCGATGGCGTCATGGTTTGCCTGCCAGTGCGGGCAGGGCGTGTTGATGTCAATTGTGCTCATCAGGTGGTTTTAGGGCATGATTGAGTCAAATGGAACAGACTGTTGCCGGGGATTGATGTCAATTAAAAAAATATGATATCATTAGCATCACAAATAAAGGAGTGAAGTCAGATGCCCGTGGTTACGGTTCGCAATCTGCCCGAAGCAACGCATCGCGCGCTCAAACTGCGCGCAGCCCAGCATGGACGAAGCACGGAAGCTGAAATCCGGGAAATTCTGGAAGACGCGGTGCGTCCCAGGACACGTATCAGAATTGGATCGGAACTTGCCGCCTTTGGACAGCGCTTTGGAGGTCCCGATATCGGCGTTAGCCGTGATCAGACGCCGGCCGATCCCGCTGATTTCGAATGATCATCCTGGATACGAATGTCGTCTCGGAGCCGATGAAGCGCAACGGTAACCCCGCCGTACAGACATGGCTTGATCAGCAGGCCGCGGAAACACTGTATCTCACAGCGACAAGCCTTTCCGAACTGCTGGTTGGTATTGAAATCCTGCCAGACGGCAGGCGCAGGGAAGGGCTTGATGGCGCATTGAATGAATTGCTGGCGCGGCTGTTTGGATCGCGCATTCTGCCGTTCGACCAGCAGGCCGCCATGGCGTACGCGCCCCTGGTCTGCAAAGCCCGAGCCGCAGGCCGCCTCATTTCCGTGGCCGACGGGCAGATTGCAGCCATCGCCGCCCTGCATGGATTCATCGTAGCGACGCGTGACACCGCGCCTTTCATCGCCGCTGGCGTGCCCGGCGTCATCCATGGCGCGCGTAATGGCCGATGGGGTGAGGGGGAAGGAGTGAAAGGGTATGTCTCCTTTAATCCTTTGACGGACTAACTCACCCCGCCACTTCAATATACTCGACGCGGCTGGAGGGTGCAGGAATGGACGCGCCATCCTCGCGAAGACCATCAAGGTGAAACCTAATGGCCTCCCGCATCCGCACCTCTGCTTCCTCGACGCTGGCACCAGTGGCAACACAGCCTGGCAGGTCAGGAACATAAGCCGAGTAATTGCCCTCGGCTTTCTCGATTACGATGGCGTAGCGCATGTGGACCTCACTTCTTCAATCCGGCTTGCTTCATGATGCTGTTCAGTGTGCCTGGGGCGAGATCATCGCCTGGCTTGCCCGGCACTGTCACCCGTCCCGGTTTCAACAGATGCTTGAACTGCCGGTGGCTGCCGCATGTAGCGGCAAGAAACCAGCCATCATCCTGAAGCATGTGGAGAACCTCACTTACTTTCATCAAGCCAGCATATCAGCGTGCGCCCTGTAATTCAGCACTTATCATTCACCGCCATACATGGATTCACCCCAGCGGACGCGAGACACAGCACCCTTCGCCGCCTTTGGCGTACGATCCCGCCGAGGATCTGAATTCTGACGGAGCGATTGCGACTTTCATGGCCGAAGCCTTCGGGACGAATGACGCCGGTTACATCGCGTACGCACTGGGCATCGTTGACCGCGCCAAAGGCATGGCCCAGATCGCAGGCCAAACCGGCCTATCCCGCGAACAGCTCTACCGCTCGTTCAGCGCAAACGGCAACCCGACCTTGAAAACCACGCTGGCTGTGATGAAAGCGCTGGGCATCGAACTGACCGCGAAGGTTGTGGCAGAGTCATCTTGAGGATAGAGTTTCGATTGCCCTCTTTTTTGGGAAATCTAGAGCAATTTGTCATCGGATTGAATCGATTTAGGATTCCCAAATCGGCTTTGATGTGATTCAAGATACTGGCTGGGAATGGAGGCCAGTATGGATGGTAAAACCCTATTCTGAAGATTTGCGTGA
>JBMOMW010000008.1:0-33185 GCA_049325255.1 Pseudomonadota bacterium | reverse complement strand
TCGTTCACAACCTCCCGGATCAGCCGCAACGGATGCTTCGGGTGAATCCGGCTTTCTATGTCAACGTAACTGAAAAGCTGGCCATTTGAACAATCCGCTCCGCGCATCTGATGCCTCCCTCTCGCTTCTTCGTTGCAAAAAAAAGAATCACAAACACATACATATAACCAGTAGTTTTTCAGCAGCCTGCTAGGAGATATTCATATCACAACGCTATTCAAAAAATTATATTAAATCTGACGCGCTGTTTTCAATATTGACCTAAATCAAGTTTAAGCGGAAAACGCCGGCGCTCCGCGTCTTTTTCCAGGAAAAAAGTTTTTGTTTGAAACTTCTAATGATTTTCTTCTAACATAGATGGCCGGAAAGAAAATCGAACGGATAAATAATAGGTATCCTTTATTTTAGATGGAAGTCAGCAGATCAACAGCAGCCATCGCCATAATGAGCGCTTCATTGACGCGGATCACGGCGATTTCGATTTTGCTATTGGCGGTGCTGATACGTCCGCCTTGCAACTCTGGCGCCTGATTTGCGGCGGTGTCGAGCTTGTGGACTTCCCCGGAAAAAGTGTAGGGACTTTTGATACAATGATTGGATCAGGAGGACCCTATGAGCAAAACATCGAGACGGATATTTACCGACGAGTTTAAGAAGGAAGCGGTTCGGCAGACGGAAATGAGTGGTCTGACGATTGTTGAAGTGGCGGCTAATCTGGGGATTGGGCTTTCCAGCCTGACCCGATGGAAGCGCAATTTTCGGGAAGCTGATTTACTTTCCGGACCGCACATGGATGTGACCATTGGCGTAAATGAAGCCCTCCTCCAATTCCGGCGGGGCCATGAAAAAGAAAAAACCGATCGACGCCACAGCAAGCGCACCCAGCGCCGCATACACCCAAACCCAACTCCGCATTACATGAACCCTTCACTTCGATCAGCAGCGCAAACACCCCGGCCATAAGGTTGCGGGCACCTGAACCTGACAGCAGATTATCGTGACTGTCAAGTTCCTTACTGCCTAATTACTCAATAATTCTAACGCATTGTTTTTACTATGTATTAACGGGAAAAGCGTATGTTTTAGCTCTGCCCGGGATTTGCCCCAGGCACCCTGACTGGATCGAAGCGAAGTAGTGTCACACACGAAATAGGGTCCGAAATAGGGTCCGACTCGATTTAGACTCCTATCCGTTCAAGATGCGGCATATCCAGAGTTTCTGAGATAATTAGCGCATTCGTGTGATGGAAAATGCAGCAGCATTCCGATGCGCTGCCAGACAGCCTCGGCCCAGGGGGATAAAAACCAGCCGTGCGGAGTCAAGCCGCCTTTGATAGCGTTTCCAGATTGCGCGCCTGCGCGCGATATCAGGCCATTCCTGCTCCAACGGCAGCACGCTTTTTTTTAAAGCTGATGCCTTTCCGAACGAAGAACCGCCAGATCGCGCCATAACCAACCGTCACCCGGCAGGACATCCCTTCCGAAACCGCCGCAATCAAACGATCCCGTAAATCCTTGGAATAGGGTTTGGTTATTCATGACCCGCCTCCGCTACCACTGGCCAAAACATCAATCGTCGCGGTGGACTTTTTCACGGCGTTCGTGCCGTTCCTGGGCTTCAATGCTGAGGGTGGCGACAGGGCGGGCATCGAGGCGGCGCAGGCTGATGGGTTCGCCGGTTTCAAGACAATAGCCATAGCTGCCATCATCCAGGCGCTTGAGCGCCGCATCAATTTTGGAAATCAGTTTGCGTTGCCGGTCACGGGTTCGCAATTCAATCGAACGGTCGGTTTCATCCGAGGCGCGGTCTGCGATATCAGGATGCTGGGCGCTCTCGTTTTGCAGATTTTTAAGCGTTTCCTTGCTTTCCAAAAGAATATCTTCTTTCCATTTCAGAAGTTTGAGGCGGAAATACTCCCTTTGCCGTGGATTCATGAACGGCTCGGTCTCTTTTGGACGATAATTGGGAGAAAGCCTAGTCGCCATATCCCCTACTCCATGTGACGCTTCCATGTACAAAATCGGCACAAGTATATGTTTACCCGCGCACGGTATCAACCTGTGTAATTAATAAATAATTTGCCGCCCGGGCTGCCCCAATAACGCCCAGGCCATTAAAATAACACCCTGGACATTTCCAGCTTGGCCAGCTCGACTTTGGCGCGCAACTCAATATCCGACAAAATAAGCCCCAAACGCGGGTCCATGAAGCCCTCGCGCTTTACATTGCTGAGCGTCAGCAGACGGCGCAATTTATGCTCGGGCAGCACCCCGATCAGCAGGCCGTGCCGCACATCATCCAGCAGATCCAGCATTTCTTCAGCGCGGTTCAGGGTTTTGCGCTGACCACCCCCCTGATCATCAACTTCCTGAATGCTGAGCAGGGCGCCCACAACCGAAACTGGGCCTGCCCCCGATATAGGCTTTGCCCCGCCAGCATCGTCCGCTTGATCAAGCGAAAAACCCGCGCCATCACCTGCGCGCGATACATTCTTACGCCGCACCGGCGTTGTATCAATTTTGCCTGATCCGGTAATTTTCATCTTCGCTCATGCCTCTTGCCATAAATTTAAGGCGTTTATCCTTAACAAATCCTGAAACACCCCCGGGTGACGTGGCCGAATCGGCAGATTTATCGTTTTAGCGGCAATAATTGCCGCCCGGGAACCTGCTATCGATGAAAAACCCACGCAAACTCAATGTTTTAGGCTGGCATGATTTTCGCTTATCCCACAGAGCCCGGCAGAAGGTCCGTGGCCCCTAGGGATAAAATTATGCAACGGTTTTCAGTTCGATATTCATTATCCGCCAGAATTCAGCGGCATGCAGGTCAGCTTATACGGCTGGCTGTCAGCATCTGCCTTGTTCTGGCCGTGAGCTTTCCACAAGCTGCGTCTGCCTCGCGCATCAAGGATGTCGTCGATTTTGAGGGTGTGCGCAGCAATATGCTGATCGGCTATGGCCTGGTGGTTGGCCTTAACGGCACCGGGGACTCGCTGCGCAATGCCCCCTTTACCCGGCAGAGCCTCGAATCCATGCTGGAGCGGCTGGGGGTTAACACCCGTGGCGCGACACTGAACACGAATAATATTGCGGCCGTCATGGTGACCGCCAATCTGCCCCCCTTTGCCGCCCAGGGAACCAATGTGGATGTTGCAATCAGCGCCATGGGCGACGCCAAAAGCCTGCGTGGCGGCATCCTGCTGGTCACGCCGCTGATGGGCGCCGACAGTGAGGTTTATGCGGTGGCGCAAGGCCCCGTTTCTGTGGGCGGTTTTTCGGGTGGCGGACAGGGCGCCAAAGTCACCAAAGGCGTGCCGACCAATGGCAAGATCGCCAATGGCGCCATTGTGGAGCGCAGCATCGAATTCGCGCTGGCCTCCATGCCGGTGATAAAACTTTCACTGCGCAATCCTGATTTTACCACTGCACAACGTATTGCGGGCGCCATCAATGGCCGCATGGGCAACCCGGTAGCAGCGATGATTGATCCGTCTACGGTAAATTTAACAGTGCCGGAAAATTATCCTGGCGGGATGGTGTCGCTGATTACCGATGTGGAACAATTACAGGTCACACCGGATCAGCCGGCCACTGTGGTGATCGACGAGGCTTCCGGCATCATTGTGATGGGCAAGGATGTGCGCATCAATACGGTTGCGATTGCGCAGGGCAACCTGACCATCCGCGTCACGGAAACGCCGCAGGTCAGCCAGCCCGCGCCCTTCTCACAAGGTGGCAAGACAGTGGTGGTCCCGCGCACAGCAGTCGAAGTGGATCAGAGTGAGGATAAAAAACTCGCCCTGCTGAAGGACAGTATCAGCCTGGAAGATCTGGTGAATGGCCTTAACGCCCTTGGCATCGGTCCAAGCGACATGATCTCTATCCTGCAGGCGATCAAGGCGTCCGGCGCCTTACAGGCTGAAATCGAGGTGATGTGATGGCGGGATTTTCAGGCATTAACGCAAACACAGGGCTGATGGCGCTGCAACAGATGCGCGCCGGTCAGCCTGAGGCCATGGCGAAGCGGTTAAGCGCCCAGCAGCCAGGCGTCAGAGATGATGCCGCCGCCCGCAAAACCGCCAATGAATTCGAGGCCATGTTTCTGACACAGATGCTGGAACATATGAGTTCGGGCATCAAGACAGATGGGCCCTTTGGGGGTGGCCAGGGCGAAGAAATGTTCCGTTCCCTGCTTAATCAGGAATATGCGGGCATGTTGTCAAAGCGTGGCGGCATTGGCATCGCCGATCATGTCTATCGTCAAATTCTTGCATTACAGGAGGTATAGGCCATGAGCAATGCAGCACTCTCCATGCAGGAAACCGTTGCCGTCGATCCCCTGGGCACATCAACCCTGGAGGCGCGCGTGAACGCCATCCTAACCTTGACACGCCAGCTAACGGACCTGATCAATTCTGAAAACACCTTGTTGCGATCACGCCGGGCCGCAAGCCTGCGTGAAACACAAACAGAAAAAACCCGGCTTTCATCGCTGTATGCGCGCGAGATGCGCGCCATTCATGCGCGCCCGGAATTACTGGCGGGTGTCAATGCCAGACAGAAAGAAATGCTGCATAGCGCATCCGTAGCATTCAAGGCCTGTGTCGTGACCCAGGTCCGTATGCTGGCCCGTATCCGCGCCGTAAGCGAAGGACTGGTAGTGGCGATAGGGGAAGAGCTGAACCGCATGCGCAAGCCCGTGATCAGCTATAAAGGCCCCAACGCAGCAATGCATAACAGAGGCGCGGCCACGGCGCATTCGCCAGCGTTTGGTTTTGACCGGTCCATCTGAATAGTGCCATAACGGCACAATAATGACAGCAGATGTTCCATTACCGCGCCTGACATTCGTACTTGGCGGAGCGAGATCAGGTAAAAGCGCCTATGCCCAGCGGCTGGCGGAATCCGCCGTTCGTGCCGATGGCAGTTCGCCGGAACTTATTTTTGTGGCTACCGCCGAGGCCGGTGACGATGAAATGACCGCGCGCATCGCCCGCCATCGGGCTGATCGCGGGCCGCGCTGGCGCACGATAGAATCCCCCCTGGAATTAAGCCGCGCGCTGCAGGAGACGGCCGGCCCCGGACATGTGATTGTGGTGGATTGCCTGAGTTTATGGATAAGCAATCTTATGCATGCCGGGCGGGATACGGATCGGGCGTGTACAGAATTATCAGATATTCTTGCTAACTGTGCCGGCGCGGTGATTTTGATTTCCAACGAAGTCGGGCTTGGGATTGTACCCGATAACGCACTGGCGCGGGCGTTTCGCGACCATGCGGGACGCATGCATCAGAATATCGCCGCACAGGCGGATCGCGTGGTTTTCGTGGCTGCCGGTCTGGTGTTGCCGTTAAAATAGGCACCGTACAATTTATTGTTACCAATATTTCGTCCGTCAACCTATTGGTAATGGCTAAAGTACATCCTACCTATTGGCCTTGAGCCGCCGGCTTCGGCCATGGTTTTGAATTTGTGAATAACGGATTGGGGGATTATGCGCATAGCAATTATTGGCTCCGGAATTTCCGGGCTGGGCGCCGCATGGCTGTTACACCATGCCCACGACATAACCCTTTATGAAGCGGAAAATCGGATAGGTGGTCACAGTAATACAGTAGATATCGATTATGACGGCGAACAAATTCCCGTGGATACCGGGTTTATCGTTTATAATGCGCGTAATTATACCAACCTGACCGCGCTGTTCGCATTTCTAAACGTAAAGAGCGAAGCCAGCGATATGAGTTTTGCCGTCAGCACCGGCGGCGGAAAACTGGAATGGGGAAGCGATAGCCTGAACGCCGTCTTCGCGCAGCGGCGCAATCTGTTACGGCCCCGGTTTTTATCCACGCTGATGGAAATCCAGAAGTTTAATAAAAATGCACCCCTTGATCTGAAGCGTGGCGCACTGGATGGGCTAACGCTTAACGCTTATCTGGACCAGAATGGATATTCAAAAAACTTCCGGAGCAATTACCTGTTCCCCATGGGGGGGGCGATCTGGTCAATGCCGGAAGGCGGGATGCTGGGATTTCCCGCCGAAAGTTTCGTCAGCTTTTGCAACAATCATTTTTTGCTGTCACGCGACCGGCCACGCTGGCGAACCGTCAGTGGGGGGAGCCGTGAATATGTGAAAAAAATGACCGCCCCGTTTGCGGACCGGATCCGCGTCAATTCACCTGTGGTTCGGGTGAACAAGACTGGCGACAACGTTCTGGTCCAGGACGCAAGCGGCCAGCAGACATTTTTCGATCATGTGATTATCGCCGCGCATAGCGATCAGGCCTTGCGCATGCTGGAAATGCCGGACCGGTTACAGCGTGATATTCTGGGGCATGTCAACTACGCGCCGAATATCGCCTATGTGCATCGTGACCCCGCATTGATGCCGCGTCTGCGCAAGGTGTGGTCAAGCTGGAATTATATTTCGCGTGATAAAGTGAATCCCCAATTATCCGTCAGCTACTGGATGAACCGGCTACAGAATATCAACCCTGACAGGCCAATCTTTATCACGCTGAACCCCGATACGCCGCCAAAATCCAAATTGACCTTTGCTGCGATAAAATATGATCATGTGCAATATGACATGAACTGCCTGCGGGCCCAGCGGCGGCTTGAAATGATCCAGGGAAAAAATAATATCTGGTATTGCGGCGCATGGACCGCGCATGGATTTCATGAGGATGGTCTGCGTTCCGGGCTGGCGGTGGCTGAAAAAATCAGCGGCATCCGGCCGCCCTGGGCTGAACCTGACACTGCTGCATACCGCGAAGCTGCCGAATGACCGGCGCCGCATCATTGCCTGACGCCGCGATTTATTATGGCCATGTCATGCATTGCCGGCTGCGGCCATTTCGCCATCGTTTCGTCTATCGTGTGTTTTCACTGTTTGCGGATATTGACGCACTGGATGCGCTGGCGGCGCGTACACCGTTTTTCTCTCACAACCGGCTTAATCTGTTCAGCCTGATGGATAGGGATCACGGCCTTGCAGATGGATCGCCGCTGCGTCCGTGGATAGAAGCCCTGTCCGCCGATGCCGGCATAAATCTTGGCGGCGGGCGTATTTTCATGCTCTGCTTCCCGCGCATGTTCGGTTTTGTATTTAATCCGTTGACGGTATTCTATTGCTTTGATGACCAGGCTCGCCTGCGCAGCATTATTTATGAGGTCCGCAATACATTTGGCGAGAAACACCCCTATGTTGCCGCCATTGAAGGCGTTCCATCACCGGATGGGCTTATCACCCATCAGCGCGACAAAAATTTTTATGTGTCGCCATTCATTGACATGAACATGATCTATACTTTTCGATTACGTATGCCCGGGGAAAAACTGTCGGTTATGATCCGCGAACACGCGCCGGAGGGGGAGATCCTTATTGCAACACTGACCGGAGAAAAGCGGCCATTTAATTCCCGCACCCTGATGAAGGCCCTATGCCTGTACCCCCTGATGAGCCTGAAGATCATTGTGGCGATTCATTTTGAGGCTTTACGGTTGTGGCGCAAGGGTGCAAAATTCATTGCACGGACACCTACCGCCTCCACATAACAGCGGAGCAGAAACATGCCATCCAGTATATCTGATATGCCCCCCAGAGATGCGGCCGGGGATATTGTCCGGAAGGTGACCGGCGGGGACATTTCGCGGCTTGCCGGTCTGAACGGCTGGATTCGGGCGGCGCTGGCGATCATTGCCAATATTACTCATGGCAGCGTGATTGTCGCCTTGCCGGATGGCCGCAAATTCAGGTTTGATGGCGCGACACCGGGAGATACCGGCGTCATCCTGGTGCGCGATATCCGTTTTGCCAAAAAATTGCTGCTTGGCGGCGGCATCGGATTTGCCGAAGCCTATCTGGACGGGCAATGGGATACACCGGATTTGCGAACCCTGCTGTGCGTCATCGCGCTGAACAATAGCAGCATTGGCGCCAAGGCGCATGGAAACTGGCTGTTCACCCTGCTGCAGCGGATACGCCACAGCCTGCTGCAAAGAAATACGCGCAGCGGTGCGCGGCGTAACATTGAGTATCATTATGACCTGGGCAATGATTTTTATGCCCTGTGGCTGGACGCCAGCATGACCTATTCTTCGGCGCTGTTTCAAAACGCCAGCGAAAGCCTGGAGCTGGCACAGCATAATAAATATCGCGCATTGGCCAAACGGATTGGCCTGGCGCCTAATCATCATCTGCTTGAAATCGGCTGCGGCTGGGGCGGCTTTGCTGAATTTGCAGGCAGGGAAATTGGCTGCCGGGTAACGGGGATTACCATTAGCCAGGAACAATATGATTTTTCAAAAAAGCGTATATTTGAAAATGGGCTTTCTGAGAAAGTTGAGATTATCATTCAGGATTACCGTGATTTGTCCGCGCAATATGACCGCATTGCATCGATTGAAATGTTCGAGGCGGTGGGTGAAGCCTACTGGCCACAATATTTTTCCAAGTTGTACGATAGCCTGAAACAGGGTGGTCTGGCCGGATTGCAACTGATCACCATTGCCGACCGGTATTTTGAAAGCTACCGCCGGGGCAGCGACTTCATTCAGCGCTATATTTTTCCCGGTGGCATGCTGGCCAGCCCTACTGTCTTGCTTGCGCAGATATCCCACGCTAATTTGCGGCTGCAGGAACAGACATCGTTCGGTCTGGATTATGCAGATACACTTCGCCGCTGGCATGAGAAATTTCAGATTAAATGGCCGGAAATTGAAAAACTTGGTTTTGACGCCCGCTTTCGCCGCATGTGGACCTATTATCTGGCTTATTGTGAAAGCGGGTTTTTATCGCGCAACACAGATGTTGTACAAATGACCCTGGCCCGCGCGTGACAGCATCACCATCTCCTGGTGGACCGGACGGGCCGGCGCCGCCGCGTCCGCTTGGCATGGGCAAATATATTGCCTATGGCGTACCGACCCTGCCGATCGCCGCCTTTGCTGTGCCGATCTATATCTACATCCCGCCCTTTTATGCCCAGGAACTGGGTATCAGTCTTGCCGCCATTGGCACAGTGCTGACAATTGCCCGGATACTTGATGCGCTTTCATGGCCGGTGATCGGCATTCTTTCTGATCAGTTGAATACGCGCTGGGGACGGCGCAAACCATGGATCGCCATAAGCGCGCCATTCATTCTGATTGCGGCAGTGATGCTGTGCATTCCGCCGCCTGGATCCGGCAGCCTGTATCTTTTCGCCTGGAGCACAATGATCTATCTCGCTTCCTCTGCGCTTACCTTGCCACACAGTGCATGGGGGGCAGAGCTTTCAGGCGATTATCACGAACGCTCACACATTGTAGCCTGGCGTGAAGGGCTAACCGTCGTTGGCACGCTAATCGCCACCATGATTCCGTCATTTATCATGAAGTATAGCGGTGATGACCCGCAGCTTCCGTTGATAGGCATTGTTGTTTTTGCCGGCATCATGCTGCCCCTGAGCATTCCGTTCGCATTGCGCTACGTGCCTGAAACACCGGCGCTCCGCTTTCGCGAAACCGACTGGCGCACGGGGCTGCGGATTGTTTGGCGCAACCATCCATTCAAACTATTGCTGGCAGCTTTTTTGCTGAACGGCATTGCCAATTCGCTTCCTGCAACCCTTTTCCTGCTGTTTGTTACCCATACGCTGCATGCCGCTGAATATCAGGGAATATTGCTGTTCGCTTATTTTGCGGCAGGCGTCATATCGGTTCCAATATGGCTTATGCTCACGAAACGATATAGCAAGCACAGGGTTTGGGGCGCCTCCATGCTATGGGCTTGTCTGATTTTCATGTGGGTGCCCTTTCTGGGGCGGGGGGATGTCCCGGCATTTCTGACGATCACCATTCTGAGCGGAATTGGCCTTGGCGCCGACATGGTGCTGCCTGCCTCGATGCAGGCCGATGTGGTGGATGCGGATACAATTGAAAGCGGCGCCCAGCGGACCGGCCTGTATTTCGCTATGTGGGGCGTCGCAACCAAACTGTCGCTTGCGGGCGCCGTTGGCATTGCTTTTCCATTACTGGGCTATATCGGCTTTGACGCACAGGCCATGAATAATGACGAGCGTTCACTTCTTGGGCTTGCGTTGCTCTATAGCATCGTGCCGGTGGTGCTGAAAATATTATCCGCCCTGCTGATCTGGAATTTTCCCATCAATGCCGAAAGTCAGGCGCGTATCCGGCAGGAAATAGAACAGCGCAGCATCAGCGGGCATCTGGTGTAAAAGCTCAATCAATCAGCGCCTGATAGGTCAGCACTTTCATTTCCCGGCGCAGAGGATAGCTGGAAGATGGCATCAATTGCGTCAGTAGCATCCCTATCAATTCTTCCTGCGGGTCGATCCAGAACATGGTGCTGGCCATGCCGCCCCAGGCATATTCGCCCGGTGTCCCAATAACCTGCGCCTTCGACGGGTCAAGCATCACCGAAAAGCCCAGACCAAAGCCGATGCCGTCATAGCTGGTTTCGCTGAAAACGGCCTGTCCCATGCTGGTTAGATCCCCACCAGACGGCAGATGATTGCGTGTCATATATTCCACCGTCTTGCGCCCTAAAAGCCGCGCGCCATCCAACTCACCCTTATTCAGCAGCATGCCGCAAAAACGCAGATAATCCGCCGCCGTGCCTACGAGGCCGCCGCCGCCCGATAAAAATTTCCGCTGCTTCAGATAGCGGCTGGTCGCGGGCGCATCCGCCACCTGCAAACTGCCATCCTTGCGTTTGGAATAATTTGTGGTAAGCCGCCCGGCATCCTTTGCCGGCACGCTAAAGCCAGTATCAGTCATGCCCAGCGGATCAAAAATCCGGGTGCGGAAAAATTCATCCAGCGGCTGGCCGGAAATTACTTCAACCAGATGCCCAAGAACATCCGTGGACATGGAATAGTTCCAGCGCGCACCTGGATGAAACTGCAACGGCATTTGTGCCAGCCTGTTCATGAATTCTGCAGTGGATAATTGCGTTGTGCCGCCATCAAGTTCATTCAGGCGATACATGGCGTCTACCGGCGACGTGCCCATAAAACCATAGGTCAATCCAGACGTGTGCGTAAACAGATCGCGGAAGCTTATGGGGCGTTCCGCCGCAACTGTCTCCGGCTTGCGCGCAGACCCGCCCGTGTAAACCTGGGCATTGGCAAAGGCGGGCAGATAACGGCTGACCGGATCGTCCAGTTGAAAGCGGCCCTCTTCATACAGCATCATGGCCGCCACCGAGGTAATGGGCTTGGTCATGGAATAGATGCGGAATATGGCGTCAGGCGCCAGCCCCATGCCCGCCTCAATATCCATTTTCCCACGGCTGTCCAGATAGGCCAACCGCCCCTTGCGGGCCACCAGCGTCAGGACGCCGGAAAGTTTTCCGTCATCAATATATTTCTGGAAGTGCGGGCCAATGCGTGCCAATCGTTTGGAACACAGACCAACACGCTCTGGATCGGCATCAGCTTTGAACATAATTTCCCCGGCGGTAATTCCTGCAGATTACACTAACCTAAACCGTCGACAACCCAAGGGCCGATTATCATGGTAAAGCAGTCCCCGAAATTATCCAGAAAAATTCTGATGGTGAAGCGCCGTGCACCCATGGGAAGCCAGCCGGGAACCCTCATCGCTGATCCCGCCGCCCCCGCCCCGGTCATCCGGATGATCGCTTATGACACCGCCGGAACAGAAGATACGCTCATTTCAGACACAAGGATGCTGCGCGAAAAAATGGCGCACAAACGCAGCGTGACCTGGATAGACGTTACCGGGCTGGGCGATGCGGGCGTATTGCGGGAAATTGGAGAAATATTCGGCCTGCACCGGCTGGCGCTGGAAGATGTCATCAATGTGCATCAGCGTCCAAAAATTGAAGATTATCCAGATCACACATTTATCGTCATGCAAATGTCCGAAGTCACCGGAGAGTTTATTCCGGAGCAGTTTTCCATTTTTCTGGGGAAAGATTTTGTCCTGAGCTTTCAGGAAAAGCCAGGTGACAGTTTTAAAACGATCCGTATCCGGCTTAACCAAGAAGGCAGCCGCATCCGAAATGAAGGCGCTGACTATCTGGCCTATGCGCTTATTGACGCGGTCACGGATTCGTATTTCCCGATATTGGAAAATTATGGCGAGGCCATAGAACTGCTGGAAGACAGAATTCTTGGCGTCACGGATATAAGCTCCATCCACGAACTGCACGGCATTCGCCGCAAACTCATGCTGGTCCGGCGCGCCATCTGGCCGCTGCGCGATGTGCTGAATATTCTGACGCGCGAACGCTCGCCGTTTATTTCAGAAACGACGCGGGTCTATTTTCGTGATTGCGCGGACCATTGCTTTCAGTTGATCGACATTGTGGATACGGCGCGGGAACTGGCCGGGAACATTACCGATCTGTACCATTCCGGCGCCAGTGTGCGGATGAATGAAATCATGACGGTGCTGACCATCATCGCCACCATCTTCATACCGCTGGGATTTATCGCCAGCCTGTACGGGATGAATTTTGACCAGAGCGTATCGCCCTGGAACATGCCGGAGCTTGGCTGGCGTTACGGATATCTGTTTTCACTTTCCCTGATGGGGGCAACTGCAATTGGATTGCTGGGATATTTCTGGCGCAAGGGCTGGATCGGACGGCGCAAGGGGCGTTAAAGCGCCCTTGCCACCGCATCGCAGAATTCAGTCGTGCTCGCCTTGCCACCTTGATCCGGGGTTAGATGCCGGCCTTCCGCATAGACCTTTTCAACGGCCTTCACCAGGCGCGCAGCCTTTTCATTGAAGCCCAGATATTCCAGCATCATGGCCGCCGAAAAAATCGTCGCCGTCGGGTTGATGATGTTCTTGCCCATGATATCCGGCGCCGAGCCATGGGCGGATTCGAAATAGGCATAATCCTTGCCATAACAGCCGCTGGGACAAAGGCCAAGCCCGCCAATCACACCACCCGCTGCATCGGAAAACAGATCGCCATACAGATTGGGCAGCACGATCACGTCAAAAGCGTGCGGATTGATGATCAGCTTGTGCACCAGATCATCAGCCAGCAGCGAATCAAAATGCACGTCGGGATATTTTTTTGCCGTCTCGCGCGCCACTTCCAGAAAATAGCCGTCGGCAATGGGCGAAATATTATGTTTGGTGCCGCTGGTGACATGCGGGCGTTTGCCGCTGGCCGCAGCGCGCTTTAACGCCAGCTCACAGGCAAATGCCGTGATCTGCTGCGTACAGGCCTCGGTAATCACCTTCAGCGCATATTTCCCCTTGCCCATTTCCTGAACCGGCTTGCGGTGCAGGCGGCTGACGAAGTTGATCGGCGCAAGATCGGCCAGATCGCCTTCGACGCCCACATAAGTGTCTTCCATGTTTTCGCGCACGATCACCAGGTCAATGCCCTGCGGGTTTTTGAGCGGGCTGTTGCAGCCGGGAAACCAGCGCGCCGGGCGCACATTGGCATAGGTTTTCTTGCCCCAGCGCAGATGCCGCATCGCCCCCATGCTGGCCCCATTGGTGGAGCCGAACAAAGTGCAATCCGCCTTGTCGATGGCGTCCTGCGCAATCTGCGGAAACGGATGGCCGTGTTGCGCAATGGCCGCTTCGCCTACCGGCGGGACATCCCACTCTATGGGAACATCAAGCCGGTCGATCAGCGCCACGGTGGGATGAAACGCCTCGGGTGCGGCATCTTCACCGGGAATCAGCACGACCTTTTTGGAATTGCTGGTGTTCGCCATGTATTTTTTTCCTTCCAGGTAATCAACAGGCTGCTGATAGACTTCTGTTTTGTCATCCTGGGCGAAGCGAAGGATCCCCATCGGTGGAATTCCGGGCGGGAGATCCTTCGCTTCGCTCAGGATGACAACCAGAACGGAGATTATCCCGTGAGGTTAAAGGCGCGCACGGCATTATCCCACAGGATTTTGCGCTTGGCGTCTGATGAAATCGGCTGATCGACAAGGCTTTTCATGCCCCAGGGGAAGGTGCCATCCGGGTGCGGATAATCGGTGTTGAACAGGAAATAATCCTCGCCCACCAGATCAATGGCCGCGCCCAAAGTGCGCTCATCGCCGCGCGCCGCGACAAAGAAATTCTGTTTGAAATATTCCGTCGGCGTCTTGTTCATGTCCGGATGTTCCGCCTTGCCGGAAAAATCATAATGCTGCTCCATGCGTTGCAGCCAGTAGGGCGCCCAGCCCGCATCCGCCTCTACATGCACAATGCGCAGTTTGGGGAAATGTTCTGCCACGCCAAACCAGATCAGCCCCGCCATGGCCGACATCGCCTCAAACGGATGCGCAAGAATATGCCCGGCGGTGTGGGATTCCATGCGGTCGCCATACGACGGAATGCGCGGCGAGCCGCTGTCATGCAGGCTGAGCGGTATGTTCAGCTTTTCAACCACGGCCCATAGCGGCCAATTGTCTTTATGGTGCAGATTCCGGCCGCAGACCGGGTTGGGCCGCACGTAAAATGACACCGCCCCATTGGCCGCCGCGCGCTTTGCCTCTTCAATCGCCAGATCGGTCGCTTGCAGGGGCAGCATCGCCGCCCAGCGCAAACGCTTGGCGTCTTTCGAGCAATATTCCCGGCTCCAGTCATTATAGGCGCGGCAGATAGCGGCCAGCAGTTCCGGATCTTTGAATTCGCGGCCCAATATTTGCCCGCCAATGGTCGGATACATGATCTGGACGTCCACGCCTTCTTCGTCCATGTCCATCAGCCGGCTTTCCGGGCTGAAGCGGGTGTCGCGGGCGCGCTTGAAGCGGCGCATGGCCTTATCCACGGCCTCCAGAAATTCCGGCGCATGCATGGGGTAATGGCCTTCTTCCTCGGGCGGCTGCACCGGCTCGCCTTCCACACAGAACAGCTTGCGCCCCTTATATTCAGCGGGCTTCGGCTCGCGCCCCTTAAACGGCGCATCGATATAATCCGACCATACGGCCTGATTTTCCATCTGGTGGCAATCGGTATCGACGATCCTGTATCCATCACGCATGGCGCATTCCTCTCCCGAGAAGATTTTCTTGTTCAAGTCATTTCATAGGTGCGTGTTAAGCTTGTCAAGCGTAACGAAGGAATCAGATGCTGTAGGCTGTTAGCGCCAAGTTGATTTAAGGGGTGATATGGTTGTCACTGTCGCAGAACTAAAAGAAAAATATTTTGCCGGGATGCCGGATTAAAAATCGAATTTTTCGAGTATCTTACACAATATCCAAACTATTTCATGTTCAACCGTTACGCATTCCTATTAGGATCAAAATATGAACTTTTCTTGCGCAAGCGCCCTTCGCTGCACTGGCTGCGCGGGTGGATATTGGCGGTGGTGAGCAAGCCCGGTTAAGCTTGATTCTGGCTGAAAAAAACGGAGGGAACAAACATGGCGCACAAAACCTGGCTGGAAGTTGCCGTCAATGGTCCGTGGGGACGGCGGGTGCAGCCGCATCTTCCTATAACCGTTAAGGAAATCGTCAGCGACGCGCTGGCCTGCATCAATGCGGGCGCGGCGATCATTCATTTTCATTCCTATGACGAGGCCACCGGGCGGCAGAAGGACGATACGGAACTTTACGCCGCCATTGTCGCGGGCATCCGGGAAAAAAGCGACGCCATTGTCTATCCCACTCTGCCCGCCGATGAAAATTCGGATATTGCAGGCACAAAGGGCGCAGCGGACCGGTTTGCCGCGCTGAAAGGGCTGGCGGACCGGGGCCTGTGCGAATGGGGCGCGCTGGATCCCGGCTCGATGAATTTTGCCCATGAGCGGGATCTGAAGGCGGGCCGTGACGGGTTTTTATACGCCAATACGGCGGCGCATGTGCGCGCAGGTTTGCGCATTTCCGCCAAACATGGCGTGCCGATGGCCTATGCCTGCTATGAACCGGGGTTTATCCGCATGGGTGCGCGCCTTGCTGCGGAACAGCCAGGGGCGGGACAACCCATCTACCGGCTGATGTTCAGCGATCATTTCACCTTCAGCTATCCGCCGCGCGGCTACGCGCTGACGGCGTTTCATGAACTGCTGAAAGAAGAGGCGCCAAACGCCCCCTGGATGATTGCCGGGCTGGATGTGGATTTAACGCCGATCCTGGCGCAGGCGGTGCAATTGGGCGGGCATGTGCGCGTGGGTCTTGAAGATGCCCGTCACGGCAGCCCCCAGACCAATGCCCAGATCGCCGAGGCCGCAGTGAAAGCGATCCATGCCGCGGGCGGCACGCTCGCCACCCCCGCGGAGGTGCGCGCCACATTGTTAGCGGCGCGCAATTCGTCTTAGCCATGCCAGTTGAACTGCTGGGGTTTGCGGTTCGCCATCGCGGCGATTTTTACGTTCACAATTGCGGGGCCGTTGAACGCCATTGCCGCATCAAGCGCTGGGCCCAGCTCCGCCTCATCGGTCACATAATAGCCCGCGCCACCAAAAGCTTCTGCAATGCGTTCATAGCGCGCATCATAGGATAACCCGTGCGGGGGTAACGGCCTTCCCGGTTTTTGATCGGGGACACCACCGCCAATGCCGCCATTATTGAGAATAATGACCTTGATCGGCATGCCATAGCGCGCGGCGGTTTCAAACTCCATCCCGGAAAATCCAAATGCGCTGTCGCCCTGCACGGCGACAATCGGGCGATCCGGATGTACGGCGGCGGCGGCAATGGCAAAACCAAGCCCGATACCCATGGTGCCATAACTACCCGCATCAAGGCGCGTGCGCGGCTCAAAATTCGGCATTTGCGTGCGGCCAATATCCATGGTGTTGGCGCCTTCGCCAACAATGATCGCGTTGCGCGGAATGCGCGCAGTAATGTCCCTGAAGGCGCGGTAATAATTCACCGGCGAAGTGTTATCGGCAATCATCGGCGCAACGGTTTCCTGATTGCCCTTGATTTTTGCGGCAATCGCCTGGCGCCAGGGCGTTTCCGCCGGATAGAACCATTGCCGCGCCGAAAGACCCTGGTTCAGTTGCCCGACAATCGATTTGCCATCCCCAACAAGCGCAACCTCAGTAGCGCGGTTATTGCCAATTTCTTCAGGGCTGATATCCAGTTGCACGACGCGCACATCCCTGGCGTAACGCGGTGGTTGACCGAAATGCAAAATCCAGTTCAACCGCGCGCCCAGCAGGAAGATCAGATCGGCTTCCTGCAATGCATGCGAACGCGCACCGCCAACCGACAATGGATGATCATCCGGCACCACGCCCTTGCCCATGGGGGTTGCCAGAAACGGCGCCTGGGTGCGCTCAATCAATTGCCGCACTTCGTCCTCGGCGCGCGACCAGGCCATGCCCTTGCCGACAATAATCAGCGGCCGCTTGGCGCTTTGCAATGCGTCGAGCGCGGCGTCAATGCTGGCCTGCGGCGCAAGGGTGCGGGGCGGCTCGCCAACCGTCGCCGCGACATGCACCGCGTCTTCTTCCACCTCGCCCGTAATTACATCATCGGGCATATCCAGATAGGATGCACCCGGACGGCCAAATAGGGAGCTGCGGATCGCCTGCTCCACATAAAACGGAATGCGCTCAATTTTTTCCACCGCATGGGCGTATTTGCACAAGGGCGACGCCAGCATGACCTGGCGTTCTTCCTGAAACGCCCCCATGCCATTTTGCTCCACCGACGATGCGCCGCCAATCAGGATCATGGGCCAGCAGTTGGATTGCGCATTGGCCAGCCCCGCCAGCCCATGCACCACGCCGGGACCCGACACCACCAGGCAGGCTTGTGGCCGCCCGGTCATATAGCCTGCCGCCTGCGCCGCATAGCTGGCGGACTGTTCGTTGCGCATACCGATATAGGTAATGCCTTCGCGCTGCGCCTCTATGGCGATCGGGATTACAGGGAACCCGACAATACCAAACATATGCGTTACGCCCTGTTGCTTTAACGCCCGCGCCATCAATCTCGCGCCAGAAACTTTTGCCATGTCAGCCCCCTGTTGAAAGTTTATTATTTCATTTGCCTGATTTATTCATGCTGCACGAACACGCCCTCTTTGGCCAAGGCCTCAAGCTGATCACTGCTCAACCCAAGTTCGGCCTGTAATATGGAACGGCTGTGCTGACCCGCCAGTGGCGCTGCAACAATCGGCACATCGGAATCCGAAAGCCGGATGGGCGAGCGCATCATCATGATCTCGCCATGTTCAGGATGCGGAACCTTATGAAAGAAATCTCGCGCGATAAGATGCGGATCGGAGAACACCTCACTGGTGTCAAATATCGCGCTGCACGGCACACCGGCGGCCCCCATCAGGCGCATGACTTCATGTTTGTCGCGCAGCGAAGTCCAGGCATTGATGATGGCTTTAAGTTCTTCCCAGTTCTTGAAACGCGCCGCCGGCTGGGCGAAACGGGGATCATCGGTCAGTTCGGACCGGCCAATCACTTCACACAGGGCCCGCCACATGGCGGGCAGAATGACCACTGTGATCACATAATCATTGGGGCCGCCGCCCTTGCAGCGAAAAATCCCCGAGGGCGGCAGGCCTTCATGCGTGCGGCGTCCAACGGGCGGTTGCCCCGGCCCCCAGCTTGTCGCCGTCAGTGTACGGATGAACATGGTCATCACTTCATGCATCGACAGTTCAATCACCTGACCCTTGCCGGTGCGCTGGCGCTGCACATAGGCCGCGGTAATCGCCAGTGCGGCGGTAATGCCGGTGCCGGTATCGGCAAATGTGCCGCCGGTGGGGAACGGCGGGCCATCCGGCGGGCCGGTCATCGAAAATATGCCCGCCGCCGCCATGGCCAGCGGATCAAAGCTTTTATAATCCGCATAGGGGCCCTCCAGGCCAAAGCCCTTGATGCGGGCATAGATCAGTTTGGGATGCGCCTCGCACAGGACCTCCGGACCCAGCCCCAGACGCTCCACCGTTCCCGGCCCCTGATTTTCGATGAACACATCGAAATTCGGCAGCATCTTCAGCAACAGTTCCTTGCCTTTGGCGTTTTTCAGATCCAGCGCAAGACCGCGCTTGTTGGCGTTGTAATTGAGGAAATACTGGCTGTCGCCCGGTCCAACGCCCAGCATCTTGCGCGCCACCTCGCCGCCGGGCGGCTCCACCTTCACCACATCGGCGCCCAGCCAGGCCAGCATCATGGCGCAGCTTGGTCCGGCCTCCCACTGGGTGAATTCAAGCACACGCATGGTTTCCAAAGCGGGCATTGGCGCCTCCATTTGAATGGTTTGGGCCGTGTAGGCCGGGTACGCATCCGCAACTAACGCGCACAGTCTAGCACCCTGACAGACCATTGCGTCCAGTGCTTATTTTTGGCGCTGGTTTAGCTTGCCACCAGCGCCAAAATCAGAACCAGTGCACACAGGCGGCGATACAGCGCCAGCGCAGTAGAAATATCCGCCGCGTTCAGTTGCACCCGGCCATTGCCAAAATAGGGATAGGGATACGGCGCGCCCCCGCGCATCCCTGGACCGCCAAGACGAATATCCAATGCGCCCGCCATGGCGGCTTCCGGCCAGCCTGCATTGGGCGAGGCGTGCTTTTGCGCATCCCGCCACGCAACTTTCAGTGCGTTGAGCGGACGGGCGGGCCCATAAAAAATGGCCGCCACCGCATATAGCAGCGCCGTTAAACGCGAAGGCGCAAGATTAAGCAGATCATCCATGCGCGCCGAGGCCCAGCCGAACTGTAAATGCCGCGCGGATTTATACCCGGCCATGCTGTCGGCTGTATTGACCGCTTTATAAATGGCGATCCCGGGCAGGCCCGCCAGCAGATACCAGAACAGCGGGGCGACAAGACCATCCGACGTATTCTCGCTCAACGATTCAATTGCGGCGCGGCAGACATCTGTTTCGTCCAGCCGGCTGGTATCGCGTCCGACAATTTTTGACAGTTCGCGCCGTGCGGCTTCTATCCCGTGATCACGCAAAATATTTCGCACCGCCGCCACATGCTCATGCAGGCTGCGCCCCGCCAGCAAACTTGCCACCAGGATTATTTCCCATATCCAGCTCATCGGCAACGCTTGCGCAAGCCACAGGCAGGCCCAGCCCCAACCCCCCGCCAGCGCTACAATGCCAAGCAGCATCACCGCGCCAGAGGTCTTGCGCTGTTCGTCCGTATCGGTTTCACGATTATAGGTGCGATCGGCAAAACTGATAAACGCGCCAATCCATGTTACCGGGTGCCCAATACGCCGACACAACCATTGCGGATAGCCAAACATATAGTCAAGAATCAGGGCGAAGACTGCTATCATATTGTCCAACTTTTATCAGGTGACGCCACATATGCGATCAACTCCAACCCGGCATGGCGGCGACCTGACCGCGATCCGCAACGCCTTTCCGCAGACGCAACAGCCATGGATTGACCTCAGCACCGGCATTAATCCGCGGGCCTATCCCATCCCGGAAATTGACCCGCGCATCTGGCAACACCTGCCTGATACACAATCGCTTGGCAATCTTTATCAGTCGGCGGCGGATTATTACCAGGTTGATGCGACACGAGTAACCGCTGCCCCCGGCACCCAGGCGCTTATCCAGTGGCTGCCTTTTTTGCGGGCGCAACAGCATGGCGCGGGCCGCATTGGCGTCACCGGCCCCACCTATGCGGAACACACCCTGTGCTGGACCCGTGCGGGGCATGACGTCACACAGATTCCGGCACAGCATATTGCAGACGGAAATTTTGATGTGATTGTGCTGGTCAATCCCAACAATCCGGACGGGCGCATCATGCCCGGCGCGGAGCTGATCGGGATGGCGGCGCAACTGGCCGCGCGCGGCGGCTGGCTGGTGCTGGACGAAGCGTTCATGGATTGCGATCCGGATAACAGCTTTTGCCCGCATCTGAACGCACACCCCAATGTGATCATCCTGCGTTCATTCGGAAAATTTTTTGGTCTTGCGGGATTGCGGCTTGGTTTTGCGTTGGGCGCGCCGGAAATGGTTGTAAATATTTCAATGCTGATTGGCCCCTGGCCGGTGAGCGGTATGGCGTGCGCTGTTGGAGCACTGGCGCTGCGGGATCACGCGTGGATCACGCACACCCGCGCGCGGCTTTCATCTTCCGCCGGGAAACGGGACGCTATACTGGCGCAACGGGGGCTGCGCATCATTGGCTCGCATCCCCTGTTCAGCCTGCTGGATACACCTTATGCAGATCAATTATTCTCGCATCTGGCGCAATATGGGATTTATGTGCGCCGGTTTGACTCAATGCCGCACTGGCTGCGCATAGGCGCACTGCCAGATGATGATACAAGCGCACAACGCCTGATCCAATGCCTGCAAAACTGGCAGGCGCCAGAATAGGAAAATTATACGCTTGCAGGAACGATCAGCACCGGACAAGGCGCCGCCGCAACGAAGCGTTCAATATCTTCGCTGGCCGTGAATAGTGTGGCGGGTACAATAATCAGCCCCGCGCTCAGGCCGCGCAAATTTTGCGGCCCTTCATAGTTATGCTCAATGACTATTTCCTGTTGCATGGTGCGGGCGACTTCCTGCGCCAGACGGACAAGATTTCCGTTTCCGCTGCCGGGCGGTTCCAGCAGAACAACGGGGCCGCCGATGCGCACCGGGGCCGGGCCTGCGCCACGCCATGGAAAATCGGCGGTGCGCAGCAAAAGCAAGTCCCCCGCCCCCGCCTGCGCGACCAGCGCATGCAATAAATGTCCGCGCACAGTGCGAAAACTATATTGCCTTCGCGTATGTTCGGCCAGCCTGCGCAAGGCATTGTGCATCTGCAGGGCGATAGCGCGCAATTCGCCCTCCATGCTTGTTGGGTCGAGATTGCGGGTCTGACGGCTGGACGGCAGGATTTCGGTGGAGAATGGCAACCGCGCCAGATCCAGCAATTCCTGATCCTCGACAAACACACCTGCAAGCTCCACCCCGGCCACCTGGGCGACCTGCGCTGCAAAATTGAGTACGCTGCGGCATTCCATATGATGATTGAAGCCAATCACTAACCGGTTATAAGGCGCCTTATGCGGTGGTTCCGACGCGCGGCTCATTGGCGTTCTCCGGTTTCGCCATCGGCCGATTTGCGCGCCTTGGCAAAGCCGGCAAGACGCGCCGCCACGCGGGCATTGATGCTGCCTTCGGGATAATGTCCATCAGCCTGACGCGCGCCTGCCGGTGTGCCGGTCAGCACTTCTATACCCTGATCAATGCTAGCAATGGCATGGATATGAAAACGCCCCTCGCGCACCGCAGCCACGACATCCTGGCGCAGCATCAGATGTTTTACATTGGCGCTGGGGATCAGCACGCCCTGTTGACCGGTCAACCCACGCGCCTTGCAAATATCATAAAAACCTTCGATTTTTTCGTTCACGCCGCCTATGGCCTGCACGTCGCCATGCTGATTTACCGAACCGGTAACAGCAAAGCATTGCTGAATGGGAACTTCCGCAATCGCCGATAACAGACAGTATAATTCGGCCGAAGAAGCGCTGTCCCCATCCACCCCGCCATAGGATTGCTCAAACACCAGGCTGGCCGTCAGCGCCAGCGGGCTGTCCACGCCAAAGCGTTCACGCAGGAAACCGGACAGGATCAACACGCCTTTGGAATGCAATGGGCCACCCAGCTCCACTTCGCGTTCAATGTCCAGCACACGGCCCACACCAATGCCGATGCGCGCGGAAATGCGCGTGGGCCGGCCAAAACTTAAATCGCCGATGGACAATACGCTCAGCCCATTGATCTGGCCGATGCGCGCGCCTGCTGTATCAATCAGTACAATATCGCGGGTAATGGATTCCTGGCTTTTTTCGCGGATGCGCCCGATGCGTTCTTCGCGCATATCCACCGCCTGCTGCACATGCGCAGCGGTGATCAATTCCGCCCCCGCCTTGTGCGCCCAGTAGTCCGCCTCGCGCAGCAGATCGGCAATATGCCCCATGTGAATGGATAGTTTTTCCGCATCCGCCGCATGGCGCGCGGCCTGTTCGATCATCCGCGCGACCCCGCCCTGGTCCAGATGGCGCACGGATTCGGCGCGGCAGATGGCCGCCAACTGACTGGCGAAGGCGCGTTCGGATTCGGGTGTCCAATCGACCGTGCTTTCCATCTCCGCGACGGTTTTGAACAGACCCTGAAATTCCGGATCATGCGCCGACAGCAGATAATAGGTCAGCGCCTCGCCAAACAGCACCACCTTGGTGCGCAGCGGAATGGGCTCCGGCTCCAGCGAGATGGTGCTGACCAGGGAAAACATGTCGGCGGGCGATTCGATGCGCGTCTCCCGGTTCCACAAGGCGCGCTTTAGCGTGTCCCAGGCGAAGGGCTGCATCAGCAAAGCGCGGGAATCGATCAGCAGATAGCCGCCATTGGCCCGGTGCAATGCGCCCGGTTTGATCAGCATGAAATTGGTAATAAGGGCGCCCATCTGCGCAATATGCTCGACCCGCCCGACCAGTTGCTGCACCGTAGGCTTGCCTTCGTCCACCACCGGTGCGCCTTTGGTTTGGGAGTTATCAACGATCAGATTGGCTTCATACCGGTGAAACGGATTGCCCAGCAGGTTTTGCGCCATGCCATCGCCACCCTGCTGCGCGCCGCCAGGCAGTTCCGAGGCTTCCTGCATTTCCTGTGACTGCACAAACATCTGCACATTATTGATGATATCCGCCTGCACCATATCCAGGTAATCACGCACTTCGGATATTTCAGAAAAGGCCGCGCGCTCTTCATCCATGATTTCACGCACGGCGAAATTGGCGAATTCGCGGTTAAGTTCGCGCAGGCTTTGACGGCGCTCTTTCTCCAGGCGCGGCATCTGCTCGAAGGTCTGAACCATGCTACGTTGCAGTTCCTGAATGTCTGCTTCGATCTGCTTGCGTTCGGCCTCTGGCATTGCCTCGAAAATTTCGGGCTTTACCAGTTCGTTGTTACGCACCGGCACCAGCGTAATTCCGGTGGGTGTGCGGATCACGCGAATGGATTTTTCCAGCGCGCGCTGCTCCAGAACCTCAAACGCCGCCTGCTGGCGGCCCTGAAATTTTTCGTCAATGGCGTGACGGCGCACACGATATTCCTCGCCTTCAAAAATCGCCGGAAGCGCGGTGCGCAGTTCATCGACCATCTGCGACAGCGCATCGCGAAAGCGCACCCCCTGCCCCGCCGGCAATTCGATTGCGTTTGGCTTATAGGGTTCTGCAAAATTATACACATAGACCCAGTCACTGGGCGGTGGCTCAGATGCGGCGCGCTGTTCCAGCAATTGGCGCACCAGCGCGCGCTTGCCACTGCCCGGTTCGCCAAGCACAAACAGATTATACCCTTCGCGGACAATATCTGCGCCAAACGCGATGGCGTTGATCGCGCGCTCCTGCCCGAACACCTGATCAGGCGCTGCAAGCTCCGCCGTGCTGTCAAACCCCAGGCAGCCGCTTTCGCAGCTGCGGCGCAATTCCTCCGCCCGTAACGCGCCCACGCGTTTTTCAGATCTACCGTTTTCTTTCACCATTTAATTGTGGTCCCTTACCTCTAACAGTCAGGATATGATCCAGATCAACTTTAACAGCTTATCACTGGCGGGATAAAAAAGCATGCAAACCCCGATCACAGAATTTGTCGAGGCCAACGGCCTGCGCTTTGAAGTGGATATGTGCGGCGGCGGCAAAAAACTGGCGCTGTGCCTGCACGGTTTCCCGGAGCATGCCTATTCCTGGCGGCATCAATTACCGATGCTGGCGGAGATCGGTTATCTGGCCTGGGCGCCGAATTTGCGCGGCTATGGCAATAGTTCGCGGCCCATTGGTGTTGCGAATTACGCCATGCCGCATCTGCTTGCCGATGTGGCCGGACTGATTGACGCCTCCGGGGCGGAGGAGGTGGTGCTGATCGCGCATGATTGGGGCGGCGTGATTGCCTGGGAATTTGCGCTGCGCAATATCCGGCCACTGAAGAAACTGGTAGTAATGAATATTCCGCATCCAAAAATGTTTACGCGCGGGATACGGACCTGGGCGCAATTGAAGCGGTCCTGGTATGTGTTTTTCTTTCAACTGCCCTGGCTGCCGGAATGGGGACTGGCGCGTGATGGCGCAAAGGGCATTGGCGAAGTGTTTCGCGGCATGGCGGTGGACAAATCCCGCTTTCCCGATGAAGTACTGGACATTTACAGACGCAATGCGCTGCAACCGGGCGCATTGACCGCAATGATCAATTATTACCGCGCCGCCTTCCGCGGTGCGAAGCCCATAGAAGCCCGGGTTCCGGGAAAATTGGACGTGCCGACCCTGATGATCTGGGGCGAACAGGACAGTGCGCTGGGCAAGGAGCTGACCTATGGCACCCAAAATCTGGTCACTGACTTCACCATTCACTATCTGCCAGGGGTTTCCCACTGGGTGCAGCAGGAAGCGCCGGAAAAGGTAAACGAAATCCTGCGGGGCTGGCTTGAAACCAGGACGTGATCCTGGCTTGCGCCTTGGGATATGTCCATGTATAATCCCGGTCCTGACCCATCATTACAGTCTGTCCTGTGGCCATAGGCCCAGACCAGCGCTGACCGGAGCAAGCCCATGAAAAAGGATATTCACCCCGATTATCACCATATTACCGTCGTGATGACCGATGGCGCCCGCTATCAGACGCGGACAACCTGGGGCAAACCCGGCGACGAGATGAAGCTGGACATCGACCCCACGACCCATCCCGCCTGGACCGGCGGCACGTCGCGCCTGGTGGATTCCGGCGGACGCGTTGGCCGTTTCAACAAGAAATTCGGCAATTTCGGCCTGTAATCAGCCTCTTCACAGTATCTCTATACACTGGTGAAAGTGCGTATTTGCACCAGCGCCTTGTGCTCATGAAAAAGGCCCCGTTTCAAACGGGGCCGCTCAGGGCGCACCCCGAACAGCTAACCGATAAATAGCGCCTTGAACATTACCACCGGATCAAGCGCAGGACGGCCATTGTCCGGGCAATACAGCCCGCCAACGCGTTCATGCATGAAAGAAAAATCAATCACCGCGCCGATCTTGCGCAACAAATGATCGCGTGAAACCAAACTCTCGAGACTGACCATCTCAAGTTCGGTTTGCCGGGATATGGGCTTTTTCAACATGCCCCATTGAATCAAAAAGCCCGGCCCGCCGCCAGGCTTTTTTTGACTTTGTCAGCAGTCTGTAAGGATTAATTAATAATATTCCCATTGACAAAGTATGGTTAACGATTTTACGCTTTAGGCGGTAGAGTTGTGCATATTAGTAGTTCCAGTGGTTCCCGAACAATAATTTAACTGGAGATTAGCTATGAAAAACGGCAGAACAAAATCACCTTCCCTGATGTTAATGAGCACTGGTTTAGCCTTGCTGGCGGGAATTGGCGTCGTGCAAGCCCACCCCTATGTGGGCGCCATTGCGCCTTATCCGTCGCTTCCGGCTACCGGTGTGCCGGATCCGGTGGTCAGACACCCCGGAAAAGAGTATTCTGAAGAGTTTGACCGCGATGATGTGGGTGCGCTCGATTCGCAGCAAGACGTGCTTTTTGACGGCCGTCCCCCTCCTGGCAGCGGCACCATGAACGGCTTCGATTATAATGACCCGGTAGATGGCCCGGTCGCGGACGGGTTAAGCGATGCGGAGCTGCAGGTGGATGCAATCGCCCACCGGAATGATTTCTTCTATAACGAAGTGATTTCCAATACGACGGCGATATTGTTCTCAACCCGTGTGGGGCCGAACGTTCAGGGCGCTGGCGTCGATGCCGGGGCGCCCGGCTGTGGGCTTGACCCGATCTGTTATGAGACCATCGGGGGTGGCATCGGCACCTGGGCGACACCGTCTCAGGTAACCCATCATGCGGGTGCGCTCACACCGGAGGGCTCCGGCGCCACAGTCCTGCAAAATCTGGATGGCCTCGAGGTGTGGGGCCCGGATGGCGTCCCCGATGCGAACGCCTATTCGCTGTTCGCCGACTTCGTGACGGGCGTCTCCATCTATAATGAGGAAGGCGGGGTTTTCCTTACTCACGCTGCTCTGGCGGCGGCGATGGCTTCTTTCGATTCGGCGTTTAATTCTTTCATCAATCAGATCGACCTTGACGCCTTGATGGTCCGCGATAGCGACCTGAATGCGGAGTTTAGTGCTGGCGATTCAATCCTGTTCAGCCTGTGGCCGATCCTGGGAGCAACGGGTTTCGCTGACATTGGCGATGCCGCCTATGTGTGGGATGCCGGGGTGGGCGTTTCGTTGCTCAGCCATGGCGGCCATTTATGGCACAATGGCTGGCTCGGTCTTAATGTCGACGCGCTGGAATCGGCGGCGGGG
The DNA here is from genome assembly GCA_049325255.1 of Pseudomonadota bacterium. Lineage (GTDB taxonomy): Bacteria > Pseudomonadota > Alphaproteobacteria > UBA11222 > UBA11222 > UBA11222. The sequence continues at coordinate 5,952 of JBMOMW010000008.1, read as the reverse complement.
GTGCCAGAACCCGCGTCACTGACGCTGCTGGGGGCCGGTCTTGCGGGCATCGGCGCCTTGGCCCGCCGACGGCGCGTGTCGGCCTGAACGACTTTTTTTACAAACAAGTCTGGAACGGATTCCCGAAAGGGACGCCGTTCCAGACGGTTGACAAACCCCGTCGATTTTCGACGGGGTTTTGTTTTGGGGTATGTTTTGGTTTTGTGGAACGGATTGATATTGGGCAGACGGCCATTGTCCGGGCAATACAGCCCGCCAACGCGTTCATGCGTGAAAGAAAAATCAATCACCGCGCCGATCTTGCGCAACAAATGATCGCGTGGAACCAAACTCTCGAGACTGACCATCTCAAGTTCGGTTTGCCGGGATATGGGATTTTTCAAGATGCCCCATTGAATCAAAAAGCCCGGCGGCGGGCCGGGCTTTTCTTGACTTTGTCAGCAGTCTGAGGCCACGCATCAAGCGCGGCCTTTTTTGTTTTGCGTATCCCCGAGAAAGCGGATTACCGCACGCCCAGACGGCGGATGGCGTCCGGCGTATAGCGTTCTTCCGTCAGCTCTTCGGCATTCCAGCTAAGCTGGGGCTCCTGATTGTAGAAGCTGTCGACCAGATAACGGCTGGCGTTAAGATCGTGGGAAACCGCGCCGGCCCGGTCACACACCGGAATTTCATAATAGGTCATTGCGAACTGTTCCTGCGCACGCCACAATTTGCCACGTCCGTCATATTGCGTTGCCTGCACCACAAACCAGCTATCTTCTTCCACCCAGAATTTACGCTTTGGATAGATATGCCGGGTTTCAGGGCGGACATTCGCCTCGAAAACATGCGCGCGCTGCAATTCGTAACGCGGCAAATCCTGATTCATATGCCCACCGGGAAGGAGGATATCCTTATACTGAATTTCTTTCTGCGCCAGCCTGTAATTATTGGCGGGCATGTAGGTTTCCTGCCGGCCGATATAGGTCCAGTCGTAGCGGTCGGTGGCGCCGTTAAAGCCGCCGAACGCATCCGTGGTCTGCAACCCGTCGGTGTTGGAACCCGGATTATCATAGGCGATATTCGGCGCACGGCGCACACGGCGGGTACCTGGGCTGTAGACCCATGCCTTGCGCAGGCCCTTGGAAAGGTTGATGGTGTCGTGCACCAGAATCACGTTACCCGCGCTGCGCGCTGGCGCGATGGTGTTCGAGATATATTTGAACGCGATGTTGTCAAGCTCCGCGACATCTTTCACAGCAGGATCCGAAAAATTCACATACCCTTCGTTCTGATCCACATAGGTCGTGAAATCGCCGGTGCGGGTTGGCGCCGCAAACACCAGTTGCCGCGTGAACTTGAAGTTACGGAATTTCAGCTTGTGGTTCCACATGATTTCCTGCGGAACGCTGGGGATCGGGAACACTGTGGAACGGATTGCCCCGCTAAAGCCCGAACTATCCGGGTCAATCACGCTGTTCAGCGCATTGCTCTTCAGCACTTCATACACCGCCGATGGCTGCGCGCAGGAACGATGCCCCGGATAGACATTCATTTTGTAGGTTTCCGGATAGGCGGCAAGCAAGGACCTCGACGTCTCACTCAGGTTCTTTTCGTACTGCGCCATGTTTGCGCCAGTGATGGTGAACAGAATTTTGTCATTCGCATACGGATCAGGATGGCGATCCCCAATCTTGTAGGTGACATTGGCAGGCGGCGATTGCAGCCCGCCGGTCCACGCCGGGATCGTGCCCTCCTTGTTGCCGGACTTCTGCGAGCCCATAGGCGTCAGGTCATTGCCGAGACGGTCTGCCACCTCTGCCGGAACCCCTGCCAATGCCGCCGAAGACACCAGCGCTCCTAACGCAGATGCAAACAGAAACTTCTTCATGATCATGTCGCCCTTCCTTCCTTCGGTTGTTATTAGTCTTTTCACTACAGTCAGCCCTCTGCGATCCACCCGCGTCACGGCCTTATTCATACTCACCAGACGAATTGAATAATGCGCAGATATTATAGTCATATTCAATATGGTTTCATAGATTACTTTAAATTAGAAATGCGCGGGAATGCCCTGTCAAGATTTTGTTGGACAAATTAATTTTGGCGTGAAAGCTATTTGGTCCTGGGCTAGACAGGTGTTACATTTGCGGCGCTATTTCAGCAGCCGGGCAAATAACGGGGCGATCAACCCCGGCAGTTTTTCCGCTGGATAGCGGGCCGGTTCGCTGACCCCGCGCACCCCCAGGCCGATGATCTGGTTCAGCAACATATCCGCCAGTTGCGGCGGATAAGTGTGTGGCGCGATCTGACCCGCTAGTTGGGCCTCGCGCAGGCCCTTCACCAACGTCTGGCGTAGCTGGTCTGAAAATACGGCATGCGTCCGTGCAAGCTCTGGCTCGCCGGGTAATTCGCCCAAAAAAGCCACCCATACCTGCCAGGCATGAAGTCTTTCCGGCGTTACCGGCAGGGCCGCAAGCACCGCCGCCTCGACCCGCGCCATGCCAGTATACGTGGCGCTCGCCGCCTCCATTTCGCGGCCGAGAAACCCCGCCGCCTGCTCCAGCGCAGCCAGAAGCAGCCCCTGTTTTTCGGGGAAATAACGGGTCAGAAGCCCTGTCGTTGAATTCATCTCGGCGGAGATGGTGCGCAGACTTGCTACACTTATACCTTCCCGGCGGATCACCCGCCATGTGGCGGCGATAATCTGCTGACGGCGCTCCTCATCGGATTTATAGCTCGACCTGTTGCTTTTGCCTGGGTTTATAGACGATTGCTCGGACGATTGCTCCGGCATGACAGTTCCTGGCGCGCCGTTAGGGATAAGAATCAGCCTATAATAAATTTCAATCGTTATCAAATAAATAACAATTGAAATTTAAATGGCTATTATATGATTCCGGCCCGTAATCATTGAATAACATTCGTTATATAAATTGACGAAAAACCTGTTAGGCCGCGTCGCGCACCAGACGCTTCATTCAATGCACCAGGCGCAGCTTGAAGGGCTTTGACGCACCGGTCAGCGCATTGAACGGGATGCGAAAATACGAAACCCCATTGCTGTCCGCCGGGGGCGCTGCGCCCCCGGCCATATTGAATTGCAGGGCCTGAAAATAGTGATCGGGCTTCGAGAGGCCCCGGTCACGCCGTGTGCGATAGGCGACAAAATCGGCTTCCTGCACATCATGCTTGATATGCACGTTTTTCTCCATCTGGAGCGCGATCGTCGTTTCCCAGGCGGGAGAGCGGCCCTTATGCTCCGGATCATGGCCCGGAAACATGCGGGTTTCCGGCGGCAGGCCATACAGCGCCCGGATCGAGCGGTACATCTCTCCCGCATCACCGCCAGGCAGATCGGCGCGCGCCGTGCCATTGTCCGGCATCAGCAGCGTATCGCCCACAAAGGCGGTGTCGCCGACCAGAAAGCTCATACAGGCCCCGCTATGCCCCGGCATGGCGTAGGCGCGCGCTGGAATATCGCCAATATTAAACCCCGCCCCGTTTTCGAACAAGCGGTCAAACTGGCTGCCGTCACAGGCAAAGTCCGCAATATTGAAGATACGCGCCAGTTCCTTCTGCACGCCACAGACCCCTTTTCCAATGGCGATCTGTCCCCCCAGAGCCTCACGCACATTGCGGGCGGCGGACAGATGATCTTCGTGCAAATGGGTTTCCAGAATCCAGTCGACAACCAGACGCTCCTGTTTGACATATTCGATAATGGCGTCCACCGGCCCGGTGTCTGTCAGGCAGCCGCCAGCGTCAAAATCCAGCACCGGGTCAATCACCGCCGCGCGCTTGGCCTTATGATCGGAGACCACATAGCTGACCGTCTTGCTTGGTTCATGAAAAAAACCGGTAACTGCAAGAACTTCATCTGACATTTTCTATTCCTCTTAGGCCCAAACTGCTTATTGGCGTGATAAAGCGGTTTTATCGCATGGAAATCAAGTGCGTTAACTTGCCCGATTCCCTGCAATAGGATAGTACTCAGCCGCAAATGAGCAAAGACACAGAACTCCGTCCCAAAGCCCGTAAACCACGCGGCCTGCGCGATCAGTTCGCAGGCGATGTGCTGGCGCGCCGCCAGGCCCTGGACGTGATCCGGGGCGTGTACGAATCCTATGGCTTTGAGCCGCTGGAAACATCGGCCTTTGAATATGCTGATGCGCTGGGCAAGTTTCTGCCCGATGCGGACCGTCCCAATGCCGGGGTGTTCGCCTTGCAGGATGATGACGAGCAATGGCTGGCCCTTCGCTATGATCTGACAGCCCCGCTGGCGCGCCTAGTGGCGGAACATTTCGACGCCCTGCCCAAGCCGTTCCGGCGCTATCAGTTCGGCCCTGTCTGGCGCAACGAAAAACCCGGCCCTGGCCGGTTCCGGGAATTTTTTCAGTTTGACGTGGATACGGTGGGCACCGCCACCATGGCGGCGGATGCGGAACTGTGCATGGTGCTGGCCGACGCGCTGGAGGCGCTGGGCATCGCGCGCGGCGATTACCGGGTGCGGGTCAATAACCGCAAAATACTCACAGGCGTACTGGAAACCATTGGCGCGGATGATGCGCACACAAGACTGATTATCCTGCGCGCCATCGACAAGCTGGACCGGCTGGGCATGGAAGGCGTACGGCTGCTGCTCGGGCCGGGGCGCGAGGATGAATCGGGCGATTTCACCAAAGGCGCGAACCTTGCGCCGGAACAGATCGCGCGCGTTACCGGCTTTCTGGCCGCGGGCGACGCGGACCGCGCCAAAGTCTGCGCCAGTTTGCGCGATCTCGTCGGCGCAAGCAGCATCGGGCGGGAAGGCGTCGCCGAGTTGCAGGAAATCGATGCACTGCTCACGGCTGGCGGCTTTGGCCCCGATCAGGTGGTGTTCGACCCCAGCGTCGTGCGCGGTCTTGATTATTATACCGGCCCGGTGATCGAGGCGGAACTGACCTTTGAGGTGCATGACGAAGCCGGCCGCAAGGTGCAGTTCGGATCGGTGGCGGGCGGCGGGCGCTATGATGATCTGGTGCGGCGTTTCAAGGGCGTGCTGGTTCCGGCCACGGGCGTTTCCATCGGGGTGGACCGTCTGCTGGCGGCGCTCGCGCTGCTGCGGGGGGCCAACCCCGCGCCAGCACTCAAGGGGCCGGTAGTGGTGCTGATGCTCGACAAGGCCCGCGCCACTGACTATCAGGCCATGGTGATGGAACTGCGCCGCGCGGGCATCCGGGCGGAACTCTATCTCGGCGGCAGCGGCATGCGCGCCCAGGTGAAATACGCCGACAAGCGCAACGCGCCAGTGGCGGTGATCGCGGGCGGCGATGAATTCGCGGCTGGAGAGGTGACGCTGAAAGATCTGGTGCTGGGCGATCAGCTATCCAAGGACATTAAAGACAATGCCGCCTGGCGCGAGGACCAGCCCGCCCAGCAATCTGTCCCGCGCGAAAACCTCGTCGCCGCCGTGCGCGAAATACTGGCGCGGGAACATCACAGGGGATAGGGCGATATAATAAACAACTTCCAAGCAGCCCAATGCCCGGTATTTCTTTGGCAGATAATAATGAGATTTCAGACAAGTATTACACCAAAAATGCTCCCATCATTGGTTCGCCAAGCCACGGATATAGTGGGCTGGGAGGTATGGAGTAATCGAATTAAAGAACTGCAATCACTGTCAGTGAGCAATGCTCTGTGGACAGACTTTATACTTGATCGGCATAGTCTAGAAATCTCTTTTGGAGAAGTAAAAACATACATAAATAACACTGGAGGCAGATGTGCATGGCCGCCGCGAACAGCAGATGAATATAGGCTATACTCCTTTATAGCTACGATGGCCCAAGTGAACAAAGAATTAGCAGGCTGCTGAAAAACCCCTGGCTCTAGCGATCTGTTTGTGATTCTCTTTCCTGGTAACAGCGAGGGGGGGATCAAGGCGTGCGTGGAGAGGATCGTTTGAACGGCCAGTTGTTCAGTTACATT
>JBMOMW010000007.1:0-3680 GCA_049325255.1 Pseudomonadota bacterium | reverse complement strand
TACGAGCGCCTCATCGGCAACGGCAAAAAACCAATGCTGGCGCTTACCGCTATCATGCGAAAACTCATAACCATTCTGAACGCCAAACTACGCGATTATGCCAATGCATAAACATGGTAGATGACACATCCGGGGCTTTAAGAAAACCTGTTCACCCCGCCGCTTCCCGTATCGCCTTTTTGCGATTATTAAATTCCAGATAGCGTTTGCGCAAGCGGATGGATTTGGGCGTCACTTCCACCAGTTCATCATCGGCGATATAGGCGATGGCCTGTTCCAGCGACATCAGGCGCGGATTTTTCAGCTTTACCGCATCGTCCTTGCCGGCGGCGCGGATATTGGTCAACTGCTTGCCGCGAATGGGGTTCACGTCCAGATCATTTTCGCGGGTATGTTCGCCAATGATCATGCCTTCGTAAACCGGCGTATTATGTTCGATGAACATTTCGCCGCGATCTTCCAGATTCCACAGCGCATAGGCGACCGCCTTGCCGGGACTGTTGGAAATCAGAACGCCCGTGCGGCGTCCCTCGATCACGCCCTTGTAGGGCACATAGCCATGAAACGAGCGGTTCATAATGCCGGTGCCGCGCGTATCGGTGAGGAATTCGCCGTGATAGCCGATCAGCCCACGTGACGGGCAATGCAGCGTAACGCGCGTCTTGCCGCCGCCGGAGGGGCGCATGTCGCGCAACTCCGCCTTGCGCTGGGTCAGTTTCTCGATGACGATGCCGGTATATTCGTCATCCACATCAATTTGGGCTTCCTCGACCGGCTCCATGCGCTTGCCAGTTTCGGGATCATCGCGGAACAGTACGCGCGGACGGCTGACCGACAGCTCATAGCCCTCGCGGCGCATGGTCTCGATCAGGACGCCAAGCTGCAATTCACCGCGCCCGGCGACTTCGAACGCATCCTTGTCTTCGGTTTCGCGGATGTGAATGGCGACATTGCCTTCGGATTCGCGCATCAGGCGTGCGCGAATGACGCGGCTTTGCACCTTGTCGCCATCCTGTCCGGCCAGCGGGGAATCATTGATCGAAAAGGTGACGGCAAGCGTTGGCGGATCAATCGGATTGGACGGGATCGCGGTTTCCACCTCTATGTCACACAATGTGTCGGCAACGGTTGCCTTGCTGAAACCCGCAATGGCGACAATATCGCCGGCATGGGCTTCTTCCACCGGCACCCGCTCCAGCCCGCGAAACGCCAGCAATTTGCTGATGCGGGTATTTTCGATTTTGGTCCCGTCGCGGCTGATCGCCTTGACCATGCTGTTCGAGCGGACCGTCCCGCTTTCAATACGGCCAGTCAGGATGCGCCCAAGAAACGGATCAGCTTCCAGAATCGTCACCAGCATGGCAAAGGGGGCATCCGCGCGCGCGTTGGAAATTTTTGGTTCGGGAATTTTTTCAACAATCAGGTCGAACAGCACCGCCATGCCATTTTCGGTGTCTTCCGGGCGGGTGGGCGTAACGCTTGCCCAGCCCTGTTTGGCGGAGGCGTAGAGATAGGGAAAATCAAGCTGTTCATCGCTGGCGTCAAGCGCGCTGAACAGATCGAAAATTTCGTTCAGCACCTCATCCTGGCGCGCGTCGGGCCGGTCAATTTTATTGACCACTACAATCGGACGCAGCCCCAGCGCCAGCGCCTTGGAGGTCACGAATTTTGTCTGCGGCATCGGCCCTTCGGCGGCGTCCACCAGCAGGATCACGCCATCGACCATGGACAGGATGCGCTCCACCTCGCCGCCAAAATCCGCATGGCCCGGCGTATCGATGATATTGATGCGCACATCTTTCCACACCACACTGGTGCATTTGGCCAGGATGGTGATGCCGCGTTCGCGCTCCAGATCATTGGAATCCATGGCCCTTTCGGCCACCTTCTGATTGGTGCGAAAGGAACCGCTCTGTTGCAGCAGCTTGTCCACCAAAGTGGTCTTGCCATGATCGACATGCGCGATGATGGCGATATTACGTATTTGCATTGGGATCCTTGGAGTTGCTTGCCAGCCCGGCGGGGGAAGCTGGGCCGTGCTCTAGAGCAATATGCCCAAAACAGCAAGCATATATGGGTTTCAGCATGGTTAAGATTGGATTTAATTCAGCTTTAGCTTTGCGCGTGGGTCATATTCATGTTCCGGCGCCCAGTCTTTGATGAAGGCGCTCAGGGCCGCATCCGGCTTATCCGGCAGGCGGACCTGCAGGGTGACGATCTGATCGCCGCGCGTGGCTGCGCTGCCCTTGGCCGCTGATTTCACACAGCCTTTACCGGCAAGCCGCAGCTTGCTGCCGCTATTGGCCCCCTTGGCGACATTCATGGTGACCGGGCCATCAATGGTGGGAACGGCGATTTTGGCCCCCAGCACCGCCTCCTGCAGGCTGATGGGCAGGGTCAGGTGAATATCGTTCCCTTCCCGCACAAACAGGGGATGCGGTAAAATGGTAATTTCGATCAGGACGTCGCCCGCTGGACCGCCGCCCAGGCCCGGTTCGCCCTGGCCGCGCAGGCGTATCTGCTGGCCCTCCTGCACCCCTGCGGGGATGTTCACATCCAGCGTCTTGCCGTTGGGCAGGGTGATGCGCTGCTTGCCGCCCTTGGCCGCTTCTATGAACGCCGCGTTCAGGCGATAGCGCACATCTTCGCCTTTTGCGCGGGCCTGACGGCGGCCCCCGCCACGCAGGCCGCTGAAAAATTCCGACAGAAAATCATCATTGACGCCCGCTTCAAAACCAAAAGGCGAGCCTCCTGCGCGTTGACCGGCATGTTGATAGCTGCGTTGCTGCGCGCGCGGGCTGCCATCCGCATTGATCTCGCCACGGTCATATTGCGCGCGTTTTTCCTTATCCGACAGCACTTCATGCGCTGTGGAAATTTCGCGGAATTGCTGGGCCTTTTTCTTGTCGCCCGGATGTGTGTCGGGGTGGCATTGCTTGGCCTGTTTGCGAAAGGCAGCCTTGATCTCGGCCGCCGTGGCGGTCTTGGGCAGGCCCAGGACTTCATATGGATCACGCATTGCGCACCCGGTCAGATTTAAGCGCGCACCGCAGAATTAGCGGTGCTGCGCCGATATTGGAAAAAACCCCGTTAATTTTGTATCTGCCAGCTACCATCCGGTTGGCGGCAGGCGGTGCCATAGCCGCTTTGCTGCTTGCCGCCGACCGTAATGGTTTGCTGGAACTCGCGGCAGGTCTGGTTGCTGGCTGTCTGATAGGCCGGTTGCGGCGTATAGGTGCCGTAATTGCCGCTATCCGGATTGCGCCATGTGGTGCTCTGCCCCGAAGGCGAACGTTCCAGAGCACTGGTCATGGTCTGCTGCATGGCGAGCCGGTCCGCTCTGTCCAGCGATTTGCCGACTTCCTGGCCGATGCCCGCGCCCAGCAGGGTGCCGACGGCAATTGCAGCCATCTGACCCTTGCCGTCACCGATCGCCGAACCGGCCAGCGCGCCGCCGACCGCACCCAGCAAGGTGCCGACCTGTTGCTTCTGCCCGGCCTCGGTATCGCACGCCACCAGCGAGATGGCCATGACGCCACCCATCAGCACACTTAAAATACGGTTCATTTTCACCCTCGTTGCAATCCGACACATGCGCGCAATGGCTGCGGACCAATGGCGCGTTCATACGCTCTATATGTAGTGTGGAACGGCGTAATCCAACATAAAAATCCTGATTT
>JBMOMW010000006.1:0-35771 GCA_049325255.1 Pseudomonadota bacterium | reverse complement strand
GTAAATACCGCATCCTGACCGGTTGCCCACCCACGCCACTCATAACACATCCTCAACACACAATCCTGAGCGAAGCGAAGGATCTCCCCGAAATGGATGGGGATTCTTCGCTTCGCTCAGAATGACAAAAAGGGGGGTGTCATTCTGAACGAAGTGAAGAATCCCCATCAACGGAATTCTGGGAGGGAGATGCTTCGCTTTGCTCAGCATGACAGTGGAGAGAAGGCGTAGGGATAGCTAAGAAAGGTGTTAACGGCTGCCCTAACCGGCCGCCGTTTTTGTTTCAGGAAGCGCTTGCGGCGCGGGGGGTGCGCGGCTAACCTGACGGTGAAATTACCGCCAAATAAACAGGGGAGACGGCCATGAAACTGGGGCTGATGCTGGGCTATTCGGGTGAGCGGGTGAACCTGCCGGTGGAGCGGGTGCAGCTTGCCGAACGGCTGGGATATGATTCCGTCTGGACCGCCGAGGCCTATGGCTCTGACGCCATCAGCCCGCTGGCCTATCTGGCGGCGGTGACCAAACGCATCCGGCTGGGCACCGGGATCATTCAGCTTGCCGCGCGCACCCCCGCCGCCACCATGATGTCGGCGGCGACCATCGATGATCTGGCGGGCGGCAATCGCTTCATTCTGGGGCTGGGGGTTTCCGGGCCGCAGATCGTTGAAGGCTGGTATGGCCAGCCCTGGGGAAAGCCCTATTGGCGCATCCGCGACTATGTGCAGATCATGCAGAAAATCCGCGACAGGGAAGAACCCGTTACGCATCAGGGCAGGGAAATTTCGCTGCCCTATACCGGCCCGGGCGCGATGGGGGTTGGCAAGCCGCTCAAATCCATCCTGCATATGAACCCGAAACTGCCGATCTGGCTGGGCACCGGCACCGAGGCGAACACCAGGCTGACGGCTGAAATCGCCGATGGCTGGCTGCCGTTGAATTTTATTCCCGGCTCGATGAAAACCTACAAGCCCTGGCTGGAAGAGGGTTTTGCCCGCGCGGGCGGCGGCAAGACTTTCAAAAATTTCGAAATTCAGCCCAGCGCCACGGTGGTTGTAACCGATGACGTAAAGGCAGGTCTGAAACGCATGAAGCCCAATGTCGCATTATATGTTGGCGGCATGGGCCACCCCGATTTGAACTTCCACAAGGAAATGATGATCCGGCGCGGCTATGGGGAGGCCGCTAACCGCATCCAGGAACTCTATCTGGCCAAGCGCAAGAACGAAGCCGCCGACGCCGTGCCCGATGAGTATCTCGACGAAGGCGCCCTGGTCGGCCCGCGCGAGCGTATTGAGCGGCGTTTCGCCGACTGGGCGGATAGCGGCGCCACCGGCCTGACCATCGCCACCAGTCAGATCGAAGCGATCGAGATGATGGCCGACATTGCGGGAACACGGGGAAAGGTCAGCGAGACAGCGTGAGGGGACTTTGTGCTTGTCCACCATTGCTCCAAGAGGCGCTTTTACAAGACCGCGCTGAAGGCGCGGGCGAAACGGATGGTGGGCGGTGACAGGCTCGAACTGCCGACCCTCTCGGTGTAAACGAGATGCTCTACCAACTGAGCTAACCGCCCGGACGGTCATTATAGAACAGATTATATTATAAAAAAACTAACCGCCCGGTCTCAATCAGAGTCCAGGCGGTTAAATTAGCCAAGTCTGCACCCGTTCGCAGAATTAAAAACACAAATCGGGTGGACGCACAGCAGCCAGATTTACCGCGCCATGGCCATTGACAAAGATGGGTGACGAGGATGGGTTAGTTTACGGCATCCTTCAAAGCCTTGCCCGCCTTGAACTTGGGCTGCTTGGACGCCGGAATTTTGATGGCTTCGCCAGTGCGCGGATTACGTCCTTCGGACGCCTTGCGCTTAACGACAGAAAAGGTGCCGAATCCAACAAGACGGACTTCGCCATTTTTCTTCAAACTCTTGGTGATGATTTCCAGGATGGAGTCAACGGCGCGCGCGGCATCCGCTTTGGTGACTTCGATATCATCGGCTACGGCCGCGATCAGTTCGTTCTTGTTCACGAGGGCCCCCTCTTAATAGGTTACGAGTCAGGATAGGTTGCAAATCAGCTCAGGTGTTCGGATCATGTTAACGCGTCAATCAGACTCGGACGACGCAGACTGAAAACACTCGCGGAGTTTGCCCCTGTTCACATGGTCCGTCAAAGAAAAAAGGCCGTTTTCCCCAGATTTTTTGCGTATTTTGATGTGTTTTGACTATTGCATGGCTTCAGATGACGCCGAATCACAAAAGAAAAACCGGCCATGTCGCCATGGCCGGTTCAAACCAATCCCTGATGATCGAATCACCACATCCGGGAAATAAAAACTATCCGGATGTCAATGCGTGCGCAGCCCGTCCTGCAAATCCTTTTTTGCCTCGTTTGCTGCGGCCATTTCTTTTTCCTCGTCCCATATGATGGGAACCAGCGGCCTGACCAGTGCGTGGCGCAACACATCATCCAGCACCGTCATTGGAATGATCTCCATATCTTTTTTCACATTGTCTGGAATATCCGCCAGGTCTTTCACATTCTCCGACGGTATCAGCACGGTCTTGATTCCACCGCGCAATGCCGCAAGAAGTTTTTCCTTCAGGCCGCCAATCGGCAAGACCCGCCCACGAAGGCTGATCTCGCCCGTCATCGCCACATCGCGGCGCACAGGATTGGATGTCAGCACGGAAACAATCGATGTCACCATTGCCACGCCTGCGGACGGCCCATCCTTTGGCGTCGCGCCTTCCGGCACATGCACATGGATGTCTTTTTTCTCAAAGATCGAAGGCTTGATGCCAAAATCAACCGCGCGCGAACGCACATAGGAGGACGCCGCTTCAATGGATTCCTTCATCACATCGCCCAGCTTGCCGGTTGTCGTCATGCGCCCCTTGCCGGGCAGCATCACAGATTCGATATTCAGCAGTTCGCCGCCAACCTCGGTCCAGGCAAGTCCGGTGACAACACCGACCTGATCTTCCGCTTCCACCTCACCATAACGGAAACGGCGCACGCCCGCATATTTTTCAATCAGCTCTTCGGTCATCTCGATATGCTTGACGGCCTTGTTGGATACCAGTTCCCGCACGGCCTTGCGCGCCAGGTTCGCCAGTTCCCGTTCAAGGTTACGCACACCGGCTTCGCGCGTGTAATAGCGCACAAGGTGACGAATGCCCGCATCGGGCACGGTGAACTCTCCCGTTTTCAGACCGTGCGCCTCGCGCTGTTTGGCAACCAAATGCCGCTTGGCGATTTCGATTTTCTCATCCTCGGTATAGCCGGGAATGCGGATGATCTCCATCCGGTCCAGCAGCGGTTCCGGCATGCGCAAACTGTTCGCCGTGGTCACGAACATCACATCGGACAGATCATAACCCACTTCGAGATAATGATCCGAGAATGTGCTGTTCTGCTCGGGGTCCAAAACCTCCAGCAGGGCCGATGAGGGGTCACCACGAAAATCGGCGCCCATTTTATCGATTTCATCCAGCAGAAAAAACGGATTGGAAAATTTCGCCTTGCGCAGACTCTGGATCACCTTGCCCGGCATCGAGCCAATATAGGTGCGGCGATGGCCGCGAATTTCGGCCTCGTCGCGCACGCCGCCCAGGGACATGCGGATAAACTCGCGCCCCGTCGCGCGGGCGATAGATTTGCCAAGCGATGTCTTACCAACACCCGGTGGTCCAACCAGACACAGAATCGGGCCTTTCAGTTTGCTGGTGCGCTTTTGCACCGCAAGATATTCAAGTATCCGCTCCTTGACCTTCTCCAGGCCGTAATGATCGGCATCCAGAATGGCCTCGGCGCGCGCCAGATCAATTTGCACGCGCTTGCGTTTGTTCCATGGAATGGACAGCAGCCAGTCGAGATAATTTCGCACGACAGTGGCCTCGGCCGACATCGGACTCATATTGCGCAGCTTCTTCAACTCGCCCTCGGCTTTTTCGGCGGCTTCCTTGCTCAGCTTGGTGCCCTTGATTCTTGCCTCAATCTCACCTGCTTCGTCTTTGCCGTTTTCGCCTTCGCCAAGCTCTTTCTGAATCGCCTTCATCTGCTCGTTCAGATAAAATTCGCGCTGCGTCTTCTCCATTTGACGTTTGACGCGGCCACGAATTTTCTTCTCGACCTGCAAAACGCTGATCTCGCCCTCCATCATGGACAGCAGCTTTTCCAGCCGAGCCGCAGTACTTGTCATTTCAAGCAATTCCTGCTTTTCAGGAATTTTGACGGCAACATGCGATGCAATTGAATCCGCAAGCTTTGCCGCGCCTTCGATCTGTTCGACGGACACCAGAACATCCTGCGGCAATTTCTTGCCAAGCTTCACATACTGATCAAACAGCGACGTGACGGAGCGCGCCAGGGCCTCGGTTTCCGGCGTGTCATCCTGCCCGGAAGAAATAATTTCGACTTCCGCCTGCATGAAATCAGGATTATCCGTGAACCGTTTGATGCGCGCGCGGGACACACCTTCAACCAGCACCTTTACGGTTTTGTCCGGCAGTTTCAGCAACTGCATGACGGTGGCGATGGTGCCAACTTCATAAATATCATCTTTAGACGGATCGTCATTGGTCGCGTCACGCTGTGCGACAAGCATGATCTGCTTGTCGGTTTGCATCATATCTTCAAGTGCGCGAACAGATTTTTCCCGCCCGACGAACAGCGGCACCACCATATGCGGAAACACAACAATGTCCCTGAGCGGCAAAACGGGAAGAATGTTGGATGGTCCGGTCTTCTGCGTTACTTCTTCCATAGGAATCCCCTAATAAATGCGCCGTGCCAGCAACCCCGCCTAAGCCAAGATCAAGTCACGCGCAAACCCGCCCGGCCATCCGGCGCGAGTTGCAAACTTAACTTGGGTTTAACCAGGATAATATTCAAGATCAGTTTGCAAAAAAGGCCGTTTTCCCGGAATATCCGGGAAAACAATGGGGCCTCATTACGCAGAAACGCCGGCGTCTTCGCGGCGGTCCCGGTCTGAGTAGATGTACAGCGGACTTGCCTTGCCGTCGACAACCTCGCCGCTGATCACCACCTCTTCGACAGATTCGAAGCTGGGCAATTCATACATGGTGTCCAGCAGAATGGATTCCAGAATGGACCGCAGGCCGCGCGCGCCTGTTTTACGCGTGATGGCCTTCTTGGCGATCGCCTTAAGCGCTTCGTCGGAGAAGGTCAATTTGACATTTTCCATGTCGAACAGACGCTGGAACTGTTTGGCCAATGCGTTCTTTGGCTTGGACAGAATATCAATCAGCGCCGCCTCATCCAGATCGGTTAGTGTCGCCAATACCGGCAAGCGGCCGACAAATTCCGGGATAAGACCAAAGGCCAGCAGGTCTTCCGGCTCCAGCATTTTAAGAATCTCACCTGTGCGCCGGTCGTCGGGGGATTTGACGTTGGCGCCAAAGCCGATCGACGATCCCTGCCCGCGCGCCGAGATAATGCGCTCCAGACCCGAGAACGCGCCGCCGCAGATGAACAGAATATTGGTCGTATCCACCTGCAGGAATTCCTGCTGCGGATGCTTGCGGCCACCTTGCGGCGGAACGCTGGCGACGGTGCCTTCCATCAGCTTCAGCAGCGCCTGTTGCACGCCTTCGCCGGAAACGTCACGGGTGATGGACGGGTTGTCCGACTTGCGGCTGATCTTGTCGACTTCATCGATATAGACGATGCCACGCTGCGCCTTCTCGACATTATAATCCGCAGACTGAAGCAGCTTGAGAATGATGTTCTCAACATCTTCGCCCACATAACCGGCTTCGGTCAGCGTCGTGGCGTCCGCCATGGTGAACGGCACATCCAGAATGCGCGCCAGTGTCTGCGCAAGCAATGTCTTGCCGCAGCCCGTCGGGCCGATCAGCAGAATGTTTGACTTGGCGATTTCAACATCGCCTGCCTTTGTCTGCTGATTAAGCCGCTTATAGTGATTGTGCACCGCCACCGACAGGACGCGCTTGGCATAATCCTGTCCGATCACATAATCGTCCAGGGTTTTGCGAATTTCTTTTGGCGTGGGCACGCCCGCCCGTGACTTGACGAGTGATGTTTTGGTTTCTTCGCGAATGATATCCATGCACAATTCAACGCATTCATCACAGATGAACACGGTTGGACCTGCTATCAGCTTGCGAACTTCATGCTGGCTTTTGCCACAGAAGGAACAATAAAGCGTATTCTTGGAATCGCCACTGCCGCCGCTGACCTTGCTCATCTAGAGACTCCGTCTGCTATTATGATTCTGCCTGATATGCTCGACATCTGGCAGAATGCTACATTTCCTGTTTTTCCCCAAGCCCTTTTAAGAACAGGGGCCCTGGGCGCTTTTTCCGGGCCGTTTCGAATCCCACCTGATTCTGACACCCCGAGGACTTATTCGAGCATGTTAGCCCATATAATTTCAAGATTTCATTAATATAGGCATTAAAAGCCCGTTATGCACCCTCTTCCGGGGTTGGGCGCTTCTCGACCACCTTGTCTATTACGCCAAATTCCTTGGCCATTTCTGCGGTCATGAAATTATCGCGCTCCAAAGCCGCCTCAACCCGCTCCACCGGCAGGCCGGTATGCCGGGCATAAATCTGATTAAGCCTTTGTTTCAGGGCCCGGATTTCCTCCGCATGCAGGAGAATGTCTGTCGCCTGCCCCTGAAAGCCGCCTGATGGCTGATGCAGCATGACGCGGGCGTTCGGCAGCGCAAAACGCGCATCCTTTTCACCCGCCGCAAGCAGAAGCGATCCCATCGAGGCCGCCTGCCCCACGCACAATGTAGAGACCGCCGGACGGATATATTGCATCGTATCATAAATGCCCAGGCCGGACGTCACCACGCCGCCGGGGGAATTGATGTACAGGAAGATTTCTTTTTTGGGATTTTCCGCTTCCAGAAACAGCAGCTGCGCTGTCACCAGTGTCGCCATATGGTCTTCGATCGGGCCGGTGATAAAAATGATCCGCTCCTTCAGCAGGCGCGAAAAAATATCATAGGCGCGTTCGCCGCGGCCGGTTTGTTCCACCACCATCGGAACAAGGTTCATATAGGTTTCAACTGGATCTCGCATGATATGTTGTCCTGATCTGATGCTGACAAAAGTTTGGGGCGTGATGCTGTGCTAAAGGTCTACTCTTCGTCGTCCGGTTCCTTGAACAGTTCTTCCCTGCTGACCGGCTTATCGGTCACCTGGGCAAGCTCCAGAACAAAGTCGACGACCCTGTCCTCATACAACGGCGCGCGCAGTGACACCAGCGCCTGGGGATTTTTCTGATAATATTCAAACAGCAGTTTTTCCTGACCCGGAAACTGCGAGGCCTGCCGGAAAAGCGCATCGCGCATCGCCTCTTCCGGCACGGTGAGGTTGTTGCGCTGGCCAATTTCCGCCAGCAATAGCCCCAACCGCACCCGGCGATCCGCAATTACGCGATATTCCTTGCGCAGTTCTTCCTCGGATTTATCCTGATCCGCAAGGGTTTGACCGCGCCTTTGCAGCTCCTGCTGAAACTGCTGCCATATCTGATCTTCTTCCGCCGACAGCATGCCTGGCGGCACTTCAAACGCATGCGCCTTGTCCAGCGCGTCCAGCAGGGCGCGCTTCAAACGCGACCGGCTGATGGATTTATAATCGGTGATGATGCGCTCCTGCATCGCCTCACGCAGCTTTTCCAGACTTTCGAGGCCCAGCTTTTCGGCAAAGGCGTCATCAATGGTCACCGCTTCGGGCGCGCGCACCTGATGCACCTTCACATCGAAAACCGCATCCTTTCCCGCCAGGTGTTTTGCGCCATATTCTTCGGGGAACGTGACTTTCAATTGCTTTTCGTCGCCTTTTTTAGCGCCAACAAGCTGCTCCTCGAAACCCGGGATGAACATCTTCTGTCCAATCTGGACGCTGACATTTTCCGACTTGCCGCCTTCGAACTGCACACCGTCAATCTTGCCGTCATAATCGATAACCACCACATCGCCCTCTTCGGCGCCGGCATCATCGGCCTTGTCCGTAAAGGCGCGTTGTTGCTCCGCCAGCCGTTGAATGGCTTCATCCGCTTCATTTGGCGTAACTTCGCACACCGGGCGTTCCAGCTTCAGGGTCGTGAAATCCATCGGCTCGATGGCGGGCAGCACCTCAACTTCAAGCTTGAATTCCAGATCGGAGTTATTCTCGAATTTCACCACATCAATCTTGGGCTGCATCGCGGGCTTCAGGTCATGCTGCTTCATGGCGCTTTCGGTGGAATCCTGAACGGCCGCCTGCATCACTTCACCGCGCACGCCATCGCCATACAGCTTCTGCAACAGCGATACCGGCGCCTTGCCACGGCGGAAGCCCTTGATTTGCACGGTCTGCCGGAGTTGCTGCAGGCGTGCATCGGTACGCGCGGCGATCGTCCCGGCATCAACAACAATGGTAAAGGCGTGCTTCAGGCCTTCGGTGCGCGATTCAGTGATTTGCATGACAGTTCCAGTTACGAAAAAATGGTTCAAACGGCGGGCGGCAGGCAGCCAAACTACGCCAATTGACGCGCCCTGGCGAGAGGCATACCCCGGTTATTTCCCCGCTGCAAGCAAAGGGTTTCAGAACGGCGCACTTCGGGAGCTTCGAAGGGCGCTGCTTCGCCTAAGATCGCCTCCACGTGGCTGCGCCACGCGTAGCCGAAGGCGAAGCGTGGTGCGGACGAAGGGACTCGAACCCCCACGACTTCCGTCACCAGAACCTAAATCTGGCGTGTCTACCAGTTCCACCACGTCCGCCGGATGGGGGTCTCTATAGCATAAAATGTAATAATCACCAGTGGCCGTATCTGTTGTGTCTTGCAGACAATACTTGCAGACTAAGGTTGATCCCGTTAAAACATGTCAATCTTTGACATAGGAGGCTGCATTGGCGACCAATGTGCATCTCACCCCGGAATTAGAGCGTTTCGCCCGCGAATGCGTTGAAGCTGGACGTTATAACAATATGAGTGAAGTGGTCCGTTCAGCCCTGCGCCTGTTGCAGGACGCCGAGGAACGCCGCCAGCATTTTGAGGCCATGCTCCGGGAAGCGGAAGATGAAGCGCGCCGCGACGGCAATTTCACGGTTCAGGCGGTTTTAGACGAAGCGGATCGTATTATCAATGATTCCGCCCGGCCTTGCCAACCATAGCACGAAGTGCGACGGTTGGTGACCGCCGTTCTCGCGCCACGCGCACGGCGCGATCTGCTTGCTGCGGTGCGCTGGATAGCAAACGATAATCCCGCCGCAGCCCGGGCCTTGCGCGACGCCGTCGCCAGGGCCGCCGAAAACATCATGGCCCATCCGATGATCGGCCCGCATCGTCCGGAACTTGCCAGCCCACCCTATCGCTTTCTGAGCCTGACCGGTTTTCCCTATATCATCATCTATACACCAGCGCAGAATCCACCGCTCATCCTGCGTATTCTACATGCCGCGAGAGATATACCGGACATTTTGCAAAAAGGGTGACGTCGTTCTGCTAGCTGATTTGCGCCGCGAGCTGCCTGAACACCGCCGGCATGGCGGGGGCCAGATCCTCGGCGATCAGGCCGCGCCCCACCACGTTGGCGCAGGCGCCATGGCACCAGACCGCAGCGCAGGCGGCCTCGAATGCGGGCATGCCCTGCGCCAGCAGGCCCAGCACAAAGCCCGCCAGCACGTCACCAGAGCCTGCTGTGGCCAGCCATGGCGGGGCATTGTCATTGATCGCCGCGCGGCCATCCGGCGAGGCGATGACCGTATCGGCACCTTTAAGGATAATCACGGAACCGGATCGTTTGGCGGCGGCGCGGGCGCGGGCCAGTTTGTCTGCCGGTTTCAGATCAGGAAACAGCTTAAAAAACTCCCCATCATGTGGAGTTAGCACACAATTCTTATCTAGCAGATTAAACAAAGTTTCTGGTGCATCCGCAAATGAGGTCAGCGCATCCGCATCCAGCACAACCCCACGCCCCTTGCCCAGCGCCACTGCAACCTTGTCACGGGTCGCCGCGCCCACCCCAAGGCCAGGGCCGAGCAGCACCGCGTTCATCCGCTTGTCCCTCAGCATGGCGTCCAGCCCCGCTGCGCCATCCACCTTGCGGTTCATCACCGCAGTCAGGCTGGCGGCATAGGTGGAAAACGCATCCGGGGGTGCTGCCACCGTCACCAGCCCCGCCCCGATGCGCAGCGCCGCATAGGCCGCCAGCCGGGTCGCGCCGGTAACCGCAAGCCCGCCGCCCGCCACCACCGCGTGACCGCGCACATATTTGTGGTCGTCCGCGCCGGGTTGAGGAAATTGCGCGGCCCATAATCCGGGGGCATTGGCGAAAGTGCGCGGGGCAATCTGATCCAGCACTGCCACCGGCGTACCTATATCCGCCACCTGAACTTCGCCGCACAAGCCCCTGCCAGGTAACAATAAATGCCCCGGCTTGCGGCGGAAAAACGTGACGGTCAGATCCGCCTGCATGGCGCCGCCCGCGACCTGACCGCTGTCGCCATGCACCCCACTGGGCACATCAACGGCGCAGACCGGATTGCCGCTGGCGCGCACCGCCCGGATCACGTCCAGCACCACACCCTCCAGCGGCCGCGCCAGACCTGCACCAAACATCGCGTCCACAATCAGATCACCGGGCTTGATCAACGCTACAGACAGCGGCAGGACCGGCCCGTCCCATCTGGCTGCCGCCAGCGCCGCATCGCCTTTCAGCGCGGCGGCATCACCCAGCAGCCCAAGCGTCACCTGCCAGCCGCGCGCCATCAGCACCCGCGCAATCACAAACCCATCGCCGCCATTATTGCCGGGGCCGCATAGCACACTAACGCGCCCTACAGGCCAGCGCGCGCAGATGGCCAGCGCACAGGCCAGACCTGCCCGTTCCATCAGATCAATGCCCGCAATGCCGCCTGCAATGGCCAGCCGGTCGGCCTCATACATTTCGGCATTGGTGAGCAGCGCCGTATGGGAAAGAGATTCTTGCATGGCTGACAAGCTACAACTACACCATCAGATTGGTAAATTCCTGATTGACGCGGCGCAGCCTGTTTGACATTTCCTGCGCCATGTTGCGCACGATTTGCAACTGTATGCGTGGATGGGTCAGGCTGATCTCCTCAAGCCGTTTCATTGACAGCACATAACACAGCGATGGCGCGTCCGCGCGGACATCCGCCGAGCGCGTACCCTGATCCAGCAGCGCCATTTCGCCGAAGGCGACGCCCGGCCCAATGCTTGCCAGCCGCACACCGTGCTCATCGCCGGGAACCCGCCGCAACACACTGACCGCGCCGCTGGCGAGCGCGAAAAACACCTGCGCCGGATCGCCTTCCCGGAAGATGGTTTCACCCGCCGCATAGCTGATGGCCAAAATCCCATTCTCCAGAATCTTCAACTCTTCGCTGCTCAAGCCCTTGAACAGATCAATATCTTTCAGCCCATAATGGGTGACGCTTCTGAGCGCGGGCGGGCCGATGGCGATTAACGCCTGCTCGGCATATTCCAGCGCCTCATCCATGTCATGAAAGCTTAATCCGGCCGGCATGGTAAAGTCGACCGGCTGCGCGCATAATATCCCGGTGACGGCAGCCGCCACTTCGGGATATTTGCCAGCGCCCGAAATAAGCAGTTCAACCCCCGCATGATCAATGATCAGCTTCAGATTCGCGAGCAGAGGGACACTGTTTGGCGCAACGCCGCTAACCCGGCTGAAATCCAGGATCAAATGGCTGACTCCTTCCAGCCCGTTTTGGAGATGGCGCAGCAGGCGTTCCATGGTGCCGAAAAACATCTCCCCCTGCAACTCAAGAATGCGTATGCGATGTCCTTCCCGCGCCAGATAGTTGTACTCATGTAAGGGCCGCAACCGCCTGGAGGAAATTTTGTCTCCACTCCTTTCGCTGCGGATGATCGAGCGTGCGTAAGGCGCCGCATCATATTGATGCAGACCGAATTGCTCTGCGGTGTCCTCGCACACTTTGATGCCGCGCACTGTGTTGCCCTTCGCATCGACGCGCGGCGAGAAAACGCCGATGCCTAGCTGTCCCGGCAGCACCGCGATAATCCCGCCCGACACGCCGCTTTTTGCGGGCATGCCAACCCGGTAGGCCCACTGGCCGGCATAATCATACATGCCGCAGGTGCTCATCACGCTCAGCACACAGCGCACATAAAAAGCGCTCAGCACCCGCTCGCCGCTCAGGGGATTGACGCCGCCATTGGCCAGCGTGGCGGCGATTACCGACAGATCGCGGCAATCAACCAGTATCGCGCACTGACGGAAATACGCATCCAGCACGCCATCGACATCATCAGACAGCATGTCAAAATTGCGCATCAAATGCGCGATCGCCCGGTTGCGATGTCCGGTTTCGCGCTCCGAACGGTACACATCCTCATCCACCTGCAAGGGCCGTCCCGCAAAACGCCCGATAAAATCGATAATCCTCTTATCGCGTTCGGCAAGCGAGTCCGCCTTGACCAGCGACGTGGTGGCGATGGCCCCCGCATTGACCATGGGGTTAAACGGCCGGTTGAAGTTTTCATCAAAAACAATGGCGTTAAACGCATCGCCGGACGGCTCGACCCCAACTTTTTTCAGCACACCTTCCCAGCCATTGTCGGCCAGCGCCAATCCGAACACCAGCGCCTTGGAGATGGATTGAATGGTAAATTTTTGCCCCGCATCGCCAGTTTGATAGATTTTGCCGTCGGCAGTGGTCATGCAGATGGCAAACCAGCCGGGGTTCGCCTTCGCCAGTTCGGGAATATAGGTGGCGACTTCGCCGTCCCGCAGCCCGGCATATTTGTGATGCAGCTTATCCAGATGTTCCTGGATTGGCGAAACAAGGCGGCGTCCATAGGTGGGATCCAGCCCCGCAGGCTTTAACTCGGTTTGCGCCATCTTCCCCTCAAATCGGTTTCAAGTGCAATTTTACCCGACCTCACTCCGATCTGAAGGCTTGCATAAAATTGGTGTCCGGCACAACGCCTCATATCGGGCAAAGCTGCCGTAAAATTAGGCAGATAGTCAGCCACGCCCTCATCCCACCATAGTCGCCGCGGCTTCACCCAGTTCAACCACCCGCAACGCGCCGCCCGCATTTTCCAGCACGGTAACCGAACAGTTTTCCGGCGAAAAGCACACCATGCGCGGATCGCCCAGCGCATGGCTGACCGCCGCATTGATGGCGATAAAATGCGAAAAGATAATGCTGTCGCGCGGCAACCCCAGCAGCATATCGACCACGCCCCGCCGCCATGCCTGATGTTCCGGCGACAGGTCTGACCAGTTTCCCTGCATCGCCTCCCGCAACCACGCCCCACGCGCGGTGAGGTCCGCCACCGGCGCCACAATTTCCGAAACCGCCGGAACAATGCGCACCGCCCGCCCCAGCCCCGCCTCCACCGGCATCGCCGTTTCCCGTGCGCGCCGCAACGGACTGGAAAACAACTCCGCCCCCGCCGCAATCAGACGCGGTGCAATGCGTGCGGCCTGCGCGCGCCCCACATCATTGAGGCCAGGATCGGGGTCTTCACTGAACCCCGCCGCTGCTTTACCGTGCCGGACGAAATAAATGCGCGCCATTGTTGCTCCTTATGGGGTTAGGTCATTCTGCGTGAATTTCTTTTGCCCATACAATATACGCTGGCTCCACAAGCATTGGCTTCACCTATATTTGAACGGATCAACCAGTTTCACGCCAAACCCGCTGAAATCGCGCACATTCCGGGTGGCCACAGTTAATCCGTGAATTTTCGCGGTGGCGGCGATCATGGCATCCTCTATCAGATTTTCCGGCTTGCGATGTTTGATACGCGCCCATTCCTGGAATGCCGGCGCATCCATCGGAAGCACGGCGGCGGTAGCGACAATTTGCTCCAGCCAGGCCTGTAATTCGTCCGCCCGGGCGGCATCCTGCTCGCGCGTGATCTCGATGCCCGCCTGTATCTCTCCCACCGTGACAGCCGACAAAAAAAGCTGTTCTGCGGGTACGCTTTCAACCCAGTTCACAACGCCCTGATGCGGTTTTACCCGCCGCAGTTCGGAAACCACATTGGTGTCGAGAAGGTACACAGAAACTATTCAAAAACAGGCGGCGTGCGCAGCCGCTGCGGCTTGCGCGGTGGCGTGAGCAGCTCAACGCGCGCATGCGGCGAGAGCAGCAGGCTTTTCAGCCCCGCTCCGGCCAGCTTCTCCAATCTGCGCCATTGCGCAATCGGGACCAGAACCGCCGTTTCCCGGCCGCGCCGGGTAACGATCTGCGGCCCCTGCGTAAGGCTGGCCTCAACGAATTCGCTGAACCGCGCCTTGGCGTCCTGAATCTGCCATGTTCTGGTCATGCGCTTACCACTCCGTTCGTCCTGACTATATATATGACTAGTCAGCTTGATAGTCAAGAAAGGAAATTCGGGTCAGCGCATCAAACAGCCCGCCGCCGCATTGCCGTGCCGGACGAAATAGATCAGCGCCATGATTTATCCTCTTGGGTGCTTCTCTAAATAGCTGCCCTGATTTCCTGTGTCACGGATGCGGGGTGATGGCGATGATGGTGATCGCATCTTTCGACGGCCCATAATACCAGAATATCCGGTAGGCCCCCGGCGTTTTATTTTCCGCATAGGCCTCGAACACATCCTCGCCTTTGGGGCCGGACAAGGACATATATTTATGCGTATTGAGGCCCGGATGGCGAGGATTGATTTGTAAATATCCCAACGCCTTACGCACCGCTTTCAGGCGCTTGGCATGGGCGTGGCCAGCTTCCAGTTCATCCATATCCGCATTGGCCTGATGGGTGAACAGAAGCTCGAAGGCCATCTGGATCAGCGATCATCCGCATCGGTGAATTTGCTGAAATCGCCGCGCCGCGACAATTTGCCTTCAGATGCGTCTTTCAGCCCCCTGCGCACCTTGCCCAGCGCGGCAGCGTTTTCAAACAGCCAGGCTTCGCGCGCCGGAATTTCCCGGAACGGCTCCAATATCAGCCGGCCGTCTTTTTCCTGATGCACCCGGAAACTGCTGATCCCTTTGGCGAAGTCGCCAAGCGCAATCCGCCCCTTGGAATCCGGCCTGAGCGTGCGATTTTGTGATGCGGGCATAACATCCTCCATTTTAGTGGAGCATGGCAAATAAGTGGGATTGGCGTCAAGTGGGATATAAGCTATATGGGATTGGCAAGATTACTTCTCATCGCGGCTCTGCAGTTGCGCTTTGAGTGTGCGGGCGCGGCGCGATGTGTGCCGCCTGTGCGCGGCCAAGGTCATTTAGACCGGGGGTCCGGGTCCTCGCTGAATCCGGCGGCGGCCTTGCCATGCCGCACAAAATAGATCAGAGCCATCGTTTATCCTTTTTGACAGCCCGTGTATCATTGCGCATATCATTTCGGCTTCCACTCGCGGGCCAGACGCTGTGCCTCGGCAATCTGCGCCGGGGTCATTTTGGCGGCGATGATATCGCGATTATTAGCCGCTTTTTTCCGATCATCGGCATCTTCTGCCGGAAATCCTGCAGCGGCCAAATTATACCATAGATGCGCCTGCACATAATCCTGCGGCACGCCTTTGCCGTTGCTATACATGGTGGCAAGATTATTTTGCGCCATGGTGTACCCCTGATCGGCGGCCTTGCGGTACCATACCAGCGCCTGCCCATAATCCTGCGGCACACCTTCGCCATTGTTATACATGACGCCAAGATTGAATTGCGCCTGCGCGACCTCTTGTCCGGCGGCCTTACGATACCATACCAGTGCTTGAAGATAATCCCTCGGCACACCTAAACCCTCGTCATACATAACACCGAGATTGTGTTGCGCCATTGCGTACCCCTGATCGGCGGCCTTGCGATACCACGCCAGCGCCTGCACATAATCCTTTGGCACGCCTTGGCCTTCACGGTACATATAGCCAATATTGAATTGCGTCGCCGGATTCCCCTGTTCTGCGAGGGAGCGCCAGAACCGCAACGCGGTTGCATAGTCTTTCTGTTCGTAGGCGGCAGCCCCATCTTCGAATAACCCCCCGAATGCCGCCGGACCGGCAAAACACAGCGAAAGCATGACTGCGCAACCAACTGCTTTAATTCTAGTTTTCACCTTACCATTCTCCACTTTTTAATGATTCCGAATGCGTGAAAAACTCCTTGTAAGGATCTATCTATTTTCACTTCCGCAAAAACATCATTCTGCACTTTTTAATGTACATGGTTTGTTCCTAGAATGTCAAACCGTCAATGCAATTTGTGATAAGATTAAAAAAGTACATCCATTTTCTGGCCATACAAGACGCGCAAGCGGCATATTCCGTATAGCTAAAGAGGCGAGGAGAAAGCGCGGCCATCCAGAGCCACACGGCAAGGCCTTTCGTTTGTGATTCCGGATTGCCACGGCGCCTGGGCGTCTCACAACTGACGCAGACGAGGGTTAAGCGCGCGAACCGAACCCAATTTACACTACCCTTTATTCTCACCTTTATTCTCATCTAGAAACTTCTTGAAATCCGGAAGACCCCGAATGGCGTCAAAGGCAGTATCCTCTGTGATCTGCTTGTGAATCAGCGTATAACCCGCCCTGAGCATGGACTGCAACGCTATGATCGTGTCCCGAACTGAACGTTTTCGGGCATAAGCGCACGCCCTATTGTAATGTGCCTTTCTAATGCGTTCACGCATTTCACGCCGTTTATCTCCCCCATATTCTCCAATTAAAGCGTCATAGACGGCTATTGCTTCATCCCACCGGTTCAGTTGGCCGAGCGCATAGGCCTCATTGAAGCGCGCAAACCCAAAGTCATCATCTCCATCATACAAAAGCTGCATCTGTTGTGAGGCTTTGAGCATGTCAGACCAATTTTTCTGAATAAGCAGATTGATAATAATAGCGCGAAACTCATTTGCTGTTCGATCCCGAGGTAATTTTGGAGTCGCCTCCTTGGCCACATCCGCTACCGTTTTGCGATCCTGCTCTGATCCAGGCTCTTGGGCAGGGCGTAGTTCTCGCAGAAAAGAATCCGCTTTCGATTCATGGTCTCGCAATTTTGCGACAAGCGCCTCAGCTTCAACGAGCCGGGCCTCTAGTTTTCCCCGAATATCTTCAACACCTGCCTTGGCGGCTGCGACAGCGGTTTCTTTTGTGCTTAGAGAAAAGAAAATAATGATGCCTGTGAGCAATATGCCAAACACGCTGATCACACTTTCTAATCGCGCGTAAGCCTTGTCTTCCAGATCGCTTTTTGCCTGCAAAACAGATTGCCTGATTTCCGCATCCCGCGAACGTTGCTCCGCCTGCTCCATGCGGGTCTGCGCCTGCTTCGCCTGATCCGTTAATTTTTCAAGCTGCGCGTCCCGCTCGCGGACCTCGGCCTGCTCCGCGCGGATTTCGGCCTCTCTGGCGCGCACCTGCCACTGATCCAGCACGGCGTCGCGCACCTGTTGTTCAACCTGTGGTGGCGCGGCGGACTTATTCTCCTCCGCCGCCATGACCGGCGCGTTGCACAGAAACAGAAACGCGATGGCCAACGCCTTGCCGGACTGGAGGAGATTGTATATGGCCACCTCTATTCCTTAGGGTCTTAATGGCTCAGGCAATGGAAAGATTCATGCGCTGAACCTCCGAAAGCTTGACGGTTTTGCGGGCAGCCGCGAGATCATAAGCGTCCTGCATCGCCAGCCAGCTTTCCGGCGAACGGCCCACCGCCCTGGAAAGACGCAGCGCCATTTCGGGACTGACGCCGCTTCGCTGTTTCAGGATGCGGTTCAATGTAGACGCCGCAACATTCAGATGCCCCGCCAACATACGGCAACTGACGCCAAACGGCTCCATATAAGTTGCCAGAATGAATTCGCCAGGGTGCGGAGGATTGTGCATGGCCATCAGTGATTTCTCTTAATTCGCTTATCCGGCATGTCATAACGTCTTTGCGAGGAGCGAAGCGACGCGGCAATCCAGAATCTTACGGCACTACCTTCATTTGTTGCTCTGGATTGCCGCGCTCCGCTCGCAATGACTATGAGGGATTTTCGCGCCATGTTCCACCCCCTACCCCAGATAGCGCCGCAACCTCCCCAGCGCGTCCTGCAGCACGCTGTCCTGCTTGCAGAAACAGAACCTTATCAGCTTTTCCTGCGGCAAAGCCTCGCTTCCGCCGGGCATGACGGCCATGCTGAAGGCGGTGAAGGGGACGGCGGCGACGCCCGCCTCAAGCGTGATGCGTTTGCAGAAGGCGGTGTCGTCTTCGCCGTCTCTGGCAAACCTGCTATAGTCGGCGGCGATGAAATAGGTTCCCTGACAGGGCAGGATTTCAAAGCCGATGTGGCGCAGGCCATCACTCAACAAATCGCGCTTGGTCTGCATGTCCGCCGCGAGGCCGATGAAATAATTATCGTCCTTCGCCAGACCATACGCCACGGCTTTTTGCAAATTAGGGGCAGTGGTGAAGGTGAGGAACTGATGCGCCTTCGAAATAATTTCCGCCAGATGCGGGGGCGCGGTGATGTAGCCCACCTTCCAGCCGGTAAGCGAAAAACTCTTTCCCGCCGAGCCGATGCGTATGCAACGCCCGTCCATGCCGGGCAGCGTCATCAGCGGGATATGCGCGGCGCCATCGAAGGTGAGATGTTCATAAACCTCGTCACATACCACCAGCGCGTCATGCTGAATGGCCAGATCCGCGATGAACTGCAACGCCTCGCGGTCAAACACTTTTCCAGTGGGGTTCATTGGCGAATTCAGGACGATGAGTTTTGTCTTTTCGTTACAGGCGGCGCGCAACGCCTCGCGCGGCAAATCCCATGCGGGGGGCGCCAGGCGCACCGGGCGCGCCACGGCCCCCGCAAGCTGGGCTATCGGCAGATAGCAGTCATACATCGGCTCGAACAGCACCACCTCGTCACCGGGATTGAGGAGCGCCAGCATGCTCGCCGCCACCGCCTCAGTCGCGCCCGAAGTGATCAGCACCTGGGTCCGCCAGTCCACCTGCAAACCATAAAAGCGGGTATTGTGCGCGGCCACGGCCTGGCGCAGTTCGGGCAGGCCCTGCGATGGCGGATACTGGTTGGGGCCATCCATCAGCGCCCTGGCGGCGATCTGGCGAATATCCTCCGGCCCGTCCGTGTCCGGGAAGCCCTGCCCCAGATTGATCGCCTGATGCGCGGTGGCAAGCGCCGACATCGTGGTGAAAATTGTTGTGCCATATTCAGACAGCACCTTGTTCAGCGGCAGGCTTGGGTTCAGCGGCAGGCTTGGCACGGCGTTCCTCTCTGGTGGCGCGGGTGGATGCTAAACTTCGGGCGTGCAGATGCTGCGGGTGGCGGAGCGGATGAAGTCCACGATCTCCATCACCTCCGCATGGTCCCTGAACAGCGTGGCGACATCTTCCAGGCGTTCCTGCAACGTGCCTTCGGCGGCGAACAGCATGCGATAGGCATTGCGCAACCCGTGAATTTGCTCGCGCGAAAAATTGCGCCGCTTCAGGCCGATAATATTCAGCCCGCCCAGATGCGCGCGGTTGCCCAGCACCGAGCCATAGGGAATGACATCGTCCACCACACCGGACATGCCGCCGATCATGGCGTGCTGTCCAATACGGGCGAACTGCTGCACCGCCGACAGGCCGCCCAGAATGGCGTAATCGCCGACCGTCACATGGCCTGCAAGGGTCGCGTGGTTCGCCAAAATCACATGGTTGCCGACCTGACAGTCATGCGCCACATGCGCACCCGCCATGAACAGGCCATTGTCACCCACCCGCGTCACCATGCCGCCGCCCATTGTTCCGGGGTTCATGGTCACATGTTCGCGGATGACAGTGTTTGCGCCGATGATCAGTTCGCTGCTTTCGCCCGCATATTTCAGATCCTGCGGCGGATGCCCGATGGACGCGAAAGGAAAGATGGTGGTTCCCGCGCCAATGCTGGTTTTTCCGGCAATGCTGACATGGGAATGCAGTGTCACATTTTCTCCCAGGGTAACATTTTCACCCAGCACGCAATAGGGACCGATATGCACATTGCGCCCCAGTTGCGCACCCGTGCACACGACAGCGGTGGGATGAATGTCTGTTGTGGCCACGTTCATTTATCCGCAATCATTGCGCTGTAATCGGCCTCGGCCATCAGCATGCCATTTACCTTTGCTTCACCATGAAATTTCGACACCGGGCCGCGTTTGTGAATGAGGCTGACATGCAGCAGCAGCGTGTCGCCGGGAACCACGGGTTTGCGAAATTTGCATTTGTCGATGGTCATGAAATAGACCAGCTTGTGGTCGGCCACATCGCCCGCGCTATACATGATCAGCGCGCCGGAGGTTTGCGCCATCGCCTCGACGATCAACACCCCCGGCATGACCGGGTGCGACGGAAAATGGCCCTGAAAAAACGGCTCGTTCATGGTGACATTCTTGACGCCAGTGGCGGATATACCGGGAACAATATCGCGCAGCCCGTCGATCATCAGCATCGGATAGCGGTGCGGCAAAAGCTGCATCACCCGCATCACATCCAGATCTTCTTGCGTCACAGCGAGAACCGGCTTTTTTTCTTCACTCATCAGACTGTCCCCTTAGTTTAGCCATTCGCGCCAGACTTGCCACTTCGCGGAAATGCTGTTTGGCCGGCATGGCGGGTGAACCGGCAACCCGTTCGCGCGGGCCAACATCGCGCATGACGCCGGATTGCGCCGCAATCATCGCCCCATCACCGATTTTCAGATGCCCCGTCAGGCCCGCCTGACCACCAATCATTACATAATCCCCGATTTCGGTGCTGCCGGAAATGCCGGTTTGCGCGGCGATGATGCAGCGCCGGCCAATGCGCACATTATGCGCGATCTGCACCAGATTATCTATCCAGGTGCCTTCACCAATCACGGTGTCGGAGCTGGTGCCCCGGTCAATGGTGGTATTGGCGCCAATGTCGCAATTGTCCTGAATGATCACGCGGCCCAATTGCGGCACCTTGATAAACCCGGCGGGGTCCGGCGCAAAACCAAAGCCATCCTGCCCGACGCGCACACCGGGATGCAGCGTGACATTGTCGCCAACCAGGGCGCAGCAAACCGATGTCATGGGACCAATCCAGGCATCTGCGCCGATCATCACGCGATCCCCGATTACCGCATTGGCGCCGATATAGCTACCGGAACCAATTTCTGCACCCGCGCCAATGACCGCGCCGGGCGAGACGCACACGTCAGTGCCAAGCTTCGCTGTTGGATCAACACTGGCCCCGGCACAGATGACGCCTGCATGCCGGGGGCGCGGATAGAATTTTTGCGCCACCAGCGCATAGGCTTTGTAGGGCGATGCGCAGATAATCAGGGCCATGCCTGCAGGCGCGTATTTGGCCATACCCGGCGCAACGATACACGCACCGGCAGACGAATTTTCAAATTCGGCAAGATATTTGCGATTGTCCAGAAAACTTATTTGTTCCGGTCCGGCAAGTGACAGAGGTGCTACGTCCCGCAACAGTATCTTTGAATCCGTGCCGGCCGGCAGTTCACCACCGGCCACCGCCGCCAGTTCTGACAGGGCGAAAGGGCCATGATTGACGAAGAATCGGGAATCCGTCATGCGCGATCTTTATCCCTGTCCTCCCCGCCCGGCGCCAACTGGCTACGAGGCAGGCCGCTATTTTTTAGCCTTGGCGACTTCCACCTTAACCGACGGCATTTTTTTATTCAGCCGTTCGATTACAGCGGGCGTCACATCAAGACTGTCCGATGAGGTCAGCACCATGCGGCGATCCACCATCAGATTTGCACCACGTTCGGTCATCAGTTCCTTCAAAATCGGTTCCAGCGCTTTCAGCAGTGTGCCCTGGGCGGTGCGTACGGCCACCTGCATGTCCTGCTGCGCCTGCTGTAATTTGCGTTGCTCTTCGCCGACCCTGGTTTCAAACTCACGCCGCTTCACATCAAACTGTTCCGGAGAAAGAAGGGTCTGCTGCTGTTTAAGGCCAACCTCTTCGGCTTTCAGTTTTTCTTCCGCGCTTTTTGCCTGGGCCTGCAGTTTGGTTTCAAAATCGCGAATTTGCGTTTGCATGGATTTTGCGGCGGAGGACTGTTCCTGAATTCGCACCGTATCGACAACAAGGATATTCGCCGACGCTGTCTGCGCCTGCGCAGCCGGCGCAGACATAGCCAGCGCTGCAACCGTTAATGCGCACATTGTTCGTACAAGCATAAAAAACATTCCATCCATCCTCTGTGTTAAAGTCCTGAAACTAGAACCGTGTACCTACATCAAACCTGAAAGTTTCCGTCTGGTCGAAATCTTCTTTCACAATAGGCTTGGCCAGGTCCAGCCGGATGGGACCAAACGGCGAATCCCAGGAAACCCCGGCGCCGACAGCCACACGCGGCGCGTTGCTATTTAGAACGCCAAAGCCTTTGTCGACAGGGGTGGTGACCGCCCCTGCGTCTGTGAACAGGTTGCCAAGTATGCCAAACTCTTCTGGCAAGCCAAGCGGGAAGGTCATCTGGGCAGTGCCGATATAGTAAGCCCGGCCACCAAGCGCGTCTTCGGTAAATTCATCTCTGGGGCCAAGGCCCGCAGTCTGGAAGCCACGGAAGCTGCGACCGCCTTTGAAGAAGCGGTCATTGAGGCGCACATTCTGGTTGAGGCCATCAATATAGCCTGTCGTCAGAGACAGATTACCCACAACTTCTTCGCCCAGCGGATAAAAATATTTGGCTTCGCCTTCGGTGCGCACATATGTCACATCACCGCCCAAACCTGCAAAATCCTGCAGGAAGGTGAAGGTAAAGCCGCGATGCGGATCAAGCTGATCATCCACATCCTGATAAGTGTAGCGATACCCAACCAAAGACGTCACATCACTGCCCAGCGCCGCCAGAATGAATGGCGAGGCGTTAATTGGCGCGCCGCTGATCTTGTCCTGCCGCAGGCTATAGCGTACCCGCGCGCCGGCATATTCCGATAGCGGGGCCCCAATGGACAGAGTGAAGCCGGTTTGCTCGGTATTAAACGATGCAAAATCTGTATAGTCATTGCGTACACGGAAAAGATCAAAACCTGCCGCCAGTTGCCGGTTCAGGAAATAAGGTTCCGAGAAACTAAGCTCCAATTGCTGGGTAAGCGAACTGGCCTGTGCAGAGGCGCGCAGAAACTGCCCTTTGCCCAGCAGGTTGCGCTCGGCAATGCTGATATCGGCAATGACGCTTTCGGTCGATGAAAAGCCAACGCCGAAACTCAATTGCCCGGTGGATTTTTCCTTTACCTCGACATTGATGATCGTCCGGTCAGGCTGTTCCCCCGGCGTCTGCGTGATTTCCACATTGCCAAAAAAATCCAGGCCGCGAATACGCGAACGCGAACGGTTTAGCTTGGCCGTGTTGAAGGCATCGCCTTCGACGATACGGAACTCCCGGCGAATAACCCGGTCAAGCGTCCGCACATTGCCTTCGATATTTATCTTTTCGACATAGACGCGCGGGCCTTCGTTGATCTGGTAAATAATATCAATTTTACGCGCTTCTTTCTGCCGTGTGATCTTGGGGCGGATATCGACAAAGGCGTAGCCAAATTCGCCTGCGGCAAAGGTCAAATCCTCAACCGTGTCATCAATCATCTTGGCGTTATAGAGTTCCCCGGAACGGGACTTGATCTTGTCGCGCAACAGTTCGGGATCAATTTTTTCCAGTTCCGTCTTTATGTCGATGGCGCCGAATTCATATAACGGCCCTTCATCAACCACAAAGGTGATAAAAAACTGTTCCCGGTCACGGGTCAGTTCCGCCACCGCTGAAACGACGCGAAAGTCAGCATAGCCATGGCTGAGGTAGAACCGGCGCAACTGCTCGCGGTCGAATACCAGCCGGTCGGGATCATAATTGTCGCGCGAGGCAAGAATATTCCACCAGCGTGATACCTGTGTGGAAACTTCGCTGCGCAGGCGGCTATCGGAAAAGCGCTTGTTGCCGATAAAATAGATCTGCCGGATACCGGTTACCGAACCTTCCTTGATTTCAAACACCAGATCGACGCGGTTCTGGGGAAGCTGGATAACCTTGGGTTCAACTGTCGCTGCAAAACGGCCGGAACGGCGATACACCTCAATAATGCGTTTCAGATCATCCTGCACCCGGGCGCGCGTATAGACGATACGCGGCTTCAGACGCACCTCGGCATCCAGCGCTTCATCCTTGATCGCCGAATTGCCTTCAAATGAAACCTGGTTGATGATCGGGTTTTCCACCACATTGACGACCAGATTATTTCCTTCACGCCGGATTGTGACGTCGGCAAACAGTCCGGTCGTAAAAAGGGTCTTTAGGGACAGATCGATCTTTGCGGCATCGAATTCATCCCCTGGCCGTAAAGTCATATAGGAGCGAACCGTGTCAGACTCGATACGCTGATTGCCGGTAACCTCTATCGCCCCGATGGTTTGGGCCTTCGCGGGGCCCGCAACAGAAAATACCCCTGCAATCGCCAGCCACATAACGGCAAACCAGCAGCGCCATACAGATGTTGGCATGTTCCGTCCACATTCTGAAAATCGTAAAAGCATCATTTACCGGAAAATTACTCAGGAAAAAAGGCTTGCCAGAAAATCCACCACGCGCAGATTGACCAGATCATTCCAGGTTACAAACAAGATCAGAGTGGTAATGGCAGCGAAGCCGATTCGATAGCTGAAATCGAGCACCCGCGCATTTACCGGCCGTCTCCAGACAGCTTCAATTGAATAAAATACCAGGTGGCCACCGTCCAGCATCGGCACCGGGAACAGGTTCAATAACCCAATACTAACTGACAGAACAGCCATCAAATGAATCAGCGCAGAAATACTGACCTGCGCCACCTGCCCGGACATCTGAGCGATCCGCAGCGGCCCCCCCAACTGTTCCGTGCTTTCCTTGCCCATGATCATGCGGCCGAGATAGACAAAAGTCTGGTCAACGATGAAATAGGTTTCCTGAACGCCAAGCAGGAGCGCGCGCACCGGTCCAACAACTTCGACGACCTGATCTTCCGGATTATTGGCCCTGACTAGGCCGATCAGCCCCCGGCGCTGCACATTGCCGAACGCATCGGTAAATTCGTCGACGCGCGGGACAACCAGCAGGTTCAACTGCTGATCTTCGCGTTCCACCAGAACATCCAGGCTTTCCCCTGCACTCAGCATGACGCGGCGCTGTAAATCGGTAAAACTCTCGATCCTGTCGCCATTGATGGCCAACACCACATCGCCCGGCATAAATCCGGCCTGCTCGGCAGCGCTGCCGGGCTGCACCTGATCCACTCTGGCCAGAATTGTCGTCCGGCCAAATGTCATGAACAGGGCGGCAAAAATAAGGATACCGAGGATAAAATTGGCGATTGGACCCGCCGCAACGACTGCAATGCGATTGCTCACGGGTTTATGATGGAAGCTGACAGATCTTTCCGAGGCGGTCATTTGTTCCAGTTGCGCATTATCGGGCGTACTGGCGGCGGATTCATCGCCCCAGAATTTGACGTATCCGCCCAATGGCAGCCAGCCGATCTTCCATCTTGTGCCGTGGGAATCATTCCAGCCGAACAGTTCCCGGCCAAAACCGATGGCGAAGGTTTCCACCCGCACACCACAATAGCGCGCCACCAGAAAATGGCCGAGTTCATGGAAAAACACGACGACCGTCAGGACGAACAAAAAGGCGCTGACATAGATCAGAATATCACCGGAAATCACTGTTTTCTCCCAACCGGATTAACGTCGTTCCATTAACGCGCGCGCATGGGCCCGGCCTGCCGCATCTGCACTTAAAATATCCTCCAGAGACTGCATGGAACGGGACCATTGCCCCATTTTTCCATTGCCTCCGGCTTCCAGTGTTTGCTCCACGATACGGGCAATATCCAGAAAGCCGATCCTACCATCTAAAAAGCCCGCGACGGCTATTTCATTCGCTGCACTTAGAACCGTTGGCGCGCTACCACCCAGGGCCAGCGCTTCCCTGGCCAAACGTAATGCAGGAAAACGGCTAAAATCAGGCGCTTCAAAGGTTAATTGCGCAATCTGCACCAGATCGAGGCGCGGTACGGGGGCATGAATGCGATCCGGCCAGCCCAATGCGTAGGCGATCGGGGTGCGCATATCCGGCGAGGCCATCTGCGCCAGAACCGACCCATCCGTGTAGGAAACCATGCTGTGGATCACTGATTGCGGATGGATGACGACATCTATCTGGTCTTTATCTACAGGAAAAAGATGATAAGCTTCAATCAGTTCCAGGCCCTTGTTCATGTAAGTTGCGCAGTCGACAGAGATTTTCGCACCCATTTGCCAGTTGGGATGCGCAATCGCCTGGGCGGGGGTGGCGGCGGCCATCTGTTCCATTGTCGCCGTGCGAAACGGGCCGCCCGATGCGGTCAGGGTAATTTTCTCAACCCCTTCCGGGCGCTGGCTGTCAAAGACCTGAAAGATGGCGTTATGCTCGGAATCCACAGGCAGCAGGATCGTGCCCTTGCGCCGCACCAGATCCATCATATGATCGCCAGCGCAGACCAGGCATTCCTTGTTGGCGATGGCGACCGTTGTGCCCTGCGCCACTGCTGCAAGTGTCGGGGCCAGCCCCGCCGCCCCGACAATCGCCGCCATGATCCAGTCTGCCGGTCGTGTGGCGGCGTCTATGATGGCCTGCGGGCCTGCGGCCACCTCAACGCCTGTGTCCGCCAGCCCCTCGCGCAGGGCCTGATATTTGCCCGCATCGCCAATCACCGCCAGGCGTGGCAAAACCCGCCTTGCGGCGCTGATCAGTTCATCGACATTGCCGTTGGCGGTCAGCGCCTCGACCACATACTTTCCGGGTGCGCGGGCGATCAGATCAAGCGTGTTAAGCCCGACGGAACCGGTGGCCCCCAGGATCGTAACGCTTTTAGGCGCGATCAATGGAACAGGCGCAGTCTGGCTCATGTCAGGTTCCTATCACTAGCAATATGAGAACCCCTATCGCCATTGCGGGGGCCGCGAACAGCAGCCCATCAATGCGATCCAGAATCCCGCCATGGCCGGGAATTAAATTGCTCATATCCTTGACGCCAAAATGTCGTTTTACCATAGATTCCGCAATATCGCCAACCTGTGACCAGGCCCCTATAAGCGCACTCATCAGCGCCATCTGCAAGATCGGCGCGGGATCTGTAACCAGGGGGGCGCTCCACCCTAAAAAACCCCCCACTGTCGCAGCACTTAGCATACCACCAATCAGGCCCGCCCAGGTCTTATTCGGGCTGGCCTGTGGCGCCAGCTTCGGCCCGCCTATCGCGCGCCCGGCAATATAAGCGCCAATATCCATGGCCCAGATCAGCAATAACAGCCATATGGTTAATAAAAACCCACTGTCTTCCTGCTCCCGCAACCAGATCAGGGATGCCGGGCCCAGCGAGATATAGGGAACCCCAAGCAGCCTCCAGCGCAAAGGCTGACCCCTGATGGAACCCAGGCTGCCCAGCAGCGCCATGCCAGAAATAATTGCCGCAGCCACAAAACCCAGCCGCGAAAAATCATCCATATGGCTGGGCATATAACCGGGAATTATTGCCAGTTGTAACGCGCCGAGCGCCGTCCCCGCGATAATCACCGCGTCAATATACCAGCCCGGGCCACAGGTCAGATGCGTCCATTCATAGCTCGCCAACACAATGACAACCCCAAGCATGATCTGAAATGGCAAGCCGCCCAGCCACACGGCCCCCAGAACAATGGGGGCCAGCACCAGCGCCGACAGGATGCGGGGTTTGAGATCACCGGAGAAAGATTGCTTCACGTTACACTACATCCCCTTCGCCGTCTTTGCGAGGAGCGAAGCGACGTGGCAATCCAGGGGCCACAAATTCAGGCTTTCCTAAAGGGCTCTGGATCGCCACGCCACTACGCGGCTCGCGATGACATTGTGTGTGGTGATAAATCGAAATAATTACAAGTCGGCCCTTCAGCTTTCGCTGGTTGCGCCAAAGCGGCGGTCGCGCTGATTGAACAGCTCAATAGCCTGTTCCAGCGATTTTCTGGAAAAGTCCGGCCACAGAGTGTCGATGAAAACCAGTTCGGAATAGGCCGCCTGCCACAGCATGAAATTGCTTAGCCGCTGTTCGCCGCTGGTGCGGATGATTAAATCCGGGTCCGGCAGGCCCGTTGTCATTAAATTCGCGGCGAAGGTTTCAGGCGTAATCTGATCCGTCCGCATGCGGCCCGCCGCCACTTCGCGCGCCAGACGTTGCGCCGCCGCGACAATATCATTCTGGCCGCCATAATTGACCGCAATGGTGAAGATCAGCCGGTCATTGTGCCTGGTCTGCTGTTCGGCATTTTCGATCAGGGAAACCAGATCGGGCGCTAACGCCGTGCGATCACCGATAAAACCGATGCGCACTTTCTGCCGGTTCAGTTCGTTCACCTCGCGTTGCAGATAGCTGCGCAGCAGCCACATCAGATCATCGACTTCGTCCGCCGGACGTTTCCAGTTTTCCGAGGAAAACGCGAACAGGGTCAGGTAGGGTACGCCAATTTCCGCGCAGGCCGTAACCGTGCGGCGCACGGCCTCGGCCCCTTCGCGATGGCCCAGCGTTCGTGGCATGTAACGTTTCTTGGCCCAGCGCCCATTGCCATCCATAATGATGGCAATATGCTGCGGTAAACTTGCCGCAGCCGGTTCCACTTTATGACCAAGGCCCTGGGTCAAACGTTCGTGATCTCTTGTTCCTTGACCGCCAGCGCCTGATCAATCTGCTTGATCACAGCATCGGTCATCTCCTGAACTTCCTCAGCCCATATTTTTTGATCGTCTTCACTGATATGGCCGTCTTTTTCCATGCGCTTCAGATCATCCAGACCATGCCGGCGTACATGACGCACGGCAATGCGCGCTTCTTCAGCATATTTTCCCGCCACCTTGGTTAGCTCGATGCGGCGTTCGGCGTTCAGCGCCGGGATCGGAATCCGGATCAGGGTGCCATCGACCTGCGGGTTAAGCCCCAGGCCGGATTTCTGAATGGCCTTGTCCACGGCGCCAACCGTGCTTTTGTCCCAGACCTGAATGCTGATCATGCGCGCATCGGGCACGCTTACGGTGCCCAACTGATTGATCGGCATTTTTGAACCGCCATAAACCTCGACCACAATAGGGTCCAGCAGGCCAGTGCTGGCGCGGCCTGTGCGCAGCCCGGACAATTCCGTCTTGAACGCCGTCAGCGCGCCGTCCATCCGGCGTTGCAGATCATCTATATCGAATTCTTGCGGCGTCGCCATTCTGTCACCCGTCAATCAGCGTATATGTGCCACCGCCCGTCAGAACCGTGGCCAGCATTCCCGTGTCCTGGTTACTATACACCAGTATTGGAATTTTGTTTTCGCGGCACAGGCTGACGGCGGTGGCGTCCATGACGCGCAAATCGCGGGCCAGCACTTCTGTGAAACTTAGCCGGTCATAGCGGACAGCGCTCGCGTCTTTTTTGGGATCGGCGGAGTAAACCCCATCGACCTGCGTGCCTTTCAGCAGCACATCGCAATTCATTTCCGCCGCCCGTAACGCCGCCGCCGTGTCCGTGGTGAAATAGGGATTGCCGGTGCCCGCAGCAAACACCACCACGCGCCCTGCCTGCAAATGCTGCATCGCGTCGCGCCGGGTGAAGGTCTCGCACACCGTTGGCATCGCAATGCCCGACATGGCCCGCGCCGCAATGCCATTGCGCTCTAGACCATCCTGTAACGCCAGCGCATTGATTACCGTCGCCAGCATGCCCATGTGATCGGCGGTGCTGCGGTCGATGCCGCTGGCGGCATCCGACATGCCGCGAAAAATATTTCCGCCACCCACGACCAGCGCCACTTCTGCGCCATGCTGGATGACGTTGCGCACTTCCTGGGCGACACGGTCGATGGCGGCAGCGTCATGCCCGAAGGGGCGATCCCCCATCAGGGCTTCGCCGGAAATTTTCAGCAATACCCGCCGCCAGCGCAGCGCTGTGGCAGAAGGCTTGGATGGTTTGTCAGATGGCATGTGATTTTTCTGGCGTTGGTGGTCAGGTCGTAACCGCGCGGCAGGCAACCGCCGCGCGGCTTCTATCTTAAACCCCTTACGCTTCAGGTAAAGCAGCGCTTTCGCACAATCCCTTAATTGCCAGCGGCGGCGGCAACCTCGGCGGCGAAATCGCTTTCTTCCCTGGCAATGCCATCGCCCAGCAAAAAGCGTACAAAACCGGTCACTTTTACCGGAGCGCCAATATCCCTGGCGGCGGCGTCAATGGCCTTTTGCACGGTGATATCGGGGTCCATCACCCAGGCCTGGGACAGCAGCACAACCTCTTCGTAGAATTTGCGGATGCGGCCTTCGATCATTTTTTCGATGATAGTGTCGGGCTTGCCTGATTCGCGGGCCTGTTCGATCAACACGGCGCGTTCACGTTCCACCACTTCGGGATCCAGCGATTCAGGGGCCAGCGCAAGGGGGGCGGCTGCGGCAATATGCATGGCGACCTGGCGGCCAAACGCATTCAGCTTGGTCGTGTCACCGGCGGATTCCAGCGCCACGATCACGCCCAGCTTGCCCAGACCCGGCGCAACCTGATTATGGATGTAGCCGGCCACAACGCCCTGTGGAACCGACAGGTAGGCGGTACGCCGCACGCTCATATTCTCGCCAATGGTTCCGACCATTTCGGAAACATACCCGGCAACATCGCGCTCGCTTCCCGGAAACTTTTGCGCCAATAGGGTCGCAAGATCCCCCTTTGCAGCCAATGCAAGTTTGGCGACCGCCGAGACGATGGCCTGAAACTTTTCTGAACGCGCCGCGAAATCGGTTTCGGAGTTCAGTTCGATCAGCGCGGCGCATTTGTCACCGGCGGCATAGCCGATCAGACCTTCCGCCGCGACCCGATCCGCCTTTTTTGCGGCCTTGGAAAGGCCCTTGGCGCGCAGCCAGTCAATAGCGGCTTCCATTTCGCCGCCGGTTTCCTGCAAGGCCTTCTTGCAGTCCATCATGCCGGCGCCAGTGGTTTCACGCAGATCTTTAATCAGCGCAGTCGTAATTTCGGCCATTGCAGTTCCTCAAATCCAGCTATTGCGCAGCGTCTGCTGCGCCGACATCTTCAAGCACTTTGGGGCCGTCAAATGTCTCTGTTGGTGGTTCCACCATATCGCCTTCCATACCCGCGCTGCCTTGCGACAGGCCATCGAGACAGGCGCGCGCCACCAGATCACAATACAGATCGATCGCCCGCGCCGCATCGTCATTGCCGGGGATAGGGCAGGCAATGCCATCGGGATCGCTATTGCTATCGAGTATGGCAATCACAGGAATGCCAAGCTTGGCCGCTTCCAGCACCGCCAGAGCTTCCTTGTTGGTGTCGATGATGAAGATCAGGTCGGGAATACCGCCCATGTCCTTGATGCCGCCCAGCGAGGCTTCCAGCTTGTCGCGGCTGCGCGTCAGTTGCAGCAGTTCCTTTTTGGTCAGGCCCATGGTGCCCGCCGACAATTGCTCATCCAGGGACTTCAGCTTCTTGATCGAATTGGAAATGGTTTTCCAATTGGTCAGGGTGCCGCCCAGCCAGCGGGCATTGATATAATATTGCGCGCAGCGCTTGGCCGCGTCGGCCAGCGGTTTTGCCGCCTGACGCTTGGTGCCGACAAACAGCACCCGTCCGCCGCCCGCCACCACATCACGCACAGTTTCCAGCGCACGGTACAACAAGGGTACCGTCTGGGTGAGGTCGATTACATGAATATTGTTACGCGCCCCGAACAGAAACGGAGCCATTTTCGGGTTCCAGCGGTGAGTCTGGTGGCCAAAATGAACGCCTGCTTCAAGAAGCTGGCGCATGCTGAAATCTGGCAATGCCATTCTTTTTTTCCTTTTACCGGTTATGCCGCCGCAGGAGTTGGTCCCATTACAGGACACCGGTTCGACGCATCGGAATGCCAATCAGGGGCTGTTCCCTTTGATCTTCCGGGGAAGTTCAAGGGTACCGAACGCCGTAACCTGCGTGAGGTTTGAAAGGGGGTGTATAGGGGTATTTTTCTGCCAAGGCAAGCCATTTGGCGGCCGCCTCAGCATTCCTGAACCTCAAGCACCCCGGAAACAGCGGCAAGCGCGCCGCGCATCCTGGGGCCGGTGGCGTAGGCGCCGGGGATGCGGATTTCGACTTCGCGGCGGTGTTCCCGGCCCTTCAGAACCAGATACACATAGCCTTTGCCCTGCCCGGCGGATTTCAGGCGGTCGTGCAGGCTGGCAAGAGGTTTGGCGTCGGCGACGAACACGCGCAAGCCGCCCATGGCGGCGTCGGCCAGTTTATCGACGCCTTGCAGGGACTGGGCGGTCAGGCGGGGGCGGTCACGATCCAGCTTGCCGGTCACGTTCATGACCACCAGATTTCCTGGCTCCAGCAATTCGCGGTGCGCGCTGAGCAGCTCGCTGAACAAAGTGACTTCATATTCGCCGGACTGATCGCTGAGGGTGACGAAGGCGAACGGATTGCCGCGCTGGGACCGCTGCTCGCGTTTGGCGACAATCGTGCCCGCCAGTTTGGCCGGGCGATCGGCTTCATCGAGGCGTTCAAAAAACTCCGCATAGGGCGTGACATTGGCGTGCGCCAGAATGGTGCTGTAATCATCGAGCGGATGGGCCGAGAGGTAAAAGCCGAGCGCGTCAAATTCCGCCTTCAGCTTTTCAATGGGCGGCCAGCCATCCACCGTGGGCAGTTTCAGTTCGCGGCGCTGCTGCATGCCGCTGGTGGCGAACAGATCGGTCTGGCTGCTGTTGCGCGCGGCGGCGGCCGCATTACAGTGCGCCATCACCATGTCCGCGCCCGCGAGTAATTGCGCACGGTTGGGGTTGAGTGTGTCAAAGGCGCCCGCACGCACCAGAAATTCAAAACTGCGTTTATTCAGATGGCGCGGATCAACACGATTAATGAAATCTTCCATATCCGTGAACGGACCATTGGCTTCGCGCTCTGTCACAATAGCGCGCATCGCCTGCGCCCCCACATTGCGCACCGCCCCCAGCGCATAATAGATCGCGCCCTCACTGGTGCTGAAATCCGCCTCGGACCGGTTAATGTCTGGCGCGTTGACGGCAATGCCCAGACGCGCCGCCTCCTGACGGAAAATATTCAGCTTATCGGTGTTGCCCTGATCCAGCATCATGGATGCGGCCAGAAATTCGACGGGATGATTGGCTTTCAGATAGGCCGTCTGATAGGCGATCAGCGCATAGGGGGCCGCGTGGCATTTGTTGAAGCCATAGCCCGCAAATTTGTTCACCAGTTCAAAAATATTCCGGGCAACCACCGCATCCACACCGCGCGCAATCGCGCCATCGATAAAGCGGGCGCGCTGGGCGTCCATTTCCGACTGGATTTTTTTACCCATGGCGCGGCGCAGCAGATCGGCTTCGCCCAGAGAGTAGCCGGACAGAACCTGGGCGATCTGCATCACCTGTTCCTGATACACAATAACGCCGTAGGTTTCCGATAGGATCGGTTCCAGCAGCGGGTGCGGATAGACGACTTCTTCCTGGCCGTTCTTGCAGGCGATATATTTGGGAATATCGTCCATCGGGCCGGGGCGGTACAGCGCCACCATGGCGATGATATCTTCAAAACGGTCCGGGCGCAGGCTGCGGATGGACTCGCGCATGCCGCTGCCTTCAAGCTGAAACAGGCCGATGGTTTCCGCCTCGCGCAGCATTTCGAAACTGGGCGCGTCATCCAGCGGGATTTTGTGAATGTCCAGCACGACACCCTTGCGCGCCAGAAGCTCCACGGTTTTGGCGATAACCGTGAGGGTTTTCAACCCGAGAAAATCGAACTTCACCAGGCCCGCCGGTTCGACCCATTTCATGTTGAACTGCGTCACCGGCATTTCACCGCGCGGTTCGCGGTAGAGCGGCACCAGTTCGTGCAAAGGCCGGTCGCCGATCACCACGCCCGCCGCATGCACGGATGCGTGGCGGTACAGCCCTTCGATACGCATGGCAGTGTCCAGCAGATGCGCCACCGCCGGGTCGCTATCGCGTTCTTCCTTCAGGCGCGGTTCGGCCTTGATGGCCTCGGCCAGGGTCACAGGATTGGCCGGGTTGTTCGGCACCATTTTGCAGATGCGGTCCACCTGTCCGTATGGCATTTGCAGCACACGGCCTACATCGCGCAGCGCGGCGCGCGCCTGCAATTTGCCGATGGCGATGATCTGCGCCACGCGGTCATCGCCGTATTTTTCGCGCACATAGCGGATGACTTCGTCGCGGCGTTCCTGACAGAAATCGATGTCAAAGTCCGGCATCGAAATGCGTTCGGGATTCAGGAAGCGCTCAAACAGCAGACCGAACCGCAGCGGATCAAGATCGGTGATCGTCAGCGACCAGGCCACGCACGAGCCAGCACCCGAACCGCGCCCCGGCCCCACCGGAATGCCCTGCCCCTTGGCCCATTGGATAAAGTCAGCAACGATCAGAAAATAACCGGCAAAGCCCATCTTGATAATGACATCAAGTTCGAAATCCAGCCGTTGACGATACTCGGTTTCATCCGCAAAACTGCCTTCGTTCGCCAGCCGGCTGTCCAGCCCCGCAATTGCCTGACGGCGCAACTCGGCAGCCTCTTCTTCCGGGGCGCCGAAACGCGGCAGAATGGGCGCGCGGGTGCGCGGCCGAAAGGCGCAGCGCCGGGCGATCTCGATGGTGTTCTCAATGG
This sequence comes from Pseudomonadota bacterium, assembly GCA_049325255.1. Lineage (GTDB taxonomy): Bacteria > Pseudomonadota > Alphaproteobacteria > UBA11222 > UBA11222 > UBA11222. The sequence goes on along the minus strand of JBMOMW010000006.1, from coordinate 1,081 downwards.
CCTCCGGCAAATCCGCAAACAGCGCCGCCATCTCCGCCGGGCTTTTCATATAATGTTCGGGCGTCAGTTTGCGGCGATCATCCTGCGAAACATAGGCCCCCGCCGAAATACAGATCAGCGCGTCATGGGCTTCATACATATCGCGGTACGGAAAATATACTTCGTTTGTGGCCACCAGCGGCAGCGCCAGATCGTAGGCGAAGCGGATGAAATCTTCTTCCGCCGCCGCCTCTTCCGCCATGCCGTGGCGTTGCAATTCAACATATAGCCGCTGCGGAAAAATCAAAGCCAGCCCACGCAGCAGCGCCTGGCCCGCATCGCGCCGCCCCTGACGCAGCAGGCAGCCAACCGGCCCCAGCGCCCCGCCGGTCAGGCAGATCAAACCATCCGCATGCGCGGCCAGTTGCGCCAGCGTCACATGGGGTTCCGCCTCACATTCCAGATAAGCATTGCTGGAAAGCCACATCAGATTGGCATAGCCAGCCTCGTTCTGCGCCAGCAGCACAATGGGCGCAATCCGGTCGCGCAGCGCCGGGCCACGCTGTGCGTCCACCGAACTGCTATCTGGCTGATCAAAACATAGCGCCATGGCGCAGCCAATGACCGGCTGTACGCCCTCACCCGCCAGCGTTTCAGAAAATTCCAGCGCGCCAAACAGATTGCCTGTGTCCGTAATGGCAATGGCTGGCATCTCATAGGTACGGCACAGCGCCGGCATCTGCTTGATTTTCACCGCCCCTTCCAGCAGGGAATAAGCGGAGTGCACCCGCAGATGCACGAATCTGGGTTGAACGGAATTCGGGTTTATTTTTGCGGTGAGTGATTCTGACATGCCTTACCATAACCGGTTCGCGCAGGCGTGTCAGGTGTGGAGTTTCCCCTGAGTGTTCACACGAACCAGACGCCATCGCTGATCAGCGGCGCGACCGCATTGTAATTTTCATCGGAGATGGCAAAGGAGACGGTATGAATTGAATTGCCGGCGCCGCTGGTACGGAGCAGAGATGATCCGGGGTGGATAGGCGGCAGGGTGCATGCGTGATGTGAGGCCCCGCGCGTGCCGCGATAAGCGGCGGGAGCG
>JBMOMW010000005.1:0-36211 GCA_049325255.1 Pseudomonadota bacterium | reverse complement strand
TACGAGCGCCTCATCGGCAACGGCAAAAAACCAATGCTGGCGCTTACCGCTATCATGCGAAAACTCATAACCATTCTGAACGCCAAACTACGCGATTATGCCAATGCATAAACATGGTAGATGACAATTGCCTTGTTACGCCCGCCGCCGCGCCCAGCCAAGCCCGGCCAGACCCGCGCCGAGCAGAGCCAGGGTCGTCGGTTCGGGGACGCCGACCGGAGACGTGAACAATGGCCCACCATCGCCGAGGAAGCCGTTCAGCTCCTGGTCCGGATCGAGCTGAATTTCGGAGAACTCGAAAAAGGGGTCGCCGATCAGGTACCCGGTCAAGGTCGCCGTAACGGTCGCGTCCTCGTAGGCGTGGAGCGAGACCCCGACAGAGGCACCGAACGGCGCGAATATAATCAGGTCTGCGTTGCTTGCCGGGGTGGGGCCGCTATTGTTTACTGGTAGTAAAGTGATCACGATCGGCAAGGTCGTCACCGTCTCGGAGCTGTCCGACAGCTCAATATCCAATTGGAGCGTGATGCCGTATGCCTGTGTATCGGTTAAGCTTGTGCCGTTGTAATAGGTTAGCGTTCCAAGATCAAAGACCGTGCCGCCGGTGAAACCATCGACCCCATCAAAGACAAGCGGCTCTACGCCGGAAAACGCCGCACCGGAGAATCTAAGCGAGCTGTAGCCGGGCAAGAAGGCCGGGTCTGAATGGGACCCCCAGCGGAATTCGGATGTCCCGACTCCACTGGTGACGGCGGTCCCGGTGCTGTCTCTGGGGAAGTACTCGTTCAGCAGCGGATAAAACGCCTCCCCAATCAGCACCGGATCGACGAACATGCCACTGACGACGCCCGAGTAGACCGGGGCTGCGCTGGCGGCTGAGCCCAGCAGCAGGGCCATGCCCGAAGCGGCAAAAGTTTTTGTGATGCGATGTTTAATGCGATGTTTCATGATTTGCTCCGAAAGTTGGTCAGTTATATGCGCCAATCTTGCGGGAGCATTTGCGCGCCGTCATCTCCAGGATTAGATATGCGGACAAAAAAAATTATGAATTTTTTATGTTATTTTTACGGTTAACCGCGCGGGGACGGCCAAACCCTGTTGTCATGCTGAACCCCCGCCTTCTCAAGGACAGGCTCCGCGAAGCATCTCATGCACCGTATGCGGAAGGCGATTCCTTGGCTCACGCTCCGAATGACAGTTTATTTTACCCCCGCCTGCTTGCCGGGCCGAAGCGCGGCGAACAGCGGCGCCGCGCCTGGAATCAGTAAATTTCCAGACAAATAGCCTCAGCCTCTTCGAACACGGAGATAATTTCAGCGTTGCGGCGCAACAGGCCCTCAATGATGGCAGTAGGCTGGTTACCGCAGCGCAACCAGATCACCTTGGGAGGTGGGCCGAGCAGCGCCGCCATATCGGCAAAGTCCGCATCCAGCGAAACCAGCGTGAACCCATTGGCCCCGGCATATTTCCATAAAACGCCGTCATCGGCTTCGGCAAGTCCGGAAAGCCGCGCCTGGCTGGAACCGGGAAAAAGGTCCGCCAATTGCCGGCATAGCTTGAAGCTGAGGTTCTGATCGAACAGAAGCTTCATGAGGCCGAGGTCAACAACCGCCTTTCGCGGTCGGCGGCATAGGCCAGGCAGGCGTGAATATCATTCCCGGTCAGCTCGGGATAGTCGGCGATAATGTCCGCGTGCGACATGCCGCTGGCCAGCCAGCCGAGCACGTCGCCGACCGCGATACGCATGCCGCGGATGCAGGGCCGGCCGCCGCGTTTGCCCGGTTCAATGGTGATAATGGCCTGATAGTGCATGCGTCTCTCCTGTGAGGGGACTCTAGCGCTCATAACCTGAATATTCCAGCCGTTATTATGAGAATCCCGGTCGGATCACCGCCCCGTCAACTTGACCAGCAGTTCGACTTGGCCCGCGACACCAGTCTTGGCGTAGATTTGTTTGAGCTGGTTGTTCACGGTGCCGGTGCTGGTTTGGCGATGCGCGGCGATCTGCGGGGCCTTAGCGCCCGCGCAGAGCATCAGCGTAACCTCCGCCTCGGCGCGGGTCAGGCCAAATCGCGCGGTCAGGCTTTGCGCGGTTGGCCCAAGCGGCGTTGCGGTCACCAGAAACGCCACTTGTTCGCCCTGGGTAATATTACTGAACAGGGGGATGGCGCGGCCATCCGCAGGTGTAATGGCCAGCCGCACGGCTGGGGCATAAGCTGATCCGCGCAACATGATTTCGGCTGGCGCAACGCCCGGCTGTGGCGGAACCAGCACCGCAGCCAGCCTTGCGTCATCGGGCGGGTGGCGGGCTGTCAGCCGCCCCTCGCATACTGTAAGAACACTGCCGTCACGCAGTAATTCCTCTGCGTCTTTATTTTGCGCCACCACGCGGCCTGCCGAGTTCAGCAGAAAGGTGGCGGCAAGCGCATCGAACGCGGTGTCGAACAGCTCGGCCTTGCCCCGCAATCCCGCAAACTCAAGATGAATGCGCAACCCGCGCCCGAGATGCGGCCGCAGCTTAGCCAATAATTTTATTTCCTTGTCATCGAATTTCCGGCCCTTCACAGGCCGATGAACGTGAAAATGGGTGAGCTGGTGCGCATTGTTTTCGAGAATGGCGTGTCCGCCCAAAGCCATATCGAGACCCTTGAAGAAATCGCAATAGAACTCGCTCTTGAGATAACTGGAGTAGTCAACCAACTCCGCGCCAGAAAATACCGGATTTTTTCGCGGGTTCTGAATGTGACCCGGATAAGTAGGATCGAGCGTGTGATAATAAGCCAGGTAATTTCTTCGGGCTGAAGGGTCTCCAACAGATGAGGAGGTGAATAATGGCGCTCTTTCCGCCTTGCCCCATACTTGGGTGGTCACCTGAGATGCATGAAATTCCGTCCGCATTGTTTGCAGCAAACTGTCCCAGCCATCGGCCTCGAAGACGGACGAATAGATGTTCTCGATCAGCGATTCAATCCGGGCTTCATCCATGGCGCTCCCCCAAAGAGTAATCTTAAACGCGCACCCTTGGGGATTGTGGCAGAATAAGAGCGCCCTGTCACCCCCCGAACTGGATATGGGAGAAAAAAGTCATGGTTAACAGGTGGTTATGGGTTTGGTTAATCCCCTGCCTCACCCCCCGGTCACCGACATATGCCGCGCCACGGCGGGCCTCTCACCGCGGCGGTCGATGATGAAATCATGGCCTTTGGGTTTGCGGGTGATGGCTTCATCAAGTGCGGCCATCAGTTGCGCATCGCCGGTACCGTCAGCCGCGTCCCGGCGCAAGGGCGCGCGAAGATCGGCAGCGTCGTCCTGGCCCAGGCACATATAGAGCGTGCCGGTACAGGTCAGGCGCACACGGTTGCAGGATTCACAGAAATTATGGGTCAGGGGCGTGATCATGCCAAGCCGGCCACCAGTCTCCGCCACCCGCATATAGCGCGCCGGGCCGCCGGTGCGATGCTCCAGCGGCTCCAACGTGAATTCGCGTTGCAGATCGGCCTTTACCTGCGATAGCGGCAGATATTGATCGGTGCGGTCGCCGTCAATATCACCCAGCGGCATGGTCTCAATCAGGGTCAGGTCCATACCACGCCCATGCGCCCAGCGGATCATGCCGGGTACTTCATCGCCATTCACGCCCTTCAGCGCCACCATATTCAGCTTGACCTTCAGGCCCGCATCCTGCGCCGCATCGATGCCGCGCAGCACCTGATCCAGTTTTCCCCAGCGGGTGATCGCCTGAAATTTTTGTGCATCCAGACTGTCGAGCGAGATGTTCACCCGCCGCACGCCACAGGCATACAGATCGCGGGCGTATTTCGGCATTTGCGTGCCGTTGCTGGTCAGGGTCAGTTCCGACAGGGCGCCGCTGTCCAGATGCCGCGACAGGCGCCGGAACAGCCACAGAATGTCCCGCCGCACCAGAGGCTCGCCGCCGGTCAGGCGCAGTTTGTCCACGCCGCGCGCCACAAAGGCGCTGCACATGCGGTCCAGTTCTTCCAGGCTCAGCACATCGTGCTTGGGCAGAAAATTCATGTTCTCAGACATGCAATAGACACAGCGCAAATCGCAGCGGTCGGTGACCGACACGCGCAAATAGCTGACATGGCGCCCAAACGGGTCGATCAGGGGCGCGGTGGCGGGTGTGTTAAGCTGCAAGTCCATGGGGCCAGTATATAGGGTTTTAGAGAAAAATACTGCTCTTGTGCGCTTGAGCATATGCAACCAATTCATTGTCATTACCCGGCTTGACCGGGTAACCCAGAGTAATCAGGCGCAGCCTTTATTGCGTTGCCCTGGATGCCCCGAATAAATCGGGGCATGACAGAGAGGAAAGCCATGACCAATCGCTATATTCTCGCCATCGATCAGGGCACCACCAGCAGCCGCGCCATGCTGTTTGACGCGGACGCCCGGCCATGCGGCATGGCGCAGCGGGCGCTGCCGCAGGTTTTTCCGCATCCCGGCTGGGTGGAGCATGACGCGCAAATGATCTGGGCGGATGTGCTGGCGGTGTGCCGCGAGGTGATGCAGACGGCGGGGATAAAAGCCAGCGATATTGCCGGGATCGGCATCACCAATCAGCGTGAAACCACGCTGCTGTGGGACCGCAAGACCGGGATGCCAATATATAACGCCATTGTCTGGCAGGACCGGCGCACGGCCCAACTATGTGCGGACCTGAAGGCCGCTGGCCATGAAGCGCTGGTGCAGGCGCAATCCGGGCTATTGCTGGATCCGTATTTTTCCGCCAGCAAACTCAAATGGTTGCTCGACACTGTTCCGGGCGCGCGCGAACGGGCCAGGCGCGGTGAACTGGCGTTTGGCACTATTGATTGCTGGCTGATCTGGAACCTGACCGGCGGCGCGGCGCATGCAACGGATGTCACCAACGCCAGCCGCACCCTGCTGTTCAATATCGATACCGGGCGCTGGGACGACCGTTTGCTGTATCTGTTTGGTATCCCAAAGTCCGTGCTGCCCGATGTGCGCGATTGCGATGGCGATTATGGTCTGTGCAAGGAGGAATTTTTTGGCGCGCCCATTCCCATTTGCGGCGTGGCGGGGGATCAGCAGGCGGCGCTGATCGGGCAGGGCTGTTTATCCGAAGGCATGCTGAAAGCCACTTATGGCACCGGCTGTTTTGCGATGCTGAATACCGGGGCAAAACGTGTGCCGTCCAGCAACCGGATGCTGACGACGCTGGCGTATCGGGCTGGGGGACAAACCAGTTACGCATTGGAAGGCAGCATCTTTATGGCTGGGGCTACGATGCAATGGCTGCGCGATGGGGCGCGCATGCTGGAAAATACCAGCGATAGTCAGGTGCTGGCGGAACAGGCCAACCCGGATGCGCGCGTCTATCTGGTTCCGGCGTTCACCGGCCTGGGCGCGCCCTGGTGGGATGCCGATGCGCGCGGCGCAATTCTGGGCCTGACGCGCGATACCGGCGTGGCGGAAATCGTGCGCGCGGGGCTGGAGGCAGTAGGTTATCAGACCCGCGATCTGTTGCAGGCGATGGCTGCGGATATGCAGAAGGCGGGCGCGCTGATGCCCGCCACATTGCGCGTCGATGGCGGCATGGCGGCGAATGACTGGGCGATGCAGTTTCTGGCCGATATGACGGGGCTGCCGGTGGAACGTTCCGCCATTCTTGAAACCACCGCGCTGGGCGCGGCGATATTGGCCGGGGTGAAGTGCGGACTATACCCATCCCATGCGGCGATGGCCGCAAACTGGCGCAGCGACCGTCGTTTTGATCCCGCAATGTCAGCCGATGAACGCAACGCCCGCTACGCCGGCTGGCGCGATGCGGTGGGCCGGGTGTTGCGCCAAAGCTAGCGCCTTTTATTTGGCCGTAGCCCGCAACGCCATATAGGCCGCATCAAAGCCGTTCAGGGAAACCGGATAGGTCAGTTGCTGTTTTTCGATAAAAAACGCGAACTGTAACAGTTTGCCCGTGCGCATCTGCGCCAATAGCGCTTCGGGCATGAGCGAACGCACTTCACACACATGTGTGTCGCATTGTGAAATGGACACACGGAATGCCTCTTGTTCGTCGATTTTTACCGCCGCGCCCGCCTCGCGATTGGCGCCCGGGCTGATGCGAAAGATGATATGCGGCAGGTCCTGACCTGGCGTCGGCGCGACGATAACGCCGAGAACGACCTGTTTGGCTTCATTATCGGCCGCGACCAGTTGGCTGGCGACACAGACATTTTCCGGGCTTCCCGCGCGTGGTTTACACTCGACGCTCCAGGCCCCATGGGTCTGCGGAGGCAGAGGTTCAGCCCTGACAGATAATGTTGTGATCGCTGTAAGGGTTATAGCAACAGCAGAAAAAAGGAAGAGACGCGCCAGACAAATCGGCGCGCCTCCCATTGGTTTGTGCGGTCGTGAACTAGGCTGCAAGTTTGAAGGCCTGTGTGCGTTGTGCGCGGCGGCGCATCAAGCTGATGCCCGCAAGTCCGGCGGCGAGCAGAGACAGGGTTACCGGCTCTGGAACCTGATCCGCGTGGATATTGCCAATCGGGGTTTGGTTCATATTCACGGTCCCGGCGCCTGTGAATGTCAGACCGGTAACGAAGGCAGTGGGATCAGATGAATCAAGTCCAGCCGACACCTCGATACCAAGAACCCGGAAACGGTCAACACCCGAGCCACCAAAAAAGTACTCCGTGTCGGCGAAGGCTAAATCAATGAACACATCGAAGAACGAAGTCACTGGGTTCCAGCCATAAAGTTCATACTGCCCGTCACCAATATTGGGCAATAAAACGCTGGCGAAATTCGGGCCGCTGTTGATAACATAGTCGTAGCCGATGGCGATGTGCGGATCGATAAACACCTGCTGGCCTAATATTACGCCGAAATCAAAATTGAAGCTGTCATCCACGACAACCGGCATGATCGGATTCTCCGGCGTCGACCCGGGAACCGCGCCCTCACGGATTGAGAACACCCACAGGCCCGGAGTGTCCGGTGACACATTGCTGGTGAGCTCAAGCTGCAGAATTTCTGTCTCAAATGATCCCGGCAGCGTAAAGAAATTCGTCCCCACACCGGGGCCGCCCACGCTGATGAAGGCTTCAAGCTCCTCCCCGCCCTCTTCACCCCCGCCCTCGTCGCCCCCGCCCAAACCGGCGTCGAAGCCCGCCTGCGCTGGCGTGCCGCCAAGCCCGCCTGACCCGCCGCTGGCGTCGCCGGTGGTCCATTCCAGACGGTCATAACGGAACTCGATATCAAAATTACCGGCACCCTGATTGCGCAACAATAGTTGGAAATTATTGGTCAGATCGGAATTTTCTGAATAATAACCGACATTGTTCCAGGTCACGGCGACGGTATCCGCATTGGGCGCTTTGACATAAACGGCGCCGCAAGTTTCGCAACGCGTATCCACATCGGCCCAGAATGGCGCGATCATCGGCTGGCCGGAAATCGGGAATGGTTCCGGTGTATAGCTGCCGACCGGCCCGTTGAAGGTGATGTTGCCGTTATTGTTGATGAAGAAAGTGCTGTAGACATTACCGAAGAAGTTGACCTCGAATGGCAGGTCGAGTTCGTTTGTCGAATCGTCATCATTGGGTTCCATCGCCAGGTCGCCATATCCCGCTGGTCCGCCCATTCCATCGATCAACGCAATGGCGTTGGCGGGCGCCGCCGATGCGCCAATCCCTGCCAATATAGCCGCCGATAACAGGGTTTTTCTAAGTATGTTTTTAGTGGTGTTTAAGGGTTCCATTTGATCGCTCCATATCTAATTGTGTTTGCTTGATCGTCCTTTTTTGTTGTGCGCCCACAAATTTTGTGGGTTTCAAAAAACCTGCTCTTGCTGACTTCAGTATGAATGACTCGTTAAGCACCAGCATGTGACAGCCGTCACAGAAAGGTCAGATTAATCGACAGGGTGAATATTGCGCCTTGATCCAGATCAAATAAATACTGCCAGGGGAGTAGAAACGCGCATTTGTGACCGGCGTCACATTTCTGGTGTTCGGCGCATAATTGTCTATAATGGCCATTAACAGACAAGCACATGAAGGTGCATGTACCAATGAAAGCAGGGAGCAAGGATGAGCGGATTTCAGTATGAGTCACCCGGTTCAGTAGATGAGGCGGTGCGGCTGCTGGCTGGGGCCAAGGGCAATGCCCGGGTGCTGGCAGGGGGAACTGACCTCCTGGTGCAATTGCGCACCGGCGCGGCAAATCCGGAACTGCTGGTCGATATCAAGCGAATCAGCGAGTTGCGCCAGATCAGCGGTAATGCCGCCAGCGGTTTTGTGATCGGCGCGGCAGTGAGCGGCGCGGAGATCGGCGAACATAAGGAACTGGCGAAAGCCTGGCCGGGCCTTGTCGAGGGCATGGAGCTGATCGGCTCGACCCAGATTCAGGGCCGCGCCACGCCGGGCGGCAATCTGTGCAATGCATCACCTGCGGGCGACTGCACCCCGGGGCTGGTTGCGGCAGGCGCAATAGCCGTGATTGCCGGGCCAAACGGCCGGCGCGAAATGCCAGTGGAGCAGGTTCCCGTATCGCCCGGCAAGACTTCGCTGGCGAAGGGTGAATTTGTGGTGGCGTTCAAGCTGCCGCCGCGCGCCAATAATTCCGGCGACGCCTATCTGCGCATGATCCCGCGCACGGAAATGGATATCGCCATTGTGGGGGCGGCGGTCAATCTGACGCTGGATGCGTCGGGCACATGCACGGCGGCGCGGGTGTCGCTGGGCGCGGTGGCGCCGACCGTGCTGCTGGTGGATGCGGCGGCCAAGGCCCTGATTGGCAGCAAGGTGGATGACGCCGCGCTGGCAAAGCTTGAGGCGGCGGCGTCAAGCGCCTGCAAGCCCATCGCAGATAAACGTGGAACCATTGAATATCGAACCAAGGTCGCGGGGGTTCTGGCCCGTCGCGCGGCCGTTATCGCGCGTGATCGCGCCCGGAGTAACGCATGAGCAAGTTTCATATTTCTACAACGGTAAACGGCGAGGCCGTCGAATATCTGTGTGACCCCAAGCAGACCCTGCTGGATGTGCTGCGCGATGAATTGAACTTGACGGGCAGCAAGGAAGGCTGTTCTTCCGGCGACTGTGGCGCATGCAGCGTTACGCTGGACGGGCGGCTGGTCTGTTCGTGCCTGGTGCTGGGCGTTGAGATGCAGGGCCGTTCGGTCGAAACCATCGAGAACATGGCTTCCGATGAAAAGCTGCATCCGTTGCAGCAGAAATTCCTCGAAGAGGCGGCGCTGCAATGCGGCTTCTGCACGCCGGGCTTTCTGGTGGCGGCCAAAGCCCTGCTGGAAAAAAATCCGGACCCGACAGAATCCGAGGCGCGTTATTGGCTGGCGGGAAATCTGTGCCGCTGCACGGGCTATGACAAAATCATCCGCGCGGTGCTGGAAACCGCCGCCGACATGAGAGGATCAAAATAATGGCTGGATATGAAGGCAAGGAATTCAAGTGGATCGGCACCCGTCCCGTACGCCCGGATGGGGTAGACAAGGTTACCGGGCGCGCCACCTATGGCGCCGATATGAATTTGCCGGGTCAGTTGACCGGGCGCATTCTGCGCAGCCCGCATGCCCACGCAAAAATCCTGTCGATTGACACGTCGAAGGCGGCAAAACTGAAAGGCGTCAAGGCCGTCATTACCGGCAAGGATTTTCCGGACATGCATAACGGCGTGCTGCCGGGCGATGAAGGGGTAAACTTCCATTATCTGTCCTGCAATATCATGGCCCGCAACAAGGTGCTGTATGATGGTCACGCGGTGGCGGCGGTTGCTGCAACCAGTGCCGCCATTGCCGAAGAGGCGCTGGCGCTGATTGATGTCAAATATGAAGTGCTGCCCCATGTGATTGATGTTGATGAATCATTGAAGCCCGGCGCGCCGCTGCTGCATGATGATATTTTCACCACCGGCGTTACGCCCAAACCGGACAAGCCATCCAACGTGGTGCAGCGCGTGCAGATGCAGTTGGGCGATCCCGATGCGGCGTTCAAGGACGCCGACATTGTTATCGAGCGCACTTTCAAGTCCAAGGCCGTGCATCAGGGCTATATCGAGCCGCATGCCGTGGTCGCGGAATGGAGCGAAGACGGCCAATGCCGCATCTGGTGCAGCAGCCAGGGCCATTTTATGGTCCGTACACTGACGGCGCGTCTGCTGAAAATGGAAGTGGCGCAGATTCGCGTGATGCCCGCTGAAATCGGCGGCGGCTTTGGCGGCAAGACCATCATCTTTATTGAGCCGACGGCGGTATTGCTGGCGCGCAAGGCCGAACGCCCGGTGCGTATTGTCATGAGCCGCGATGAAGTTTTCCGGGGTACCGGGCCGGCCCCCGGCACCTCGATCGATGTCAAAATTGGCGCGAAGAAGGATGGAACGCTGGTCGCCGCCACCGGCGAGTTCCGGTATCAGGCGGGCGCATTTCCCGGATCGCCCGTGGGCGCCGCCTGCATGGCGGCGTTTGGACCCTATGCGCTGACCCATGTGCGGGCGGTTGGTTATGAAGCGGTGACCAACAGGCCGCTATGCTATTCCTATCGTGCGCCCGGCGCGCCGCTTGCATCTTTTGCAGTGGAAAGCATTATCGATGAGATTGCCCAGAAGCTGAACCTGGATCCGCTCGAACTGCGCATTAAAAATGGCAGCAAGGAAGGCACGCAGATGGTCTATGGGCCAAAGCTCAAGGCCGTCGGCAATCTGGAATGCCTGAAGGCGATCCAGAACCATCCGATCAATAAAATTCCGCTGGGCCCCAATCAGGGGCGCGGGCTTGCGGCCGGGTTCTGGTTCAACCTCGGTGGCCAGTCCAGCGCGGTGGTCAATATTGCCGAAGACGGCACCGCCACCATCATGACCGGCAGCCCGGACATTGGCGGCTCGCGCGCCTCCATGGCGCTGATGGCGGCGGAAGTTCTGGGTATTGATTACACCAAGGTGCGTCCGATTGTCGGAGACACGGCGGCGGTGGGATTTTGCGAAATCACCCATGGTTCGCGCGTGACCTTCGCCACCGGCATGGCGATCATTCAGGCGGCGGAAGATGTCGTTCTGCAATGCCGTCAGCGCGTGGCGAAAATGTGGGAAGTGGATGTTGACGCAGTGAAATGGGAAAACGGGCACGCCCTGCCTGCCGGCGCCAATGCGGGGGACCAGAAACCCCTGTCGCTGGCGCAGATCGCAGCCAAGGCCGCGCGCACCGGCGGCCCGCTGGTTGGCAGCGCCGCGATTAACGCGGGTGGCGCGGGACCGGCCTTTGGCGTGCATATTTGTGACGTCGAAGTCGATCCCGAAACCGGCCATGTCACGGTGCTGCGCTATGTCGCGGCGCAGGATGCGGGCAAGGCCATTCATCCCAGCTATGTCGAAGGCCAGATTCAGGGTGGCGTCGCACAGGGCGTCGGCTGGGCGCTGAACGAGGAATATATTTATGGCGCAGACGGACGATTGCAGAATTCGGGATTTCTGGATTACCGGATTCCGGTAGCAAGCGATCTGCCGATGATCGATACGATCATTCTCGAAGTGCCCAATCCGGGACACCCGTTTGGGGTGCGCGGCGTGGGCGAAGTGCCCATCGTGCCGCCGCTCGGCGCCATCGCCAATGCGGTAGCGCGGGCTACCGGCGTGCGTATGGTTGATTTGCCGTTGACGCCGCCAAAGATTTTGGCGGCGATTGATGCGAATAAATAAGGCATAGGCGCTATCATGGCGCGTATCGTTCTTAGCGATGAATTTGGCCGCCAGTTTGCTGGCGGCCAAACGCATTTTGATCTGGATGTCCGGGATGTGCGGCATCTGGTGCGCACACTGGATAAGATGTTTCCCGGCATCGGCGAACAGTTGGAGGCAGGCGCCATCGCCATCGACAATGAAATCATCCCCGATCCCTGGCTGAACCCCATCCGGCCCGACAGCGAGGTGTTTTTTCTGCCCGCGATCAAGGGCGGCTGAGGGGATAATCTGAGCATAAATTGCGCTATGAATCAGCATCATTTCATCGTAAAATGATACATGAAAAAAGCCCTTCCGATTCCCGGATTTTTTGAAGATTTCTGCGCTTTTGCGCTGGTAGCCTAGAACTTGTCCGACACATCAGATCACACACCGGAAAACGATCCTGAAAATGGCTCCGGTTTGCCTTCCGCAGGGGGCCAGCCTCCCAAGGGCGGTGGCGCGCACGCGCCGGGTGACGACATAAGGCCCATCGCCATCGAGCAGGAGATGCAGACCTCCTATCTCGATTACGCCATGAGCGTGATTGTGTCACGGGCGCTGCCCGATGCGCGCGATGGGCTGAAACCCGTGCATCGCCGTATTTTGTACTCTATGAACGAGAACAAATATGACTGGAACCGCCCATACCGGAAATCCGCCCGCGTAGTCGGCGATGTCATCGGTAAATATCACCCGCATGGCGATCAGTCGATTTATGACGCCCTGGTGCGCATGGTGCAGGAATTTTCGATGCGCCTGCCGCTGATTGACGGGCAGGGCAACTTTGGTTCGGTCGATGGCGATCCGCCCGCCGCAATGCGCTATACCGAAGTGCGCATGGCGAAACCCGCGCATGCGCTGTTGGATGATCTGGACAAGGACACGGTAAGTTTCCGGCCCAACTATGATGGCTCGGAACGCGAACCGGTGGTGCTGCCCGCGCGTTTTCCCAATCTGCTGGTCAATGGCGCCGGCGGCATTGCGGTGGGCATGGCGACCAATATTCCCCCGCACAATCTGGGTGAAGTGATTGATGGCTGTCTGGCCTATATTGAAAAGCCGGATATTACGGTTACCCAGTTGATGGAAATCATTCCCGGGCCGGATTTTCCCACCGGCGGCCTGATTATGGGGCAGGGGGGCATTCGTTCGGCCTATCAGACCGGGCGCGGTTCTGTGGTGATGCGCGGCCGTGTGCATGTCGAACCGCTGCGCAAGGACCGTGAGGCGCTGATCGTTACCGAGCTGCCTTATCAGGTGAACAAGGCCACGCTGATTGAACGGATTGCCGAACTGGTGCGTGAAAAACGCATCGAAGGCATTTCTGAAATGCGCGATGAGTCGGATCGCACCGGCATGCGTATCGTGATCGAGGTGCGGCACGACGCCATGGCGGATGTGGTGCTGAATCAGCTGTACCGGCATACGATGCTACAGACCAGCTTTGGCGCCAATATGCTGGCGTTGGTTGGCGAACGGCCGGAATTGATGAATATTCGCCAGTTCATCGCCGTCTTTGTCGATTTCCGCGAAATGGTGGTTACCCGGCGCACGCGCTATGAACTGGGGCAGGCGCGGGATCGGGCGCATGTGCTGGTTGGTCTGGCGATTGCCGTTGCCAATATTGATGAAGTGATTGCGCTTATCCGCCGTGCGCCCAGTCCCGCTATTGCGCGCGAAGGCTTGATGGCGATGGAATGGCCTGCGGGCGATGTCGGGCCGTTGGTCATGCTGGTTGCCGATCCGCGCCACAAAGTATCCGATACGGGGACTTACCGGCTGAGCGAGGCGCAGGCGCGCGCCATTCTGGAATTACGTCTGGCGCGATTAACGGCGCTGGGGCGTGAAGAAATCGGCGATGAATTGAAAGTGCTTGGCGGCAAGATCGAGGATTTTCTGGCTATTCTGCGCTCGCGCGAACGGGTAATGACGATCATCCGCGAAGAACTGGTCTCGATGCGCGATGAATTTTCTACCCCGCGCCGCTCACAGATTGTGGAAGCGCCGGATGACATTGATGACGAAGATCTGATCACCAGCGAAGACATGGTGGTGACGGTCACGCACAAGGGCTATATCAAGCGGGTGCCGCTATCGACCTACCGGGCGCAGCGGCGGGGCGGCAAGGGCCGCACCGGCATGGCCACCCGCGAAGAAGATTTCGTCACCCGGCTGTTTGTGGCCAACACCCATGCGCCGGTATTGTTCTTTTCATCCAAGGGCCTTGTTTACAAGCTGAAGGTATGGCGTTTGCCGCTTGCAACACCGCAGGCGCGCGGCAAGCCCATGATCAATCTGCTGCCGCTGGCGGAAGACGAAACCATTCAGACAATCATGCCGCTGCCCGTTGACGAGACAAGCTGGTTAAATCTCAATGTCATGTTTGCAACATCCAGCGGCAATGTACGGCGTAATGAGCTGGCGGATTTCGCCAGCGTCAAGGCCAATGGCAAAATAGCAATGAAGCTTGATCCGGGTGATGAAATTATCGGTGTCGCCATCTGCACCGAACAGGACGATGTGCTGCTGACCAGTTCCAACGGCAAGGCCGTGCGCTTCCCGGTGACCGAGGTGCGCTTGTTCCGTGGCCGCGATTCTGATGGCGTGCGCGGTATCCGGCTGGAAGGCGATGACAGGGTTATCTCATTGTCCATACTGGGCCATGTGGATTCAACACCGGCCGAGAACCGTTCTTATCTGCGGCAGGCTGCGGTCGTTCGCCGCTCCATAGATTCAGATGGGGCTGAGGAAGAACCAAATAGCGGTGCAGTGGCGGGCGAAGAAGATGAGGGTGATGCGGGCGATATGGAAGAAGCCCAGTTAAGCACAGAACGCTATGGCGAAATGGGGGCCTTCGAGCAATTCATCTTGACGGTCAGCGAGAATGGCTATGGCAAACGCTCATCCGCCTATGAGTATCGTATATCGCGGCGCGGCGGTAAGGGGATTTGGGCGATGTCCATGTCCACACGCAATGGGCCCCTTGTGGCGGCCTTTCCGGTTACAGACGAAGACGATGTTATGCTGGTAACCGATGGCGGCCAGTTGATCCGCATGCCGGTTAATGATATTCGCATTGCCGGCCGGATGACCCAGGGCGTTACGATGTTGCGCACAGCAGAGGGAGAGCGGGTCGTCGGCGTGGCGCATCTGGCGGATACCGGGGATGATGCACCCGATGGGACAGATGAAGAAGCAGATGGGAATAGTGATAGCGCTTAGTGCCTATACTTGCTAAAACATCCCCTTCATAAAACGGTAAAAAACCACAGCTTTAGATGGGCCGGGGAACAAAGAACATGCAGCGCATTGGTGTATATCCGGGCACATTTGACCCGATCCATAACGGCCATATCGATATCATTCAGCGCGGCGCGCGCCTTGTTGACAAGCTTGTCATTGCAGTGGCGATCAATGAAGACAAAGGCCCGCTTTTTACCCTGGATGAACGGGTTGCGATGATGCGCGAGGAAACCGACCGGATCACCGGCAAAGGGTTGGGCAAGATCGAAATCGTGCCTTTCAAGAATCTGGTGACGCAGTTTACCGACGAAATTGGCGCATCGGTTATTATTCGCGGTCTGCGCGGGGTGGCGGATTTCGATTACGAGTTTCAGATGGCGGGCATGAACGCACGTCTTAATGCAGAAGTAGAAACTGTGTTTCTAATGGCGGAAGCCAATAATCAGGCCATTGCTTCAAAACTGATCCGCGAAATCGCCCGTCTGGGCGGTAATGTGGACAGCTTTACGACGCCTGCGGTTGCAGCCAAACTCTATAAACGTTTTTTGCGCACATAGCGGCGCTCACCTCAAACCAGAAAAGGAGGCCCGCCATGGCGCTGGATCCAGAAAACACACTTTATTTAGAACTGAAAGACGGAGTGGTAGTTATTGAATTACTTCCTGATATTGCCCCTGATCATGTGTCGCAAATCAAGGCGCTGGCGCGAAAAGGGTTTTACGATGGCATTGTGTTCCATCGCGTCATTGAAGGCTTCATGGCGCAAACGGGTGACCCAACAGGTACGGGCATGGGCGGTTCTGATCGGCCCAATCTGAAGGCTGAATTCAGCAAGACACCGCATGTGCGCGGCACGGCATCCATGGCCCGTTCCAGCAGCCCGAACAGCGCCAACAGTCAGTTCTTCATCTGCTTTGATGACGCGGAATTCCTGAATGGCCAATATACAGTCTGGGGTCAGGTGGTCGAAGGCATGGAGTTTGTTGACGCGATCAAGAAAGGCGACAAGCGCGATAATGGTTCCGTCTCGGACCCGGACAAAATTATCAGCATGCGCATTGCTGCGGACTGATTTGAAGAAACAACGATAACATATCTGGGTAAGTTCATGAAAAATCTGGCATTCGCGGTAATTCTGTCGGCTGTAATCGGACTGTTTGCCGGGGGCATGGCAAGGGCCGCCGATCCTGAAAACACGCTGTATCTTGACTTGAAAGATGGCCGGGTAGCCATTGAATTATATCCAGAAGTTGCCCCCAGGCATGTGGAGCGGATCAAGACGCTGACACGCAAGGGCTTTTATAATGGCGTCGTATTTCACCGGGTGATTGAAGGCTTCATGGCGCAAACCGGCGATCCCACTGGCACGGGCACGGGGGGCTCGGACCTGCCCGATCTGAAGGCTGAATTCTCCGATACCAAACATGTGCGCGGCACATTGTCGATGGCGCGTTCTGCCGATCCGGACAGCGCCAACAGCCAGTTCTTTATCTGCTTTACGGCCGCGCCGTTTCTGGATGGTCAATACACTGCCTTTGGCCGTGTGATCTCTGGCATGGAACATGTGGACGCCATCAAGCGTGGCGATGAGGCCAGTAATGGCCAGGTCAGCGATCCCGACAAAATCATCAAAATGCAGGTTGCCGCCGACGCCAAAGAATGAGGCGGCACCGCCGGGGGTGATCCCCTAATGCGTGTTGAACAGTTTGATTTCAGTCTACCCGAGGAATTGATCGCGCTGCGCCCCGCCATTCCGCGTGACGCGGCGCGCTGTCTTGTTGTGCGGAATGGTGTGTTTCAGGACCGGCACATGCGGGATCTTCCGCAATTGCTGGCGCCTGGCGATTTGCTGGTGTTCAATGATACAAAAGTCATTCCGGCGGCGCTGAGCGGGGTCCGGCGGCGCGGCGATGGCAATGAGGCGCATATTCATCTCAATCTGCATCAACGGGTTGGACCCGGGCGTTGGCGGGCCTTTGCCCGGCCCTTGCGGCGTTTGCGTGTGCATGACACAATCACTATTGCGCAAAATTTTACAGCCGAGGTCATTGGCCTGGAAAAGGGCGCCGATGTCGCGCTGGATTTTAATCTTGCGGGAGCCGCGCTGGATGGCGCCATAGCTGAACACGGGGCCATGCCTCTGCCGCCTTATATTGCCGCGAAACGGCCTGTGGATGCGCGCGATGTTCAGGACTATCAACCCCTGTTTGCGCGTATCGAGGGATCTGTGGCGGCCCCGACTGCATCGCTGCATTTTACCGAAGCACTTCTGCAATCACTTGAGATTTGTGGTATAAAGCATTGTTTTACAACATTGCATGTTGGGGCGGGTACATTCCTGCCCGTAAAGGCCGAGGATACTGACAGCCATCAAATGCATGCCGAGTGGGGTAATATTTCTGCGGAGACAGCGCAGATTATCAATGCGGTACGTAAGGCTGGCGGGCGCGTGGTTGCGGTTGGCACGACGGCGCTGCGCCTGCTGGAAAGCGCGGCGGCAGAGGACGGAACAGTTAAAGCCTGGACGGGAGAAACCAGTATTTTTATTACGCCGGGATACCGGTTCAAAATAGTGGACGCCATGATCACCAATTTTCATTTACCGAAATCGACTTTGTTTATGCTGGTGTCGGCCTTTTGCGGGCTGGAAGTGATGCAGGCGGCCTATCAACATGCTATTCGCACGGGATACCGGTTTTATTCCTATGGGGACGGCAGTTTGCTGTTTCGGGCGCAACTATGACGGTTTCTTCGCAGTTTTCCTTTGCCGTAACAGCGCGCGATGGCGCCGCGCGCACCGGTATTATCCAGACCCCGCGTGGTGAAATTCGCACCCCTGCATTTATGCCGGTCGGTACGGCTGGTACGGTGAAGGCCATGCTGCCCGGTACAGTGCGGGAACTGGGCGCGGATATTGTGCTGGGGAACACCTATCATCTGATGTTGCGTCCTGGAGCCGAGCGGGTGGCCAGACTGGGCGGGCTGCACAAATTCATGAACTGGCCGCACCCGATTCTCACCGATTCCGGCGGCTATCAGGTCATGTCCCTGTCGCAGTTACGCAAGATCGACGAACAGGGGGTTACTTTCCGCTCGCATATTGACGGTTCGGCGCATCTTCTGACGCCCGAGCGCAGCATGGAGGTTCAGTTACTGCTGGGGTCCGATATTATTATGGTGCTGGACGAATGCACGCCGTTCCCTGCGACCCACGAGCAGGCTGAAAAATCCATGTATCTGTCCATGCGCTGGGCGGAGCGTTCCAAAACAGCGTTTGCAAATGCGCTGGGACACGCGCTGTTTGGCATTGTTCAGGGCGGCATTTATCCGGAGCTTCGGGAAAAGTCGGCAAAGGCGCTGTGCGATATTGGCTTTGACGGATATGCAATCGGTGGTCTTGCTGTGGGCGAGGGGCAGGAAAGCATGTTTGCCACCGTGGAGCGGACAACGCCTTTTTTACCGGCTGACAGGCCGCGCTATCTGATGGGCGTCGGCAAGCCGTCGGATATTGTGGGTGCGGTATTGCGCGGGGTGGATATGTTCGATTGCGTATTGCCCACCCGCAGCGGACGTACGGGGCAGGCCTTTACCAGCGAGGGGGTGCTGAATATGCGAAATGCCTGCCATGCAGAGGATTCGCGTCCGCTGGACGTTAGCCTGGATTGCCCGGCAAGCCGCGATTATAGCCGCGCTTATTTGCATCACCTTGTAAAATCAAAAGAAATATTAGGTTCAATGCTGCTAACTTGGCATAATCTTGCCTATTACCAGAATCTGATGCGACGGCTAGGGGATGCCATTCGGGCGGGTGGACTGGCGGAGTTTGCAAATGAGTTCGGGATGTTAACAGAATGACGTCTTGACGCCATGCACTGGGGTTTGGGGAATTTGGGGCGGATGAGAAAGCTTGTAGATTTACTATTATCGCCGGAGGTTCGCGTTAATCCTGTGATGCGCCGTGCGCATATGGAGCTGATCATATCCCTGGCGGTGCCATTTCTCTTCATGCCTGTTGCGGCGATTAGTACGGTGTTTCTAAAGCCCGACCTGGATTTATTTGACCTGGGCTGGTTTTCGATCTGGCTTTTATTGCCGATAGCGCAATGGGGATTATTACGCAAGACAGGTAATGTCAGGCTGGTGCGCGATACATTATCCCTGTCGTTGCTGATGTTCGTGGGGGTAGGCGCGGCCTATTCAGGCGGGATTGCCTCAAGCATGGTGATCGGGCTGTGCATCCTGCCATTGGAGAATATGCTTTCCGGCGACCGGCGGCGCGTGGTTCTGTCCATTGCGGCGGTCTTGGTATGCCTTGCCGTGCTTTGGGTGCTGGGTGAGCAGCGACTGCTGCCGATGGATCGGACATCGGATGAATTGCGCAACACCCTGCGGCCATTGGCGGTCATGTTCGTGATGTTTTACAGCTATCTGGTCGCCGATGCGCTGATCCGTCACCGGCTGGCGGATGAGCAAACGCTGGCGGATACAGAAAATCAGTTTGAAAGTCTGTTTGAAACCGCCCCTATCTCGATACTGGAGCAGGATTGGTCACAAACTCGCAGATTGATCAACCGGTTGGCCGATGATGGTGTGAGTGACCTCAACCGCCACCTTGCCGATCATCCCGACATGTTGAAACGGCTGATCGGCTCCATTCGCACCATCCGGGTAAACAAGGCCACATTGACCCTTTACCGGGTGTTGGGGCAGGCGGAGTTGATAGAGCATTTAGCCCCAGACAATCTTTCAGAGGAAGAATTGCGAAATTACCGGCACTGGATTGTCAGTTTCGCCAGTAGCGATACGGGCAGCTATCTTAATGAGACGGTTATCCGCCGACAGCGTGGTGGTCAGGTGTATACGCGGATCAGGTCAGCCATAATTCCTGAGCACCGCCACGACTGGTTACGGGTTGTAACAACGGTGGGCGACGTTTCTGACCGCAAACGGGCGGAACTGGAACTGCGTTCAGCCAAGGAAGAAGCGGATCGTGCAAACCGGGCCAAATCGCAATTTCTGGCGAGTATGAGCCATGAATTGCGCACGCCACTGAACGCCATTATTGGTTTTTCCGATATTATGCGCCAGCAGATGTTTGGCCCCGTGGGCGAGTCACGCTATATTGCCTATGCAGGCGATATTCATGACAGCGGCCAGCATTTGCTTAATTTGATCAATGATATGCTTGACTTGTCCCGGATTGAGTCCGGCAAATATGAAATACGCGAAGAATGGTTGAGCGCGCAGGATCTGCTGGACTGGGTGCTGAATATGACAGAGCCGCAAATCCTTTCCCGGGGTGTCGAGGTAAATGTTTCGGTCGCGGCGGCTATGCCGAATTTCCGTGCTGACCGGCGCGCAATGCGGCAGATACTGCTAAATCTGTTCTCAAATGCGCTGAAGTTCACGCCATCTGGAGGAAACATTACCTTGTCGGCATTTCAAGAATCAGATGATGGGGACATAGTTCTTGAGGTTGCTGATTCGGGAAAGGGGATACCCGCCCACCTTCTGGATACGATTACCGAGCCATTTGTGCAGGCAGGGGATCCTGCAACAAGGCAGGAGACTGGCACGGGGCTTGGGCTTTCCATTACCAAGTCACTGGTGCACCTGCATGGCGGCAAACTTGTTCTGGTCAGCACCGAGCATGTTGGGACCATTGTTACGATTCGCCTGCCGTCGGCCAGGGTGCATGACGGCAGGCTGGAAGGAACAGATCAGGAAAAAATGGTTAACGACAGCAGCGCCGCCCTCTTGTAAATAGAGTTTTTCTTACCGGATAATCGTGCGTTCCGGCTTTTTATAATTATCCTGCCCATTATGGGAATTTTGCTTGCATAGGGGGGCAATATAGCGTTGAGTGCGGCTCAATATTGAGGGCTTAGCCTATTGTCGGCGCAGGATTTTCTGACCGTACCGGAGGGGCTAGCTTTTTTAATGGGTAAACTAAAGAGGGGAAATGCGGCGCAGGCCAATTTTTTTCTTGAAAATCAGACCAGAGCATCATAACTAGAGTTTCTTGTTGTGATTTGTACCCACTCTTACCTGTTTGGGAGAATATGCGATGGGTGTTTCACTCGCTCTCAAAAAGGAAGGCGCTGGCCTTCAGCCGGAATCTGTGCGGAGTTTGAACGCTGGCGGTCTTAAGGGGCTGCCCAATGTGTATGCGCGCGATGCGCTTTCCAATCAGGAACATATTAATTTTCTCCTCGATCATGAGGCTGAACGGTACACCAGCAGGCATCTTCAGATTTATCTGAGTATGGGATGCCCCGCGGTAATGGCTGTTAAACCGTAAAATTTCCCAAAATTTCAAACTGGTTTCATGGCGGGCTTCGTCCTGCTGTGGTTTTTAATCACTCTTCTTGCCTGTCTGGGAGGATGTGTCATGTCATCTGCTATTGCTCTTAATAAATCTTCTGAAGTTCTGCTAAAAACGGATGCGAATCTGAAACCCACTTTGCTGCGTGTGCATTCCGCCGATCATTCGGCGGAATTGCTGACGCTTGCGCCCGCCAACAAACATCTGGAGGATCGCAAGGATTTCCTGATCGAGTCTGAAGATGGCCGCTATGCCGGCATGCATCTGCTGATCGATCTCAAGGATGCCAGCCGGCTGGATGATCTGGATCATATCGATCAGGCGATGCGCGACTGCGTTACGGCGGCTGGCGCCACGCTGCTGCATATTCATCTGCACCATTTCACGCCCAATGGCGGCGTGTCCGGTGTGGCCGTGCTGGCGGAATCGCATATCAGCATTCACACCTGGCCGGAATATGGCTATGCCGCACTTGACGTGTTTATGTGTGGCGCGGCCGAACCGCATAAGGCAATCGATGTGCTGCGCCGGGCGTTTCAGCCCGGCAAGGTCGAGGTTGAAGAACGTCCGCGTGGACGCGGCCTGTGACCGGGTGGCATGAGGAAGGTCTGTACCCAGACGTTCGGACCCGCTACAAGATCGACAGGGTGCTGTACGAAAGCGACACGGAGCATCAGAAGATGCGTCTGCTGGAACATCCGCGCCTGGGCAAAATCCTGACGCTGGATGACGTGACGCAGACGACGGAAAAAGACGAGTTTATCTATCATGAAATGATGACCCATGTGCCGATCCTGGCGCATGGGGCCGTGCGCAATGTGCTGATCATCGGCGGCGGTGATGGTGGTATTCTGGAAGAGGTGCTGAAGCATCCCGGCATTGAAAAGGCCACGATGGTGGAAATTGATGCGGGCGTGGTTGAATTTTCCAAACGCTATCTGAGCGAGATTTGCAAGGGCGCGTTTGAAGATTCGCGTACGGATCTTATCATTGGCGATGGCTATGCCTTTGTCGGCGACAGCCTCGACAAATATGATGTGATCATAGTGGATTCGACGGACCCCGAAGGCCCCGGTGAAATTCTGTTCACGAAGGAATTTTACAAACGCTGCAAGGACCGGCTGACGCCCGGCGGCGTGCTGGTGACCCAGAACGGTGTACCCTTCATGCAGCCCGGGGAATTGCGCAGTTCAGCCACGCATTTGCGTAATTTTTTCGCGGATGTGAGCTGTTATCTTGCCACCATACCAACTTATATTGGCGGCGCAATGGCGATGGGCTGGGCCACCGATAATGCCGGCCTGCGCAAGGTGACGGTGGAAACGCTGGAGGCGCGCTTCAGGCCATTGCAGCTTAACAGCCGCTATTACACGCCAGAAGTTCACAAGGGCGCGTTTGCGCTACCGCCCTATGTTGGGGAATTGCTGGTTTAATTCGGAGCGGCTGCGTTTTGGCGCAGCCGTTTCGCCACAGCCAGGGTGATCGCATCTAGCCCCGCGCCGCCCGCATCCATATGCTTTGACAATTGCGCCCGCATGCGCGGATCCCAGAATTGGCGGATGTGGTTTTCAACGCCTGCAATGGCTTCTTCTTCCGGATAGGATTTAAAAAAATCCGTAATCTGGTTGGCCATATGGACAAGATGTTCGATATTCATGATTAAACTATCCGTTCGGGATGCGTATACAGATTAAATCCGTCGCCGCGCGCGAACGCCGCGATGGTCAGGCCGTGGTCCTGCGCGATCTGCACGGCAAGCGATGTTGGCGCGGACACCGCCACCAGAACCGGACAGCCAAGCGTAATGGTTTTCTGCACCATTTCCATGCTGCACCGGCTGGTGATCACCACCATGCCATCGGCGGGGGAAAGCCCTTTGCTGACAATGGCGCCGATCAGTTTATCCAGCGCATTGTGGCGGCCAACATCTTCGCGCACCAAAAGCAATTCTCCGTCCGCAGTGGCAAAGCCCGCCGCGTGTACTGCGCCCGTTTGTTTGTTAAAGGTCTGATGCGCGGGCAGGGCTTTGATGGCTGCGTCAATGGCGGACGCGCTGATTGGCGCGCTATGCGGCAGTTGGGGCAGGGCGCGCATCACCTGTTCGATGTCCGAAATCCCACATACGCCACAGCCTGTGCGGCCGGCAATGCTCCGCATACGTTCGATTAAAAGTGCAGCGCGATCAGGCGGGATTTCGATGCCCAGACTTATGCCCGAATTTTTGGCCGTTTGATCAACCGCCAGTATATCGGAATTATTTGCAACGATGCCTTCAGAAATGGAAAAGCCCCGGGCGAAATCTTCCAGATCGCGGGGGCTGGCCATCATCACGGCATAGGGTTCGCAATTATAGACAAAGGCGATCGGGGTTTCGACGGCAAGCTGATCGGCAAAACTACTGGCGCCGCCATGATGCAGGCGGGCGACCGATGCCGGGGAGAATGCCGAATGTTCGCTCAGTTTTCCCATGGCGCCGGTTTTCAATTACTCCGCAGCCGGTGCGATACGGTGTGAGCGTTTGCGGAAAGTTTCGGTCTCGGTCTGCCATTGCGACCAGGCGTTGCTGGGGCGCACTTCGACCGCCGTCACTTTATATTCCGGGCAATTGGTCGCCCAGTCGGAATATTCGGTGGTGATGACATTGGCCGCCGATTCCGGGTGGTGGAAGGTGGTGTACACCACGCCGGGCTGCATGCGTTCGCTGACACGCGCGCTCAACACGGTCTCGCCGGTGCGGCTCATTACCGCAACCTTGTCGCCATCGCGAATGCCGCGATTTTCCGCGTCAAAGGGGTGAATTTCCAGAACGTCTTCGTGATGCCAGACCACATTTTCGGTGCGGCGCGATTGCGTGCCGACATTATACTGTGTCAGGATGCGCCCGGTGGTCAGCAGCAACGGAAAGCGCGGCCCGGTGCGTTCATCGGTCGGCACATATTCTGTAATCATGAAGCGCCCCTTGCCGCGCGCAAAGCCGCCAATATGCATGACCGGCGTGCCTTCGGGCGCGGCCTCATTGCAGGGCCATTGCACACTGCCTTCACGGTCCAGCAGATCATAGCTGACCCCGGTAAAGGTCGGTGTCAGGCGCGCAATTTCATCCATGATTTCGGAGGGGTGCGTATAATGCATCGGATAGCCCAGCGCATTGGACAGCGCCATGGTCACTTCCCAGTCGGCCATGCCCGCCAGCGGTTTCGTGGCGCGGCGCACCCGGCTGATGCGGCGTTCCGCATTGGTGAAAGTGCCGTCTTTTTCCAGGAATGACGCGCCCGGCAAAAACACATGCGCATAGCTGGCGGTTTCGCACAGGAATAAATCCTGCACCACGACGCATTCCATGGCGCTAAGCGCCGCCGTGACATGATGGGTGTTGGGATCGGACTGCACAATGTCTTCGCCCTGCACATAGATGCCCATATAGGAGCCTTCCAGCGCCGCATCGAACATGTTGGGAATGCGCAGGCCGGGTTCTGCATCCAGCGGGACGCCCCACGCGGCCTCAAACAACTCGCGGGTGGCGCCATCTGATACATGTCTGTAGCCGGAATATTCGTGCGGGAACGATCCCATGTCGCACGCGCCCTGCACATTGTTCTGGCCGCGCAGCGGATTGACGCCCACGCCGGGGCGGCCCAGATTGCCAGTCGCCATGGCGAGGTTCGCCATGCCCATGACCATGGTGGTGCCCTGGCTATGTTCGGTCACGCCCAGGCCATAATAGATGGCGGCGTTTGGGGCGGTGGCGTAAAGACGCGCCGCAGCGCGAATTTCACCGGCGGATACGCCGGTGATTTCAGCAACCGCCTCAGGCGCATTTTCCGGGCGCAGGATGAAGGCGAGCCAGCGGGCAAATTCCATCGCATCGCAGCGTTCGGCGGTAAAACTTTCGTCGATCAGCCCTTCACTGGCAATCACATGCGCCATGGCGTTGATGATTGCCACATTGGTGCCCGGTTTCAGTTGCAGATGATGTTCGGCCTCAATATGCGGCATGCGCACCAGATCGATGCGGCGCGGATCGATGACGATCAGCTTGGCGCCTTCGCGCAGGCGGCGCTTCATCTGCGAGGCGAATACAGGATGCGCGTCTGTGGGGTTTGCGCCGATGACCAGCATCAGATCAGTATCCTGCACGGAATCAAAATTCTGGGTGCCCGCAGAGGTGCCAAACGCAGTCTTCAAACCATAGCCGGTGGGGGAATGGCACACGCGTGCGCAGGTATCGACATTGTTGTTGCCAAAGGCGGCGCGGATCATTTTCTGCACCAGAAAGGTTTCTTCATTGGTGCAGCGCGAACTGGTGATGCCGCCGATCGCGCCTTTGCCGTATTTATTCTGTATACGGCGGAATTCCGATGCAGTGTGGGAAATGGCCTCGTCCCATGTTACTTCGCGCCACGGATCCTGGATGGAGGCGCGGATCATGGGTTTGGTGACGCGGTCCTTGTGCGTGGCGTAGCCCCAGGCAAAACGGCCCTTGACGCAGGAATGCCCATGGTTCGCCTTGCCATCCTTGTGCGGGGTCATGCGCACGACCCTGTCGCCTTGAAGCTCTGCCACAAAGCCGCAGCCGACGCCGCAATAGGCGCAGGTGGTCAGCACCTGGCGTTCCGGCTGACCCATCTGGATGACGGATTTTTCCATCAATGTTGCGGTCGGGCAGGCATTGACGCAGGCGCCGCAGGATACGCATTCGGATTGCAGAAAATCCTCGTTCATGCCCGCCGATACATGCGAGGCGAAACCGCGCCCGTCAATGGTCAGCGCAAAGGTGCCCTGCTGTTCCTCGCAGGCGCGCACACAGCGCGAGCAGACAATGCATTTGGACGGGTCAAAGGTGAAATAGGGGTTGGATTCATCTTTTTGCGCGTGCAGATGATTTTCACCCTCGAAGCCATAGCGCACTTCGCGCAGGCCAACGGCGCCGGCCATATCCTGCAATTCGCAATCGCCATTGGCGGAGCAGGTGAGGCAATCGAGCGGATGATCGCTGATATACAGTTCCATCACGCCGCGCCGCAACCGCGCCAGACGGCCGGTTTGCGTCGCCACTTTCATGCCGGGTTCAACCGGTGTGGTACAAGATGCGGGCGTACCCTTGCGTCCATCGATTTCCACGAGACACAGGCGGCACGAACCGAACGGTTCCAGCGTATCGGTGGCGCACAGTTTCGGCACCTTGACGCCCGCAAGCGCACTTGCGCGCATGATCGAGGTGCCCACCGGGACGCTGACTTTGATGCCGTCAATTTCCAGGCTTACGGTGTCCGCGCCGGGTTGGGCCGGGGTTCCGAAATCCATATCAAAAGGGGCTGCCATTATGCGTTCCTCATTTCATTCAGCGGCGGCTTTTGCC
This sequence comes from Pseudomonadota bacterium, assembly GCA_049325255.1. GTDB lineage: Bacteria > Pseudomonadota > Alphaproteobacteria > UBA11222 > UBA11222 > UBA11222. The sequence continues at coordinate 9,566 of JBMOMW010000005.1, read as the reverse complement.
GGGCGCGAGAAATCTTCCGGAAAATGATCCATGGCGCTCAGTACCGGCATCGGCGTCAGCCCGCCCAGCGCGCACAGCGAACCATCGCGAAGCACCTCACACAGATCGCGCACCAGGGCCGTATTTTCCATGGGCCGATCCCCCTGAATGATCTTGTCCATGGTCTCGGCGCCACGGGTTGACCCGATGCGGCAGGGCGTACATTTACCGCAGGACTCGATCGCGCAAAACTCCAGCGCAAAGCGCGCCTGCCTCGCCATGTCCACCGTATCGTCAAACACCACGACGCCGCCATGCCCGATCATACCGGATTTTTCGGCAAAAGTCTCATAGTCAAACGGCGTGTCGAACAGACGCTGCGGCCAGTAAGACCCCAGCGGGCCGCCCACCTGCACCGCGCGCACGGGCCGCCCGCTGGCCGTGCCGCCGCCATATTCCTCAATGATTTCATGCAATGTCAGGCCAAAGGCGCGCTCGATCAACCCGCCCCGGCGGACATTTCCCGCTAGCTGTATGGGCATGGTGCCGCGCGAACGGCCCATGCCGAAATCACGGTAAAACGCCGCACCTTGCGCCAGGATCGTCGGCACGGCGGCCAGTGACAGCACATTATTGATAACGGTCGGTTTGCCGAACAGGCCCGCGATGGCGGGCAGGGGGGGCTTTGGCCGCACCTGTCCGCGCCGGCCCTCCAGGCTTTCCAGCAGGGATGTTTCCTCGCCACATATATAAGCCCCGGCACCCAGCCGCAGTTCCAGATCAAAGCGGTGGCCGCTGCCCAGAACCGCCTTGCCGAGCAGGCTTTTGGCGTTGGCCACTTCGATGGCGCGGGTCATTTTGGCGAAGGCGTGCGGATATTCCGAGCGGATATAGACAAAGCCCTTGGTCGCTCCCACGGCGATCCCAGCAATGATCATGCCTTCGATCAGCAGGAACGGATCGCCTTCCATCAGCATGCGATCCGCAAAAGTGCCGCTATCGCCTTCGTCCGCATTACAGACGATATATTTCTGATCGGCCTGGGTGGCGGCCACGGTGCGCCATTTTATGCCGGTGGGAAAGCCCGCGCCGCCGCGCCCGCGCAGGCCGGATTCAACCACCTGTTCGATAATATCCGTACAATTCATTTCCAGCGCGTGGCGCAGGCCCGCGAGGCCGCCAAGCGATTCATAGTCTTCCAGTGACAGCGGATCGGTAATGCCGCAGCGCGCAAAGGTCAGCCGCTGCTGGCTTTTCAGATATGGAATTTCCTCGATCAGGCCAAGACTGCGTGCATGGGCTGGATCGTCAAACATTGCGGGAATATCGGCCACGTTGGCCGGGCCATAACCAATGCGCCCTCTTGGTGTGGCAAACTCCACCAATGGTTCCAGCCAGAACAGCCCGCGCGAGCCGGTGCGGACAAGTTTTGCGTCCAGCCCGCGTTTGGCGATTTCAGCTTCAATCGCCAGCGCCACTTCGTCGGCGCCAACCGACAAGGCGGCGGCGTCATCTGGGACATAAATGAGCTGTGTCATTTGCCTACCTGCGCCTGCGCCTTGGCGGCATCGAAGCGCCCATATAGTTTTCCATCAATCAGCGCGGCGGGCGACAGCGCGCAATTGCCCAGGCAGTACACCGGCTCCAAAGTCACGCGCCCATCCTTGCTGGTTTCGCCCAGCTTTATCCCGAACGCCGTTTCAAGTTCAGTAATCAGCCGCTCCGCGCCCATCGACTGACACGCCTCGGCGCGGCAGACTTTCACCACATGGCGGCCCGCAGGTGAGCGGCGAAAATCATGATAGAACGAAACCACTCCCTGCACCTCGGCGCGGGTCAGGTTGAGCACCTCGGCGATGATGGGCAGGGCGCGTTCATCCACAAAGCCGCACTGGTCATTTACGGCATGCAGAATGGGCAGCAACGGCCCATCCAGGGCCTGCAAACCCTCAGCAATTTCGCGCACCCGATCCGGATTAAAATCGGCGGACAGATTTTTTTGAACTGTTATTGTCATAGTGCGCAGTATCGGCGATTAAGGCTTATTACTCAATGAAGTTTTTAGGGATTCTTAAGTGGACAGAATGGTCATCAGCATAACAATGATTGCAATCAGAGTTGATTTCATATAGCATGAAATTGACTGTTTATTCACATGGAGATTATTCCATTGATTCACCTGGAAGACATACAATCGCTGACTGAATTCCAGCGTAATAGCCGTAGCAGTATAAAGCGGCTTAAAAAAACCGGTCGTCCGGTGGCGCTGACGGTGAATGGCCAGGCGGAAATCATTGTTCAGGACGTAAAGTCTTACCAGCATTTGCTGGCGCGTGCGCAACAGGCGGACAGGCTTGCAGAGTTGAGCCGCAGTGTCGCAGAATTCCGCGCGGGTCGTGTGCGCCCCGTTGCGGATGTCATCGAGGCGTTGGGGGCCAATAATCCCGGCAAGGATGCGCGCCGGACGAGATGAAGTATGAGGTCGTCATAACACCTACGGCCGAAGCCAATCTCAGTGAAATTCACCGGCATATTGCTCTCGGCAGTTCAGTGGCGGCGCGCAAATTTCTTGCTGGGCTGCGCAACAAAATAAAAACGCTGGCCACAATGCCGGAACGATGCCCGCTCGCGCCGGAAGATGGTCTGGATGGTGTGACGATCCGTCATCTGATTTATGGAGACTATCGCATCCTGTTTTCGATTGATGCGGCGCAGGTTGTAATTCTGCAAGTTCGTCATGGCGCGCGCATGCTTTAGCGCAGCAACCGCGCAAAACTCAGTTCATGCCCGTCCGGGTCTTTAATGTGGAAATAGCGTTCGTCCCACGGGGCGTCACGGGGCGTAAATTCCGGGTGTAGGCCTTTTGCAAGGGCGCGGGAATACATGGCGTCTACATCGGATACGTAAATGATAAGGCGCCCCCATTGGCCCCAGGACTGATCATTGGGGACGGCCATCAAATTAATATAGCCATCGCCCACATGAAGGCTGCTGAATGCGCTGGTGGCGCCGCCATAGCGGATAGTGAAACCGAGGCTTGCGTAAAACCCTACTGCGCGCGCCATGTCACGGGTGGCCAGGGTGATGGCGCTGATAGATTCGATCCGTGGCGTATTATCCTCGGCCACTTTGCGCGTTTATGCCGCCGCCAACTGGCCCAGCAGCGGCCGCACTTCTCTGGAAAAACGTTCCAGTTGCGCGTCGCGTTCTTCCAGCGGGCCGGTGCAATCCAATACGAAGTGCCGGACACCTGCGGCATGAAAATCGGCGATGCGCTGGGCGCAATCGGACGGGGCTCCCAGCACGGCGTATTTTTGCGCAGCGGGGCGGAAATCCATGGCGTAACGCTTTGTCAGATGCGCCGCCGCCAGATCAAGCGCCCGTTCATAGGTGTCATCAATGCGCATGAACACCAGATGGCTGCTGCCGAATTTTTTGATATTGCGTTTGGCTTCTTTTGCGGCCACGGCAATTTTCTCCAGGCCATCACGGTACATTTCCGGCGTCACCACATAGGATATCCAGCCATCGGCCAGCCGTCCGCAGCGCTCAAGCGCCGCTTTGGAACGCCCGCCGGTCCAGATTGGCGGGCCACCAGGCGTGACCGGGCGAGGCAGCATCTGAACATCCTTGAACGGATAAAATTTGCTTTCTTCGTTGCTAACGGTTTCGCCGGTCCATAATTTACGAATGGTGCGAATACCCTCGGTCAGGCGTGCGCCGCGTTCTTTTACCGGTACGCCGCAGGCGGAATATTCATTGGGAAATTCACCGCCAACGCCGACGCCAAAAATAAACCGGCCTTCACTGAGATGATCGAAGGTCGCCACCTGTTTGGCGACAGTCGTTGCGTGGCGCAGCGGCATCAGATAAACGCCAGTGCCCAACAGCAGGCGGGAATTTACCGCCGCCACCTGCGCAAGCTGCAACAGGGGGTCGAGCATTGGCACGGCAAACGCAATATGATCGCCGGTCCATAGAGATTCATATCCCAGCCGGTCGGCAAGCGCGGAAACGTCGCGTGCCGCCCGCGGGGTCGCCATGGTGGCGCTGAAACCAATTGTCAGTTTTTTGTCGAGCGGCAAGTCCATGGCATTTCTCCGTACACGTACAGTTTATTATCAGGCAGCCAGCCATCCTTGCGCGATGGCGGCTTCATTACGCAATAGTTCGGGTGTGCCAAGCAGGGCGCGATTAACACTGACGCGCTTGTACCAGTAATGCAGTCCCATCAGATCGGTAAAGCCCATACCGCCATGCACTTCGGTCGCGGTGCGGATGATGAATTTACCCGCGCCATCAATGCCGGACTTTGCGAGCAGAACATTGATCAGCGCCTCCTCTGGCATTTCGTCATAGGCGTGGGCGGCATACCAGACCAGTGAGCGAAACGGATCAAGTTCAGTGATCATTTCGGCGCACATATGTTTGACAGCCTGGTAGGATGCAATGGCGCGCTCAAACTGCTTGCGCTCTTTGGCATATTCGACGGCCTTATAGATCATGACTTCCGCAGCGCCAAGGGTGTCGGCGGCCAACGCCAGACGTCCGGCCGTAATGGTCTTCTGGATCGCTTCGGATGCCTTGCCCTTGCCCCCCAGCAGATCGGCCTTCACGCCCTCAAGTTTCACTTCGCAATGCATGCGCGTGTAATCGATGGTGATCAAAGGTGTCACCGTCACGCCTGGCGTATTGCGCGGCACGATGGCCATATTATCCGGCCCCGCGGCGATCAGGTAAACATCCGCCGGTCCCCCATCGATGACGAACATTGTGTTGCCATTCAGCGTGTCCCCGGAAAGAGAGACGCCTTTGCTGTCGCGTGTACTGATGATCTCGGTCACGCCAACGCCAAATTTTGTTTCACCGGCGGCGATTTGCGGCAGCCACTCTTCTTTTTGCGCTTCGGTGCCACCAGTCAGCAGAGCCACCGGCGCCATGATCGCACTACCGGTAAACGGTACTGGAGTAACCGTGCGGCCAAGCGACTCGAGAATGACAACGGCATCAAGCATCTTGAAGCCTGCACCGCCATATTGCTCCGGTATCAGCACGCCGGTCGCCGCCAATTCGACCAGGCCATTCCAGATATCCGCGTTAAAACCGGTTTTGGTGTTGGCGAATTCCCGGATACGCTCCAGCGGCAACTTGCTTTCTGTGAAACGGCGGAAGGAGTTTTCCAGCAGTTTCTGGTCATCTGACAGTCCGAATTCCATTATTTTGTCTCCGCCAGCTTTGGTTCGCGGGGCATGCCAAGCCCGCGTTCACTGATGATGTTCTTCTGAATTTGCGATGTGCCGCCACCGATGATCAGGCCAAGGTCAAACATGTTGCGCCATTGCCAGGAGCCATGGCTGCGCACATGCGGGCTTCCCATATACAGCTGCCCCAGCTCGCCCAACGCCTCAAGCGCGATGTCGGACAGTTCGCGGGCTAATGTCGTGCCGTAATATTTAACAATCAGACGTGATACGCCGGGTTCTTCGTTTTTCAGTGTATGGCTCAACAGACGCAGGGAGTGAAATTTCAGCGCCTCGGTCTTGGCCTGGGCGGCGATCAGCCGGTCCCGGTACATATCGTGTTCGATGAGCCGCCTTCCGTTGAGCATTTCATTCTGAAGAATTTTCAGAATGCTTTCGATACGTGAAAGCATTTGCCCGGGATCGCCCAGCATGCCGCGTTCATGTTTGAGGGTGGTGTTGGCGACCTTCCAGCCTTCACCGCGCTTACCGACGACATTTTCCACGGGCACTTTCACATCGGTCAGGAAGGTCTCGTTGAACTCTGCGGCGCCAGTCATGGTGACCAGCGGACGCACTTCAATGCCCGGTGTTTTCATATCCATCATAATATAGGAAATGCCCTCATGTTTGGGCTTGTCGGGCTCGGTGCGCACCAGAATGAAGCACATGTCCGCAAAATGTGCGCCGCTGGTCCAGATTTTCTGGCCATTAATGATAAAATGGCCGTCCTCTACGCGGGCATTGGTGCGCAGGCTGGCAAGATCGCTGCCCGCGCCCGGTTCAGAATATCCCTGGCACCAGTGGATTTCCCCATAGATGGTGGGGCGGATATATTTTTCGCGCTGTTCCTCGTTGCCATTCTCCAGCAGGGTCGGAACAAGCATGCCGATACCCTGGCCGCTGAGGCCGGAATTGACGTTCGCCTTGGTGAACTCGTCCTGAATAATAACGGTTTTCAGTATGTCCGGTTCGGCGCCATAGCCGCCATATTTTTTCGGAATCGTGCGGCAGGTATAGCCCTTTTCGATCAGTAATTTCTGCCAGTCCTGCTCAAGCGCCTCGGGATGCTTCATACCCATGCCGGGCGGCGGCGCCTTATGCTGGTTCTTTTCGATAAAGGCACGCAATTCCGCGCGGAAGTCCTCATATTCTGGGCCGTAGCTGAGATCCATCGGCATCCTCTCCTCTATTCAATAATCCTTGATCATAGTTTTAGCACGGACAGGGGGCGGGAAGGCAACAGAGTTTCGCGGAAACGAGAAAAAAATTAAGTAATTACGGTTTGCAGGAAGTGCAAAATTCAGGAGTCAGCCAAGCTTCGCCCCGCAGGTGAAGCCTAGTGTACCAGCGCGGAGTTTTATCGAACCGGATGCATACATTTCTTGAGGTATTACAAGGAATGGGCAAATCGTTCAAGTGTTCAAAACCTTAAATGATACCAGCAACAAGAAGCCCGCCCAGTAAATATAACATCACAGCGACCAGCTTTTGGATAAAGCCAATGGTTACTTTTTTCAGAACTCGCGTACCAATAAACACGCCAAAAAAAGCGGCGATGGTAGCAAGCAGAATCAAGATGCTTTGCGCTTCTATCAGGGCAAGATCAAAAGTAAGGCCATAAATTATTATGCGTGAAGTATCCACCAAAGCAGCGACAGCGGCATTGGTAGCGATAAATGATTCTTTGCCCAGATTTGCTTTTATGAGGAACGCACTGCGAAATGCTCCTTGATGACCTGACAAGCCACCAAAAAAACCACTTAAAACACCACCGAAAGACAATCCTAAATTATGGCTGGTAAGCCGATTTAGAAACGGCACTAACTCAGCCGTAGCAAAAATAATAAGCAGTATGCCAGCGGCTAGTTTTACAGGTGTGATTATGTGTTCATGACCTAGCCATTGATAACGCGTAATTGGCTCTAATACAGAAAGATAATCAAGCAATAACGCGCCAGGAATTGCTGCAAGTAGTGCTGGTAACCCGAAAGCTATAAGAACCTTCGAACTTACATTTCTCCATAAGAGGCCGAGCTTAAATAAATTATTAAGTAAATGGACAGCCGCCGTAATTGCTACCGCAACCGGCACTGGAAAAAATATAGCAACTACCGGCATCAAAATGGTTCCCAAGCCGAAGCCTGAGAACAAAGTTAATCCCGACGCAAAAAACGCTGCTATGCAAACAAATAACCAATTCATATAAATGAGCATAGTAGCAATTGTAAATAAATCAAAAAATTATAAGATTTGTCGTAACGTATAGAACCGCTCATGTTATTGACCGATATTGAATATGGCTATTACACCTGTCAAACAGGTGTCGAAGAATATTTCAAACCTAGAACCGCCGCCACTCTTTAGCTGAAGCGGATTTGAACCGAAAAGCTTCGGACTGTTCCGAAATGGTGCCCGCTGCCGGACTCGAACCGGCACAGCCTTGCGACCGAGGGATTTTAAGTCCCTTGCGTCTACCGATTCCGCCAAGCGGGCACAGAGGTAGGCAGGACATATAGAACAGTATTGGGCGGGTTGAAAATGCTTTCAGACCCAGAATGCAGATATGCAGTTCTAGTGACAAGTCCAGGAAAACAGGGCAATCTGGCGCGCAATGAAATCAATAATTCATCAGGGAGACGCCGATTATGCCAAGACTATCGAAATTAAGCCGCTCTGTTGCCGGACGCGCCGTGCTTGTGACCGGGGCCGCCAGCGGAATGGGCCGCGCTACCGCGCATCTGTTCGCCGATGAAGGCGCGATGGTGACGGTAACCGATCTGAAGCAGGAAGCCGTTGACGCCGTGGTCAAGGAAATTACCGATGCGGGCGGCAAGGCGAAGGGCTGGGTGTTTGATGTGGGCAAGCGCGAGGCGGTGGAGCGTGTGGTGAAGGAAGTGGCAGAGACATTCGGGCGGCTGGACATCATCGTCAATAATGCGGGGCTGGCGACGGTTGGGTCCACGGAATCTTCGCGCTTCGAGGAAACCTGGGCGCTGGCGCTGGATGTGATGCTGACGGGTCCGGCGCGCATTGTACGCGCGGCCCTGCCCTGGCTGCGCAAGTCGGATTGCGCGCGCGTGGTCAATATCGCGTCCACCGAAGCGCTGGGCGCAACGCCGGGCGGTGTGGGCTATGCGGCGGCGAAAACCGGGCTGATCGGGGTAACGCGATCCTTGGCGGTGGAATATGGGCGCGAGGGCATTACCGTTAATTGTATTTGTCCCGGCGCCATCCGCACCGGCCTGACCGAGCGTATCCCCGAAGAGAACAAGGAAAAATATGTCAAGCGCCGGGTGCCCGTACTGCGCTATGGCTTTCCCGAAGAGGTGGCGCATATGACATTAAGCCTGTGCCTGCCGGCCGCGTCTTATGTCAATGGCGTGGCTTTTCCGGTGGATGGCGGGATGACGATCAAGAACGCCTGATCGAGAAAAGCCACGCATGAGGATTATCCGGTGCAGCTTTTTATGTGCCGGAAGGGACCGATTATAGCAGTATCAGTCCTCTTCTATGCTGTCTGCGAGCGCACGGAGCAGGCCTGCTCCGTCACCGCGCCATGCGCTTCCGTGCATGCAGGCCAGTGTGCGGGGATTTAATGCGGCAAGTTTTTCAAGCAGGGGACGCGAATTTTTTGAGTGCGCAAAATAATCGAGCGATCGGCGGAAGGCCTCGCTGGGGCCCAAAATATCAGCCTCTGTCAGTGCTGGATTATCTACGCCGCCCTGGGTGAACAGGTCACCGCACAATAAAGTGGAGCTAGTGGTTTCCATCAGAAACCCGCACTCCCAGGCATGCGGCAAATGTGGCGTGTCAATCCACTGAACATTATGTTTGCCAAGCGGCAGGGTTTCGCCGTCGCCAAGCACGTGTGGCGCATGGTCGGCCACATCGCCAACCGAGGTCATCGCCGCGATTTGGCCGCACAACGGCATGGCGTTTGGCGCAGCAGAAAGAAATTCATTTAAGGATCCGCATTCGTCACCCTCAAAATGCGACAGGCCAATGTAGCGCAAACGCTCAAGGGGAAGGATACCGGCTATGGCCTTGCTGATGTCGGGAAACAATCTGCGCGGGCCGGTGTGAAACAAAAGCGGGGCGTCATCGACGATGAGATATTGATTAAATGAAAAGCCGCCAAGACCCGGGGGTGTAACCGGCGTATTGATACGATAAATATTGGCTTCAATCTCACTGATCGCCGACATGATTACCTCCTCCTCCTATGATTGATTACAAGGTAAAAGTTTGAAGTTTGGGAAGTCTTGGAACACCCAGTTATTTTTGAGGGTGTGGAAGATGGTGTTGAGTAGCTTGCGTGCAGTGGCGATGATGGCCTTTCCGGTG
>JBMOMW010000004.1:0-37880 GCA_049325255.1 Pseudomonadota bacterium | reverse complement strand
AACTCGACCGGATGGAAACCAATCCGCGTTTTGCAGCCATAGCAAGACCCGCCAACGCGGCAATTTTGGTGCGTTTACGGATTGATATGGAAGATCGCGGTGGGCGTATTGAGCTTGCCCTGCCATACGCGACGCTAGAGCCGATCCGTGAACTGCTTCTGCAGATGTTTATGGGTGAAAAATTTGGGCGGGATTCGATTTGGGAAAATCACCTGGCTACTGAGCTATGGAATACGGAAATTCCAATCGAAGCGGTTCTGGATGAGCAGGCCATACCACTTGGTGAAGTCATGAATTTTCAGGTTGGCCAAACTGTCATGCTGAATTGCGGGCCGGATGCAAATATTCGCATGCGTTGCGGCAATGTAATTTTGCTGAATGGCAGAATGGGGCGAATGGGAAACAAAATTGCGATCAGAATAAGTGACAATATTAATCATTCTGTTTCGGCCTAGAGATAGGAGGCGCCAATGCACGTAGGATTAATTCTGGAAATTCTGGTAGCCGTTTTGCTCATGGTAACGATTGGATATTGTTTTGTTCTAAATCGCCGTCTTGCCATGCTCCGTAATGGACAAGGCGAAATGCACGCTGCTGTTCTCACATTAAATCAGGCGGCTGAAAAAGCCAGGATTAGTGTGGAGCAGATGCGCCAGAATAGCATTTCTCTTTCGGAGCAATTATCCGAAAAAATAAAGTCAGGACGGGCAATCGTGGAAGAGTTAGGCATGATGGTTGAGTCGGGAAACAGCATCGCGGACCGGCTGGCCGGGACGTCAACTGCGATCCGCTCTCCGGCGCGTGCGCCGAATCCGCTTGATGCATTGTCGCGGCTTGACGAGGGATTCCGCCGGCAGGTTGAGCGCGATAATGGAGCGCCCCGTGAGCCGGAAATGCAAAAATCAAACCTGTCAGGAAAGCAAAATAATGCCGATAGCGATCTGCGGGTTGCGTTAAGGGCAATGCGATAAATGTGGGTATTGGTAAATCATATTTTGGACCGGATCCGGTTGCTGCCAGTTTTGATGATGGCTGTTGCACTGCTATTCGGGCTGAAAGTTGATGGCATCCGGGATGGGGTGTCGCAGATTCGTGCGGGTGTTCTGGAAGCGAAAGCAGAAACGCCCGCCAAGGAGAAGCCGGGGGAATCTGGGGCGGAAGCGTTAGCCAGGGAACCAGAGAAGCCCAGTGATCCTAATGATATATCGACGATGAGCGGATCCGAGGTTGCGCTTCTGCAAAAGCTCGTGAGCCGCAGGGAAGAGCTTGAGAGCCAGTCGCGCAAACTTGAAACCCGCGAAACACTTTTAACCGCTGCCGAAAAGCGTGTTGAAGAACGCATTACGAAGTTAAAGGAAATTGAAAGTAGCGTTGCGGCGCTTATCGAGCGTTTTGACAAGCAGGAGGAAGAGCGGCTTGCAAAGCTTGTTCAGGTCTATGAGAGCATGAAACCAAAAAGTGCTGCTGCAATATTTGATCAATTGGATATGCCCGTACTGCTGGCCGTTGCGAAGCGGATGGATGAATCAAAGATGGCGGAAGTTCTGAGCAAAATGAGTCCTGATGCGGCAAAACGCCTTACAATGGAAATGGCGCAACAGAAAAAACTTCCTGGTTCAGCGAGTTAATCAGTAAACAGATAATCAGTATCGGGAGTATATTAATGAAAAGCATGAATATGGAAGCGGTTCTGAAGGATCAGGTGGCGTCCATCAGAATGTCTATGGGAGATATGGTTCCCATTGATCAGCTTCCGGGAATATTGAGGGGCCTGTTTTCCTCTCTGGAAGGCAATTCCGAGCCGGATTTGGACCATTTGCGAAGCCAGATTGATGAGATGCAGGAATTTATTGGCAACGCCCGCAGGGAAATATCAAGCATTCGTCCAAATGCAATGCGGGAGGTGGATATTCCTGAAGCAACCGATGAGCTTGATGCCGTGGTAATGGCGACAGAAGAAGCCACGAACGCCATTTTGGACTCGGTCGAAAAGCTGGAGGGTATTTGCGGCAGCCTTAAAGGAACTGATGCCGAAGCGCTTCAGTCACTGGTAATGAAAATTTATGAAGCGTCAAACTTTCAGGATATTACCGGTCAGCGTATCAGCAAAGTCGTCAACACCCTGCAGGGAATTGAATCGCGCGTGACCAAGCTGGTTGCATTGTTCCCGGGCGAGGACGAATCCTGTGATGTTTCATGTGGTGAGAACAAGTCTCTGTTAAATGGTCCGCAATTGCCGGATCTGGCTAACGGCCAGGATGATATCGACGCTTTGTTTGATAATTTATAAGGAATTTTTTCTGCACCAATGGCGGCTATATGATTTTGGATGAACCGGACGCCTTGATTACCAAACCGTCTGCTGTCAGTCGGGGGTGGATCGTAACCTATTGTGATCTGGTCGCGCTGATGCTCACATTTTTTGTCATGCTCTACAGCGTATCTGCGCGTGATCCTTCTAGGGTTGACTCAACGGTAAGCAGCCTGACGGATAAATTTGCAAAATCCTCTGTTGCGTCGGATTTTGGAACCGTTTCATCGCAGACTGGCTCGGTATTGCTGGATCAGGCGTATCTTGACTCTGTTATCAGCGCGATACGCGGACGTGACGCCTTTGGTGAAGTAAAGCTTATTCGAAGCACAGGCGGCACCCTGATGGTCCGTCTGGAGAGAGACAAGGTGTTTGTCCCCCGCACGGGAATACTTAGCCCCGAAGGCCTGACCCTTATCAACGATATCGCCAAGGCGATGCTGCGGTCCGATGCGGTGGTTGCGCTGCCCATGATAGAAATCCGGATATCGGGCGCGGCGGATGAATTGTCTGAAACGGCGTCCAGTGCCGGGGACGAAGCGCCAGTATCCGTTCGTCAGGCAAGCCGTATTGCCCGGACCTTGATTGATGCCCGAGTGGCGTCCAGTTCAATTTCAACGTTAATTCTGGAAAGTGAAATTCCGCATCTGGATATTGCTTTATATACAGTTTCAGCGCCTGAGAGAGGCGCCGCAGTCAATGGTGTGCTGAAATGATTCACCATGAAGAATTCCCCAATGATTTTGATGAAACTGTACCGGCGCCGCCACCGGCAAGTCATGCATGGATTGTGACGTTCAGCGACCTGATGTCGCTGATGCTGGCTTTTTTTGTCATGCTGTTCAGCATGTCTCAATTACAAACCCAGGCGTGGAAATCCATTGTCAGTGGACTGAGCGATGAACTTTCCCCCGGCCGGGAGCGGTCAATTCTGGAAATTGAGAAGGAGGCCAGGCCGTTTCGCATACAGGAGCCAAAAGGTATTGATCTTGGATATCTGGAGACAGTGATCAGAGAGAAGTTTCGTAACCACGATATTCTTGCAAATGCCCGCATTCATAGCAGGGAGGATCGTGTCGTTATCGCATTACCGGTTGATCTGCTGTTTCAGCCGGAAACGGCAAAGGCTGCGGATATGGCGCCAGCGGCGCTTGAGGCAATTGCTCAAACCCTGGCGTCCATCAAAAACCGGGTTGAAATACATGTCTACTCTGCGGAGGGTGAACGTCCTGCGCTTTCCGGGCTGGATGGATACGGATCAACATGGGAATTGTCCTTGAGCCGCGCTCTGATAATCAAAAAGTTATTTATACAGGCTGGCCTGGGTTTGACCATCCTTCCAGTTGGGCATTCTGTTACGTCATCGGGTGCTCAGCCTGCGGAAGATCTGGTTGAACTTGTTATCAGGGAAATCGGCGCATGATGAGCTGCATACGCCAGTATCAGCTTTTTGCACTGCTGGTTACAGCGTGTCTGCTTGTCTTTAACAGTCCGGCTGGTGCGCAGCAAACCGTAAAGACACGCGCTGGCGTACATGCGGATTATGGCCGGATGGTATTTGAATGGCCGGCCAGAACTGGATATCGCGCCGATATTTATGGAAAAGAGTTGCGTATAGTTTTTGACAAGCCCCTGAAGGCTGATTATGCCGTTTTCTCTCAAAAATTGGGAGAGTTTGTAGGTAAGCCAATAATTGGAAAAAATGGCAAAGAAATTCGCTTCCCGCTGCGCAGGGAATTTGGTTTGAAGGCCAGTCAATTTGACAAGCTTGTTGTTGTCGATTTGCTGAAGACGCCGCCGATTGAAAAAAAGAGTTTTGAAAAGGAACCGGCGGCGCCTCGCGCCAAACCGTTGGCGCCTGTAAAGAAGGAATTGCCTACAAAAATCGCGGCGGCGAATATTGTTTCGGAACGCAGCGAAGCTGAGGCTGCTGTGGATCGTGAAATCGCGCAAGCGCAAGAGCGGGAAAGCAAAAAACTTGCAGAACAGAAGGCTGTTGGGGAGGCGCTGGAAAAAGCCAGGACGATTGAGGATGAAAAACAGGCCTCTATTTCTAATGATGGAAAAATAGAATTTGATCTGCGTGTAAAGGAGATTGCCGGTGGATTGCGGATGCGCTTTCCATTTCCAAAAGACGTGGCCGGCGCCGTTTTTATGCGTGGCGATTATCTATGGATAGTGTTTGATAAGCCAGCGCATGTCGATCTGTCGATCATTTCCCTGCTGAAGCATGATGTAATCGTAAATGGCGAACAGCTGGATGATAGGGATTCCACCATATTGACATTTAAGGTGGCCCCAGGATTTTTGCCCAGTGTGACGCGGCGTTATTCGGTCTGGCAGGTTGATCTGCTGCGTGAAGCGGGCACACCAGATGGCATTTTGCCGGTCACGCGCGCCCCTGAAGTTGAGCCGGGTGGCGAGGTTCGGGTGACTGCTGGCACACCCACGGGACCATTTTCTGTCATTGATCCGGTTGTGGGGGATACGCTTACGATTTCCCCTGTGCTGGAGGCTACACAGGCGGTGGTGGAAAACCGTAAATATGTGGATTTTGAATTGCTTTCCACCAGCCAGGGCGTCGCTGTTGTGTCATTTTCGGACCGGCTGAAGGTAAGCGCGGCGCCGGGATCTGTTACGATCACTTCTACCGCTGGTTTGCAGATTTCAGACGAAGTGGTTCGCTCGCTTGGCGGAAAAGATAGTGCGAAAGCAACCCCACTGCCTCCGGCCTTTATGGAGTTTGATCGCTGGAAACGCGGCACTGATAAAAACTTTTATGAGGTGCGCGATCAGCTTCGTGCAAATGTTGCGGCAACCAAGCTGAAAGATCGTAAAGCCAACCATATGATTCTGGCGCAGTTCTATCTTGCCCATGGACTGGAGAGTGAAGCGCGCGGAACGCTGGACATTATGGCCAGTGAAGACGCAAACGTTATCAATGATCCATATTTTAACGGTATTTCCGGTGTCGCCAATTATTACATGGGGCGTTTGCACGAGGCTGAAAAGGATCTATCCGCAAGCGGACTGAAAAATGATTCACACGCAAAATTGTGGCTTGGCGCGGTTAAGGCGCGGCAGAATTCCTGGAAAGATGCGCTCATTGCATTCGATAGCGGCCTTGCCGTCATGGGTAAATATTCACCCGATATACGCGCAGAAATCCGGATTTTAGCGGGAACGGCCGCATTGGCGATGGGCGAAAATGACCGCGCGCAACGTGAATTGAACAATGTAAAAATTGACACACTGCCGCCAAAAATGGCGAGTGAGGGGCGGTTGTTGCAGGCCAGCCTGCTTGAGGTGCGCGGAAAAAATGATGCGGCGCTGGATTTGTATGACAAGGTGATAGCAACCCATTACCGGCCAAGCGAGATACCCGCCAGACTTTCGCGCCTGCTGTTGTTGAATAAAATGGGAAGCCTGGACAATGCAAAGGCAATCGAACAGCTTGAGGGGCTTCGATACGCGTGGCGTGGCGACGATACCGAATTGAAAATTCTTGAATCGCTGGGTATGCGCTATGCGGCGAATGGGGCGTACCGCGAGGCCCTTACGGTGATGCGGGACGCCGTGACATATTATCCTAACACGGAGCGATCTTCGCGCATTGCTGACAGCATGAACGAAATTTTTGCCGATCTTTATTTGAGGAACGGGTCCGACGCAATGCCGGCCGTCAAGGCGCTTGCATTATATTATGATTTCCGTGAACTGACCCCGCTTGGTTCAGATGGCGATGAAATGATCCGCCGCCTGGGCGAGCGCCTGGTGGCGGTTGATCTGCTGGACGAGGCGATAGAACTGCTTGATCACCAGGTGCGGTTCCGTCTGGAAGGCACCGCCAAAGCGCAGGTTGCGGTGCGGCTGGCGGTCATACAATTGCTGGATAAGCAGCCAGACAAGGCGCTGGACACCATCCGCCGTACGCGCCAGACCAGATTGCCGGAGGATCTGACATTCAAGCGGCTGATCCTGGAGGGGCGCGCATTGTCGGAGTTATCCGAGTTCGAGCAAGCCCTTGAGCTTATTGCCGGGCTGGATGCACCTGAAGCCAACCTGCTGCGCGCGGACATATATTGGGCGGCGCAGGATTGGCCAATGGCTGCTGCAAGTCTTGATAAGGTGCTGGCGGATGGTGGCGTTCAGCCGGCTGACAAACCCCTGGATGCGGCTCTGCAGGGACGCATCATGCGGGCGGCGATTGCCTATGCGCTGGCAGGCCAGCAGGACGGACTGGACAAGTTGCGCAGCCATTATGATGCGCAGATGGCCGCCACGCCCTATGCCGATGGCTTTGATGTGATCAGCCGCTCCAGCGCCAATAATGGCGTGGCTTTTCGCCAGCTAGCCAGCACCATAGCTGGTCTCGATACATTAAAAGACTTTATGGCGACCTATCGCCGCGATCTGTAATATCCCCTCGCCAGCGCAATAATAGACAAAGCCATTCATTCACCGTATTAAATGCGCTGCAGATGGCCATAGGGCCATCATTTTATGATACCGTTGGTCAGGTCTGCCATGGCGTATAGCAAGATTTCCTTTGTTGCTTCCGACTCTCTTAAGGCGCAGGAGGCGCTTCGAATTTTGCACGGCCGTTATACAGATGTGGCCCCGGATCAAGCCGATGTAATCGTGGCGCTGGGGGGAGATGGCCAGATGCTGCAAACCATCCATCAATTCATGGGCCGGAACATTCCAATCTACGGCATGAATCGTGGCTCGCTTGGTTTTTTGATGAATGAGTACAGGGAAGAAGGCCTGGTTGAGCGCCTGAATAAAGCAGAAGTAACGACGCTGAACCCGCTTCGCATGATTGCGACCGATGTGCGCGGGCAATGTTTCGAAGGTCTGGCGATTAATGAGGTGTCGCTGTTGCGATCTACACGTCAGGCGGCGAAAATTCGTATCAGCATTGATGGGCGTCCCCGGTTGGAAGAATTGAACTGTGACGGTGTTCTGGTGGCGACACCAGCGGGCAGCACCGCCTATAATTTATCGGCGCATGGGCCAATCCTGCCGATCAAGGCGGGCGCGCTGGCCCTGACGCCTATCAGCGCCTTTCGTCCGCGCCGCTGGCGTGGCGCGTTGCTGCCAAAGAATGCAGTGGTTCTGTTTGAAATCATGGAGCGCGACAAGCGCCCGGTCAGCGCTGTGGCGGACATGCTGGAGGTGCGCGAGGTGGCCACGGTTGAGGTCTCCATGGCCGAGGATGTCACGGTCCCAATCCTGTTTGATGCGGGCCATGATCTGGACGAACGCATCCTGATGGAACAGTTTACGGATTGATATAAGGCGCACTTTATCATGCATATGCATATGCTGCATCGTGCCGGGCTTCCGGCCCGGTTGGGGGGAACTTTAGCGCTGGCGGCACTGGGGGGCGGCATTTTTGCCTGGGTTGGCACCCCGCTGGCATGGATGCTGGGGGCGATGTTTTTCACCACTGCTGCAAGTCTTGCGGGCGCGCCCACGCATATGTCGCTAATTTTGCGCAAGGTGATGCTGGCCATTCTCGGCATCATGCTGGGCAGTTCGTTCCGGCCGGAAATCGTTAGTCAAGCCGCGCAGTGGCTTCCGTCCATGGGCGTGATGGTTGGTTTTATGGCGCTGATTACAACAATGAGTTACCAGTTTTTCCGGCGCGTTGCCGGCTTTGATCTGGCCACGGCATATTTTTCCAGCGCCCCTGGCGGCCTGACCGAAATGATGACCGTGGGCGAAAGCATGGGCGGCAATGTCGCGACCATCAGCCTGGTGCACGCCACCCGCATTCTGGTGGTTGTTGGCACCATTCCGGTTTATTTCCGTTATGTTGAAGGCCTGCATATTCCCTCAATGCCGCCGGGCCCATCGGGGTTTCCGGATCTGATGGATATGGCGCTGCTGACGGCGTGTGCGGTAATTGGTGTGCCGCTGGCGCCGAAATTACGGCTGCCTGCGGGTGCGCTGCTTGGGCCGATGCTGCTCAGCGCCATTCTGCATATTAGCGGTCTGACCAGCGCCGCGCCGCCGGGGCCAATTGTCGCATGTTCACAAATTGTCATTGGTGCGGGTATTGGCTGCCGTTTTGCCGGGCTTAGTCTTAATACGGTGTGGCGAACGATTCTGTTTGCGGTGGTTTCCGGATTGTTGATGGTGATTGCCGCTACGGCTACGGGCATTATTGCCGCGCCGATGATTGGTGATTTGCCAAAACCCTTGATCCTGGCCCTGGCGCCGGGGGGGCTGGCGGAGATGAGCCTGATCGCGCTGTCTATCGGATCGCTGACTGCCTATATCTCCTTCATGCATCTGGCCCGGATTATTCTGGTGGTGATGGTTTTTCCCGCTATTTTTCGTCTGGTGACGGGTGCATCCGTGACACAATCACCAGGTAAATAGCGCGGCGTACAGCCGCACGCTTAAACCTTTATTTTTACACTTGCCAAAGCGGGCGTGATGCATCAAATATAATTTACTTATTTTTACCGTAAAATAGGAAGTTGCGGATGCGGCCACTGGTGCATGGATTTTTTGACCCCGTTACTTTTACGGCGAGTTATGTTGTGCAGGATCCGGAATCATCTGCCTGCGCAATCATCGATCCGGTAATGGACTTTGACGCGGCGTCAGGCCGTACGCATACAGAATCAGCGGATAAGATCGTAGCCCACATAGGGGCGCATGATTTGCAGGTGCAGTGGATAGTCGAAACCCACGTCCATGCGGATCATCTGACCGCAGCCCCCTATTTACAGGAAAAACTTGGCGGTAAGACCGTAATCGGGGCGCCGGTCACAATCGTTCAGCAGGCGTTTCGAAAAATCTTCAATACGGGAACGGATTTCCCCCTGGATGGCAGTCAGTTCGACAGGCTGATACAGGACGGGGAAAGATTACATATTGGTGGGCTTGAACTGCGGGCCATGCACACGCCGGGGCACACGCCGGCCTGCATGACCTATCTGGCGGGGGATGCGGCCTTTATCGGCGACACCATGTTTATGCCGGATTATGGAACCGCGCGGGCCGACTTTCCTGGTGGTGACGCCCGCGCGCTTTATCGCTCCATCCGTAAAATTCTGGCATTGCCGCCTGAAACCAGACTGTTCCTGTGCCATGATTATCAGACGCCGGAGCGCAAGCAGTTTGTCTGGGAAACCACCGTTGCCGCACAAAAATCCGGAAACGTGCATGTGCATGACGGGATCAGCGAAGAGGATTTCGTCAAAATGCGAACCGCGCGAGACGCCACACTGAACATGCCAGCGTTAATTCTGCCATCGGTGCAGATAAATATGCGCGCGGGTCATTTCCCGCCGGCAGAGGAAAATGGTGTGAGCTATCTTAAATTGCCTCTGAATTATTTTTAGATGATCAGTTCTCAGATGGAATTTTTTGATAGCGCCTGTGATTATGTGACGCCATGTTAAGGCAGTATTTTCCAATTCTGGACTGGGGTGGAAAATACAATAGCGGCGCGTTGACCAATGATCTGATTGCAGCGATCGTTGTTACGCTCATGCTGATCCCGCAATCGCTGGCCTATGCCATGCTGGCGGGGCTGCCCCCGCAGGTTGGTCTGTACGCCAGCATATTACCACTGGTGGCGTATACGGTTTTTGGCACCAGCCGTACATTGGCGGTTGGGCCGGTTGCCGTGATTTCGTTGATGACGGCGGTGGCGGTGGGGGACATCGCCGCACAGGGCAGTTTTGATTATTATCTGGCCGCAATTTGCCTGGCATTCATATCCGGTCTGATCCTGGTCATTATGGGGCTGTTTCGTCTGGGATTTCTGGCAAACTTTCTCAGCCATCCGGTGATTGCGGGATTTATTATTGCTTCGGGAATTCTGATCGCCGCCGGTCAGATGAAGCATATTTTAGGTGTTGGGGGCGGTGGGCAGAACCTGATTGAAATCATTCAGGGACTTGTGCCGCAATTGGGTAAAACAAACCAGCCAACACTGCTTATCGGTGTTTTTGTGATTGGATTTCTTGTCCTCGTCCGCACACAATTAAAGCGCCTGTTGTTGCGTCTGGGCGTCTCTGTTCGGTTGGCGGATATTATCGTAAAAAGCAGCCCAATTCTGGCGGTTGTGCTTACGGC
Organism: Pseudomonadota bacterium; assembly: GCA_049325255.1. Classification (GTDB taxonomy): domain Bacteria; phylum Pseudomonadota; class Alphaproteobacteria; order UBA11222; family UBA11222; genus UBA11222. Next base: position 27,469 of record JBMOMW010000004.1, on the reverse strand, counting down.
ATGGGCCAGTTGGAAATATGCGCTTGACACGGTTGGGGTCCGTATAGTGGGGAGTATCGCCAGTGGCCTGCCACCCTTTACGATGCCTTCATTTGATCCTGGATTATGGAAATCATTGCTTGGACCAGCTTTGCTGATTAGCGTTATTGGTTTTGTGGAGTCCGTTTCCGTTGCCCAGACACTGGCCGCCAAGCGACGCCAGCGGATCATACCTGATCAGGAATTGATAGGTCTTGGAACAGCCAATATCGCATCAGCTTTGTCGGGCGGGTTTCCTGTTACGGGCGGGTTTGCGCGATCGGTTGTCAATCATGATGCGGGCGCAGAAACACCCGCAGCAGGCGCTTTCACGGCAATTGGTATTGCGGCTGCAACTGTTTTTCTGACGCCTTATTTATTTTTTCTGCCACAGGCTACACTGGCAGCGACAATTATTGTCGCTGTGCTTTCATTGATTGATCCGGGGGTGATCAAACGCACCTGGGTTTATTCGAAGTCTGATTTTGCGGCCATGTTTGCAGCGATATTATTGACCCTTGTGGCAGGCGTTGAAATTGGGATTTTGTCTGGTGTGGCGCTTTCTGTTCTGATTCATCTGTATCGCACCAGCCGTCCCCATAGCGCCATTGTTGGACAGGTTCCCGGCACGGAACATTTCAGAAATATTTTACGTCACAAGGTGGTGACCAGCCCGCATGTGCTTACTTTGCGGGTGGATGAAAGCCTGTATTTTCCCAATGCCCGTTTTCTTGAAGACAAGGTGCAAAGCCTGGTGGCGGAACATCCCGCCGTCAGGCATGTGGTGCTGATGTGCCCGGCGGTGAACTCCATTGACGCCAGCGCGCTGGAAAGCCTGGAGGCGATCAATGCGCGGTTGCGGGATTCTGATGTAAAACTGCATTTTTCTGAAATCAAGGGACCGGTGATGGACCAGTTGCAGCGTAGCCATTTCCTGGAGGAATTAAGCGGAAGTGTGTTTCTCAGCCAGTATGACGCATTCTCCACCCTTGACCCGGAAGCTGCGCGCAAGGCGCTGGCGCGTTAAACTTTTCAGGCCAAATCATCTGTAACCTGACCATTTTTTAGATAGGTGACAATGGCGTCTGCTGCGCGCATTGGCGCGGATTGCGGGAAGTTTTCGAATGTATAATGGATGGCGTCTTTTTGCAGTGGCTCGAATTGCGCGCGCCACTGCTCTATTCCAGCCAGAGCCGTATCCATTTCAGAAATGTTTTCGGCAACCCTGCCCAGTGTCCACCACAGATATTCTTCCTTGCCATGCCATTCAAAATAGTGCGGGTTCAGAAATATTACCGGGCGGGGATGCAGCAAAAACTCATAAACCTGGCTGCTCCAGTCACCGAGATATATATCGGCGGCCAGACTGTAACTCATGTCAACGCTGCGCGCGCTGCCGGTATCAATCAAAACATGTTCAAGGTTTTGGTAAGGGCGCAATTCTTCCTGGGTAATAACCCCATCGGCATACATACGAATATGGGGCGCGAAGATCAGATTGAACTGATCGGATTTTGCAAAATAGTCCAGCACCTGATGCCCGATTTTCTGCCAGGAGCTGTGCAGTTTATTTTGGTGCGGGTTGTACAATACTGTTTTGCGGCCATTATGGAACAAAGGCTGCTGCGTCTTTCCCATGCGCGTGACCAGATCAAATTTGCTATATCCGCTGATGGCATAATGGCCGGGGCGAAGCAGGCCTTTGTCCAGCAGCCGGTCGCGCCGTTTACGTCCCGGCAGCAGCACCAGATCGAATTTTCGTATGCGCGTATCCCAATCCCGTTCGTCATCACCCGCGCCATGCGTAGTGTGTATGAACTTCGTGTTGCGCAGACCCATATTACGCAATACCAGGCTGGTGCGTTCCGGCATCACAAGCGCGTCGAAACGCGATAATCCCCAAAGGTTCCATAATAATATGAGTAATTTTGGAACTGAATCGTTCACGGCGCTGCGCGAGGAGCGAAATGGCGGGGCAATGATCTGATATTTCAGCCTGTCAGCACTATAATAGCCTGCAAGCTGACGCAGATAGTCTTCCTGAGCGGGGCTGCGCGCCAGCAGGGTTACCTCAATCTCAGGATATTCCCGCGACAGCGCGCAGGCGGCAGGCAGACTGTGAAAAATCTGATGCGATTGCGCAATGAAAATAAAACCGATTTTCATTTAAGTGCTGTACATTTCAAATGGTCAAACCGGTGGCGCTACATTCAGCCCTGCAATAAATCTAACGCTGCACATGCCGATGCAATAATTCCAGCGCCGCATAAACCGCCTCCATGCGGATTTCTTCGCGGCCGATATCGCCGAAATGATAGAGTTCATGAATAATGGGTTTGCGTTCGCGCGCTGCGGCCACATGCACCAGGCCAACCGGTTTCATGCGGGTGCCGCCACCTGGTCCCGCAACGCCCGTAATGGCAACGGCCAGATGCGCATTGGAATTTTCCACCGCGCCTTCCGCCATCATGCGGGATACCGGCTCGCTTACTGAACCGACATCGGCCATCAGATCGCCGGGGACACCCAGCAGATCACGCTTGGACTCGTTGCTATAGGTAACAAAACCACGGTCAAACACTGATGAGGCGCCCGGTATGGAGCACAGACATGCGGCCACCAGCCCGCCGGTGCATGATTCTGCGGTGGCGATGCGCAATCCCTGGGCCTTACAGTCGGCCAACAGCATTTCGGCAAGTTTCAGGGTTTTAAGGGGGAACATTTTTCTTCTCCTGCGCTGTCTTACTGGATCACATATAGGGCCGTATGTATCAGCATTAATGCGTACGCCCCCGCAACCATATCATCAAGCATTATACCCAAACCGCCGGACACTGTCCTGTCCGCCCAATTGGCTGGCCAGGGTTTATAAATGTCGCAAATGCGAAACAAAATAAAGGCCGCAAAATAGGCCAAAGGATCCAGCGGTACAAACAGCAACGCCAGCCACTGACCGGCAACCTCATCGATCACAACATTCTGACAGTCTTTTAGACCGGCTGCATGAGTGTAGCGCCCCGCCGCCCAAATCCCAATGGCGAAAGCAGCTATGACGCCGCAAAATAGTCCCCATGCGCCAAAAAGCATCGCAATCATCCAGGCAAAGGGCAGGGCGGCGATGGATCCCCATGTGCCCGGCGCGCCCGGTAACAGGCCGCTGCCAAACCAGGTGGCGATCAGGCTGACCGGATGACGAAAGCCAATGCTGGCGGGCGGCTGCGCCAGGATCATTTTGGAGTCCTGACACTGGCCACCGCCTGCGCTGCAATGCCTTCGCTGCGCCCGGCAAAGCCCAATCCTTCGGTGGTGGTGGCCTTAACGCTGACGCGCCCGGGCGGCAGGCCGAGTATTTGTTCTATGCGCTGTTGCATCAAAATCCGGTGTGGTCCGATGCGGGGCGCCTCGCAGATCAGGGTGACGTCAAGATTGATGATTTCTCCGCCCATGCTACGTACCAGTTTGCCCGCATGCTCAAGAAAAATGTGTGAGGGCGCACCTTTCCATTGTGGATCAGATGGGGGGAAATGCTGGCCAATATCGCCCTGGGCAATGGCGCCAAGGATAGCATCCGTCAAGGCGTGCAGGCCGGCATCCGCATCGGAATGCCCCGCCAGTTTCTTGTGATACGGGATTTCAACGCCGCATAAAATGACAGCGCTGCCCGTTTCAAAACGGTGCACGTCATAGCCCATGCCAAGGCGTGTCAGCATTTCGGCCCTGCCAAACATGCGTTCAGCGCGGATAAAATCCTCATCATGGGTGATTTTGAAATTATTCTCATTGGCCTGTATCAGACGCACCTGAAGTCCGGCATGTTCGGCAACGTCGGCATCATCGGTTAGGTCCAAACCAATGGCCCTGCGATGGGCATCCAGGATCGCCGGAAACCGAAACCCCTGCGGTGTCTGTGCGCGCCACAATCCGTCGCGTGTTATTCCCCTGATGATATTCGTCCCCTGCGACATTTTTACGGTGTCCGTCATCGGGATGGCGGCAATGGCGCCGTCAGCCTCAGACAGCGCGGCAATCACGCCATCAATGGTTGCGGTATCGGTAAAAGGCCGCGCGGCGTCATGGATCAGAACCAGGTCCGGCGGGTCTGACGCAAGCGCCTCAAGCCCCAGCCGCACGGATTCCTGCCGGCTATTGCCCCCCGGAATAGGGGAAGCGATGGGTAGGCCGGCCACAGAATCCCTGTAGAGCCCTTCATCGTCCGGGTTGATGATCACCTGTATCCGGCCAATCCGGGGATGGTGGTAAAACCTGCTGACTGTATGACGCAGCATCGCCTGACCAGCAATTTTTCTGTATTGCTTGGGATGCGCACCCCCCGCGCGCGTTCCTTTGCCGGCGGCCATGATCAGAACAGCAATACGCATTCGTTCATTTCTTTCAGTTACTTGCTGCAAACCTAACGGAGTGGGGCAGTTCTGCCAAGCTTACCCGTGTGCGCTGCAATAAACACTTGCAGATTATTGTGGCGGGATATAACATGCCTATTAATTAATCATCAGAAAAGAATGCCTAAATTATGACCATTGCACTTCAGTCCATAAAGATCAGCCACCCGGTTTTCCTGGCGCCATTGTCAGGCATTACGGATTTGCCAACACGTCGCATATTCCGCGAACAGGGCGTCGGACTGGTTTACTCCGAAATGCTGGCAAGCAGGGAAATAATGTCCCGGCCGGCCGGCCAGCAACGCCGCCTGCGCCGCACCGAAGATGAAAAGCCGCTGGCGATACAGATCGCGGGTTGCGAAGCCTACTGGATGGGCGAGGCGGCCCGCATATGTGCGGACATAGGGGCCCAAATCATCGATATCAATATGGGGTGTCCGGCCAAAAAAGTCGTGCATGGATATTCCGGCTCGGCGCTCATGCGCGATCTGGATCTGGCGTCAGCCTTAATCGCGGCGACGGTCAGGGCCGTGAATATTCCCGTGACACTGAAAATGCGTACGGGATGGGATGAGACAAACCGCAACGCGCCCGAACTGGCGCGCCGTGCCGAGGCGCTTGGGGTTCAGCTAATTTCCGTCCATGGCCGCACACGCTGCCAATTTTACACTGGCCGCGCCGATTGGGAATTTGTGGCGCAGGTCAAACAGGCGGTCAATATTCCCGTGATCGTCAATGGCGATATTGAAACCGAAGAAGATGCGGCGGCCGCTTTGTCGCTGTCGGGCGCCGATGCCGTTATGGTTGGACGCGGTGCGCAGGGCCGCCCCTGGTTTCCAGAACAAATCCGGCATTTCCTCGCCACGGGAAAAAAGCTTCCTGCGCCGCCAATCCAGACGCAAATTGCAATCATGTGTCAGCACTACACGGCGATGATCGCGCATTATGGCGAAGCGCTGGGTGTGCGCAACGCGCGCAAGCATTTGGGCTGGTATCTGGCGTACATGCCGCAGGGCGAAACGCTTCGCCGCACATTGATGATGCTGGATAGTTCTACCGCTGTGCTGGCTGCAATAGACCGCTACAGTATGGATCAGTTGATGGAGTTAGCAGCCTGATGTCAGAATCCTTGATAAACAGGGGTCTCACGCGCGGTAGCGGCATAGCCGCATTGAATGCCAGTGCAGAAATGATACTTGATGCAATTCCGGCCCCTGTCATTGTCGTGGATGAAGCAGGCAGAATTTCCTATATCAATGCCGAGGCGCAGCAATTTTTCAAATCAAGCACGCATATGCTGCTTAATCAGCCAATTGCGAAATTAATCCCTTTTGGAAGTCCTGTGCTGGAGATGATCGGCCAGGTCCGGCGTGATGGCGTGGCGGTTTGGGAGTACGAGGTAAATCTGAGCACACCGCACACCGGTGAACGGATTACGGATGTGCAGGTGGCGCCCATTGGTGATGATCGCAGCGATGTATTGCTCGTGCTGCGTGAAGCAGGCATTGCGCGCAAGATGGATCAGCAGCTAACCCATCGTGGCGCCGTGCGGTCAGTCACTGGTATGGCCAGCATGCTGGCGCATGAAATTAAAAACCCGCTGTCCGGCATCCGTGGCGCTGCGCAGCTTGTGGAACAGAACGCCAATGAGGCGGACAAGCAACTGACACAGCTTATCTGCGCAGAAACGGATCGTATCTGCGAACTGGTAGACCGCATGGAAGCCTTTAGTGACCAGCGGCCATTGCAGCAGGCGCCAGTTAACATTCATCAGGTGCTGGAACATGTCAGGCGTATTGCACAAGCGGGATTTGCAAAAAATATCCGCTTTATCGAAGAATATGACCCTTCGCTGCCTGAAGTGATGGGAGATCGCGATCAGCTCATTCAGGTGTTTCTCAATCTCGTAAAAAATGCCGCTGAAGCGCTTGAGGGGGTCAGTGGTGGCGAAATCACACTGACGACGGCCTATCGTCATGGGATGCGGCTGGCGCTTCCCGGAGGAACTGCCCGTGTGGCGTTACCCTTTGAGGTCTGTGTGCGCGATAACGGGCCAGGTATTGCAGAAGACATCAAGACGCATTTGTTTGATCCGTTCATCAGTACAAAGCCGAATGGAACCGGACTGGGGCTGTCGCTGGTCGCCAAAATAATTGGTGACCACGGCGGCATGATCGAATGTGACGCACAGCCAAGACGTACAATATTCCGGACACTGCTGCCCGTACGCGGGCGCACAAAACAGAGCAGTCAATTATCATGAGTACGCCATCAGCAACCACCATGCCCCAAACCATCATTGTCGCCGATGATGATAACGCCATCCGTACGGTGCTGAACCAGGCGCTGGTGCGTCTTGGCTACAATGTGCGCTCTACGGGCAATCTCGCAAATCTGTGGCGCTGGATATCAGAGGGCGAGGGCGATCTGCTTATCACCGATGTGATGATGCCGGATGGCAATGTGTTTGACATGTTGCCGCGCATCAAAAAACATCGTCCGGGACTGCCTATCATTGTCATGAGCGCGCAAAACACGCTGATGACGGCGCTCAAGGCGGCGGAAAAAGGGGCGTATGAATATTTGCCCAAGCCGTTTGACCTGAATGAATTGACCAGGGTGGTGAAACGCGCGCTGGCGGCGCAAATGAATTCACCCGTGGAAAACGCAAACACCAACTCAGGCGAAGACGATCTGCCGCTGATCGGGCGTTCGCCCGCGATGCAGGAAATTTATCGCATTCTGGCGCGGCTGATGGGAACAGATCTGACCGTGATGATCAACGGCGAATCCGGCACCGGCAAGGAACTGGTGGCGCGGGCATTGCATGATTATGGAAAACGCAAAAACGGTCCCTTCGTCGCCATAAATATGGCGGCGATCCCACGTGAGCTGATCGAAAGCGAATTGTTCGGTCATGAAAAAGGTTCCTTCACCGGCGCGGCAAACCGTGCATCCGGGCGTTTTGAGCAGGCTGAGGGGGGTACATTATTTCTCGATGAAATTGGCGATATGCCGCTGGAAGCTCAAACCCGCCTGCTGCGTGTATTGCAGGAGGGTGAGTATATGATGGTTGGTGGACGTGCTGCCATCCGCACCAATGTACGGATTATCGCCGCGACCAATCGCGATTTACGTCAGCAAATTGCGCAGGGCCTGTTCCGCGAGGATTTGTTTTACCGTTTGAATGTCGTGCCGATGCGGCTTCCGCCATTGCGCGAGCGTTCGCAGGATATTCCTGATCTGGTGCGGCATTTTCTTGTTCGCGCCGAAGCTGGCGGGCTTGCGCACAAGGTTCTGGAACAGGCGGCGCTGGAGCGGCTTAAACGCCATCGCTGGCCGGGGAATGTGCGCGAGCTGGAAAATCTGACATTGCGTCTGGCGGCGCTCTATCAGGATGAGGTTATCAGTGTAGAAATTATTGAATCGGAACTGGCGGACACCCAGAATAGTCCGGCGGAAGTAAATGGAACAGGTGGCAATGATAGTCTGTGTGCTGCGGTTGAACGAAACCTGGCGCGATATTTTGCCGATCACGGAGAAGATCTGCCCCCCGCAGGCCTGCATGATCGTATCCTGCGAGAGATCGAGCGCCCGCTAATTTCCATGTGCCTTGCCGCCACCAAGGGGAACCAGATCAGGGCTGCGGAGTTGCTGGGACTTAACCGTAATACACTGCGCAAGAAAATCCGGGAACTGGATATATCCGTGGGACGCGGGATGATTTGAAGGTTTTAAGCACCATGGGCTCGCACAATTAATCTAATCTTGTTTGTTGTGCGGCGCAGCATAATTTTGTTGACTTAACTATGGCGCTTTCGGTATACCCACGGCGGGTCGCTTCCTCCCAACGGGAAGTATTACAGAAGGATGGCGCCAATGGTTGCCAATGCTACGCCGGTTAAGCCGAATCTTCGGCCAGCAAACCCGCATTTTTCATCCGGCCCCTGTGCCAAGCACCCCGGATGGTCTCTTGAAAATCTGAAAAATGCCTGCCTGGGACGTTCGCACCGTTCCAAACCTGGGAAGGCGAAACTGGCGGACGCCATTACCCGCACCGCGACACTGCTTGGCATGCCCGGGGATTACCGGCTTGCCATTGTGCCTGCGTCCGATACCGGCGCGGTGGAAATGGCGTTGTGGTCGCTGCTGGGGGCGCGGGGCATTGATGTGCTCGCTTGGGAATCATTTGGTTCCGGCTGGGTGAATGATGTCACCAGGCAGTTAAAACTGAAAGACGTCCGGGTTTTTGAAGCTGATTATGGCGCGCTGCCTGATCTTGCGCAAGTCGGCAAAGACCGTGATGTGATTTTTACCTGGAACGGCACCACATCCGGTGTGCGCGTGCCGGATGGCAACTGGATCGCGGCGGATCGCGGCGGATTGACCATATGCGATGCGACCTCGGCGGCCTTCGCACAGAATTTGCCGTGGGACAGGTTGGATGTCGTAACTTTTTCCTGGCAGAAAGTGCTGGGGGGCGAAGCGGCGCATGGCATGCTTGCACTGTCGCCGCGCGCGGTGGCGCGTCTTGAAAGCTATACGCCGCCATGGCCGATGCCGAAACTTTTCCGCATGACCAGCGGCGGCAAGCTGACCGAAGATTTATTTCAGGGCGCCACCATCAACACGCCGTCCATGCTGGCGGTAGAAGATTATCTCAGCGCATTGTCTTGGGCGGAAAAAATTGGCGGCCTTACGGCATTGATCGGGCGTGCGGACGCCAATCTGAAGATTATAGCCGATTGGGTGGCGCGCACCCAGTGGATTGATTTTCTTGCGGCCGATCCCGCCATTCGCTCCAATACATCTGTCTGTCTACGGATCGTCGATCCATGGTTTCAGGCGCTTGATGCAGCCGGGCAGGCAAAAGCCGCAAAGCAGATAGCAGGCCTGCTGGAGGCTGAAAAGATTGCTTACGATATCGATTCATACCGCGATGCGCCGCCGGGCCTGCGCATCTGGGCCGGGGCGACGGTAGAGGGCGCGGACCTTGCGGCGCTGCTGCCGTGGCTTGAGTGGGCATGGGGGCAGGTTAAGAGCTAAGTGTTGCGCCCGGACTCCCTTATCGCCATTCATACTGTGACAGGAGCATTACAATGCCAAAAGTTCTGATAGCTGACGCCATGAGCGACCGCGCGGCAGAAATTTTCCGCGAGCGCGGCGTGGACGTGGATGTAATAACCGGCCTGAAACCGGATGGATTACGCGCCATCATTGGTCAGTATGACGGCGTGGCGATCCGGTCCTCCAGCAAGGTGACGGCGGAAATTATCGCGGCCGGAAAAAAACTGCGCGTCATTGGCCGTGCGGGCATCGGGGTGGACAATGTGGATGTGCCCGCCGCCACGGCGCGCGGCATCGTGGTGATGAACACACCCCATGGCAATGCCATCACGACAGCGGAACATGCCATATCGCTGATGCTGGCGTCAGCACGGCAAATTCCCGAAGCAAGCCAGTCGACCAAGGCCGGCAAATGGGAAAAAAACCGCTTCATGGGGGTTGAGGTTACCGGCAAGACTCTGGGGATTATTGGCTGCGGCAATATTGGCGCCATTGTTGCCGATCGTGGCCGTGGCCTGCGTATGAAGGTGCTGGCCTATGATCCATTCCTGTCGCCGGGAAAGGCCAGGGAACTGGGGGTTGAGCGGGTGGAACTGGAAGCGCTGTTCAGGCGTTCGGATTTTATTTCTTTGCACACGCCGCTGACCGACCAGACACGCAATATTATTGATGCGGCGGCCATTTCAAAAATGAAGCAGGGCGTGCGCATTATCAACTGCGCGCGCGGTGGGCTGGTTGTTGAAAAAGATTTGCTGGCGGCGCTTAACACAGGTCGCGTCGCCGCCGCCGCCCTTGATGTGTTCGAGGTTGAACCGGCCACGAACAATCCCCTGTTCGCCCATGAAAATGTCATTGCAACGCCGCATCTGGGCGCATCCACCACCGAGGCGCAGGAAAATGTGGCGTTACAGGTTGCCGAACAGATGGCGGATTTTCTGATTGATGGCGCTGTTACCAATGCGCTGAACATGCCGTCACTCAGTGCGGAAGAAGCGGCGCTGCTTGCGCCCTATATGAAACTTGCGGAACAGTTAGGCATGTTTGCCGGACAATTGACCGAAACCGGCATCAAGGAAGTTGAACTTGAATATGAAGGCGTGGTCGCCGATCTGAATACCAAAGCGCTGACATCGATGGCATTGTGCGGGTTGCTGACCCCGCTATTATCCAATGTGAATATGGTTAGCGCCCCATCCGTTGCGCGCGAACGCGGCATTCGTGTTTCTGAAACCAAGGGGCCGCAACAGGGCGCGTATCACACTTATATGCGCCTGACCGTGGTCACGGAAAATCAGCGCCGGGGCGTGGCGGGTACATTGTTTGCGGATCAAAACCCACGCATCATTCAGGTCAAGGGCATCGAACTGGAAGCCGAGCTTGGCCCGCATATGTTGTATGTGACCAATGAAGACAAGCCGGGATTTATTGGCCGCCTTGGCACGGTATTGGGCGAGGCGGGTGTCAATATCGCCACCTTCCATCTGGGCCGCGAAAAGGCCCAGGGCAATGCCATCGCGCTGATCGAAGTAGACGATGCGATCAGTGACGCGGTGCTGGCCAAGGTTCGCGCCATCCCGCTGGTGGTGCAGGCCAAGGCGCTGAATTTCTGACGCCTACAGACGGCCCCCGGCGATCATCCGGTTGAAGGCGGCAACCGCCGCTTTCGGCCCATCCGGATAATTCCATACGCCGCTGGAAACAGCGATGAAGTCGGCCCCTGCCTGTGCCAGCAGGCCGCAATTTTCAACCTTGATACCGCCAATCGCCACACACGGGATCAGGAAAGTTTCCTGCCACCAGGTCAGTAATTCCGGTGCGGCGTGGGTTTCCACATCCTTGGTGATGGTTGGAAAGAACGCGCCGAAGGCCACATAATCCGCGCCCGCTTCGGCGGCCTCCATCGCCAGATGACGGGAGTCGTGACAGGTGACGCCGATGGTTTTATCCGGGCCCAACAGCTTGCGCGCCTCGGCATAACGCGCATCCTGCTGGCCGATATGCACGCCATCGGCATTGATGGCTTTGGCGATATCGGGGCGGTCATTGATGATGAACGCGGCACCATGGCGGTGCGCAATCGGCATCAGCATTTCCGCCGCACGCTTCACCTCATCATCGGGGCAGTCTTTCAGCCGCAACTGCACACAGGCCACATCGCCGCCATCCAGTGCGCGCACCAGATCATCCGCAAATTGCGCCAGCACGATTTGCGGAGGCGTGATAAGATAGAGGCGGCAAATGACGGGATCGGCGTTTTTGGACATGGGAGGGTGAACCCGGAACTCGATCTGTCACCCCGGATTTATTCCGGGGTCCAGGAGCCACAAAGAAAAACCTGAGTACTTTACCCTGGACCCCGCAACAAGTGCGGGGTGACACAGAGTGTGAAATAGCAAGTTGAAATTACGCTGCCAGTTCGCGTTCCATCTCCGCCTTGTAGGCACCCTTGGTGGCGAGGCCGTTCATTTTGGCGCGGTGGGTGAACACGGTTTGTGCGCGTTTCACATTTTCCGGCTTGCCGGCCCAGGCCATGATCGCGGGATGCTGCAACGCGCGGCCATAGGAGAAAGTCAGATTCCACGGCAAGGCGCCCAGCGCGTTCATGGCGCTGAGATTGGCGGTGGCTTCTTCGTCGGATTGCCCGCCGGACAGGAACGCAATGCCGGGAACAGCGGCAGGCACGCAATCCTTCAGGCACTTGATGGTCTTTTCCGCGATTTCATCAATACTGGCTTTTTTTGCGCTTTTCTTGCCGGGCACGATCATGTTGGGCTTCAGCACGATGCCTTCCAGCGCAACGTTCATGAAATAAAGCTGCTGAAAGGTTTCCTTCAGCACCCATTGCGTGACCATGTAACAGGAGTCGATATCATTATCGCCATCCATCAGCACTTCCGGTTCAACGATAGGCACAATATTGTTAGCCTGGCACAGATTGGCATAGCGCGCCAGCGCATGCGCATTGGCCATAATGCCCGTATGTGAGAAGCGTCCGGCAACAGGATCAATAACAGCGCGCCATTTGGCGAAACGCGCCCCGGCTTCGTAATATTTTGGCAGTCGGGAAGACAGATTATCCAGCCCCTTGGTAATCAGCTCGCCCGCCGTTCCGGCGATTGCTTCCGTGCCCTCATCAACCTTGATGCCGGGAACCGCGCCTGCATTTTCAATGATCTTCACCAGTGGCGCGCCATCGGCGGCTTTCTGCCAGATGGTTTCGTCATACAGAATGACACCGCTGATATGTTTCATGCCTTCGGAGCGGAACAGCATTTCGCGGTAATCGCGGCGCGCATTCTCGGTGGATTCCAGCTTGATCTGGTCAAAGCGCTTTTTGATGGTGCCGCTGCTTTCGTCGGCGGCCAGAATGCCCTTGCCGGTTTCGACCATCTTGACGGCAATTTTGTTTAATGCGCTCAAATCCATTTTGTGTCCTCCTGTTGGTGAGTTGAATTATGCGGTTTCCAGCGCCTTGACGCCCGGCAACTCCTTGCCCTCCAGCCATTCCAGAAAGGCGCCGCCTGCGGTGGAAACATAACTGAAATCATTGGCGGCTCCAGCCTGGTTCAGTGCGGCAACTGTATCGCCGCCGCCCGCAACCGACAATAGGCGTCCGGATTTTGTCAGTTTTGCGGCAGCCAGTGCGGCGGCCTTTGTGCCCGCATCAAACGGGGCAATCTCAAATGCGCCCAGCGGGCCGTTCCAGACAATGGTTTTGGCTTTCTCGAAGCGCGCGATAATATCGCTGACCGCGTCGCCGCCCACATCCAGGATCATGTCATCGGCGGCGATGGCGTCAATGGAAACGGTTTTCGATGGGGTGTTGGCCTTGAATTCCCTGGCCACCACCACATGATGCGGCAGCAGCACTTCACAGCCAGCGGCTTTGGCCTTCGCCAGAATTTCGCGCGCGGTTTCACCAAGATCATGTTCGCACAACGATGCGCCAACTGGTTTTCCCAATGCGGCCAGAAACGTGTTCGCCATGCCGCCGCCAATAATCAGGCAATCGGCTTTTTGCACCAGATTACCCAGCAGGTCGAGCTTGGAAGAAATCTTTGCGCCGCCAACCACGGCCACCAGAGGGCGTTCAGGTTTGCTCAATGCCTTGCCCAGCGCATCAAGTTCCGCCTGCATGCCGCGACCCGCCGCCGATGGCAGCAGATGCGCAATGCCCTCGGTCGAGGCATGCGCGCGGTGCGCCGCCGAGAACGCATCATTTACATAAATCTCGCCCAGCTCCGCCAGATTGTTGGCAAAATCCTTGTCGTTTTTTTCCTCACCCGCATGGAAACGGGTGTTTTCCAACAGCACGATTTCGCCATCATGCAGCGATTGAACGGCAGCCTGCGCGACCTGGCCGATACAGTCCGAAGCGAACAAAACCTTGCGGTCCAGTGCTTTCGACAAAGGCTCCGCCACCGGCGCCAGCGACATGTCGCTGACGATCTGCCCCTTGGGCCGGCCAAAATGCGCCAGCAGAATGACCCGTGCGCCTTTTTCGGCAAGCTCCTGGATGGTGGGCACAACACGTTCAATACGCGTGGCGTCGGTCACTTTGCCGTCCTTGATCGGCACATTGATATCGACACGCACGATTACCCGCTTGCCGGCGACGTTCAGATCATCAAGTGTGCGGTAGGTCATGACCCTGACCCTACAGAAATTTCCCCATCGCCAAGGCCGTGTCGGCCATGCGGTTGGAGAAGCCCCATTCATTGTCATACCAGCTCAGTACACGGACCAGTTTGCCGCCGGTGACCTGGGTCTGGTCAAAGGCAAAGGTGGAAGACGCTGGATCGTGATTGAAGTCTATCGAGACATTCTTGGAATTGGTAACGGCCAGCACGCCTTTCAGCTTGCCCGTTGAGGCCTTCAGAATGGCGTCGTTGATTTCCTTGATACTGGTTTCGCGCCCGGCGTTGAATACCAGATCGATCACCGACACATTGGGCGTGGGTACGCGAATGGCGGTGCCGTCCAGCTTGCCCGCAAGTTCCGGCAGCACAAGGCCAACCGCCTTGGCGGCGCCCGTGGAAGTCGGGATCATAGACAGCGCGGCGGCGCGCCCGCGATACAAATCCGAATGCATGGTGTCCAGTGTCGGCTGATCACCGGTATAGGCGTGAATGGTGGTCATGAAGCCCTGCAGAATGCCGACGGTTTCATGCAGCACCATGGCGACAGGGGCCAGGCAGTTGGTGGTGCAGGACGCATTCGACACCACGGTGTGCGCGGCGGTCAGCTTGTCATGGTTGACGCCATACACCACGGTCAGGTCCGCATTGGTGGCGGGCGCGGAAATCAGCACGCGCTTTGCGCCAGCGGCAAGATGTTTTGCAGCGTCGTCCCGGCTGGTGAAAAAGCCGGTGCATTCCATCGCAATGTCGATGTTCAAATCTTTCCAGGGCAGCTTGGCCGGGTCGCGCTCGGCCGTTACCTTGATCGGGCCTGTGCCGCAATCAATGCTGTCCTCGGTCGTGGTGACAGTACCGGGAAAACGTCCGTGCACGGAATCAAAACGCAGAAGATGCGCGTTGGTTTCCACCGGCCCCAGATCGTTCAGGGCGACAACCTGAATATCCTTGCGGCCGGATTCAACGATCCCGCGCAAAATGTTGCGGCCAATACGTCCAAATCCGTTAATCGCTACGCGCAACGCCATGTGTTTTTCTCCCTTGTCTATGCGAGCAGGCCGCGCGCTTTTTGCGCTACCGCCTGCGGTGTTAAACCAAAATGCTTGTAGAGTTCTTTATACGGTGCGCTGGCCCCGAAACTATTGATGCCGATCAGGCCGCCCTTGTCGCCCACATAGCGCTCCCATCCAAAGGTGGCGCCCGCCTCTATGGATATGCGAACCGTATCGAGGCCCAGGGTTTTGTGGCGATAGCCTTGCTCCTGCATATCGAACAGTTCCAGGCATGGGGCCGACACAATGCGAACGCCAATGCCGTCTGCCTGCAAAAGATCGCGCGCGGCCATGGCGATTTCCACTTCAGATCCGGTGGCGATCAGCGTGACCTGCGCCTTGCCGGTGGCGGGCAGCAATTCATAGGCCCCACGCGCACAGAGATTTTCTTCCACATAGTCCAGCCGGGCAGGGGCCAGGTTCTGGCGTGTCAGGTTGATCACGCTGGGCCGGTCCTGTGATTGCAGCGCCAACTGCCAGCATTCGGCGGTCTCGGTTGCGTCGGCTGGGCGAAACACCAGCAGATCCGGAATGGCGCGCAGGCTGGCCAGATGTTCAACCGGCTGGTGCGTCGGCCCATCTTCGCCCAGGCCGATGGAGTCATGCGTCATCACATGAATAACCCGCTGGCGCATCATCGCAGCCAGCCGGATCGATGGTCGGCAATAATCGCTGAATACCAGAAAGGTTCCACTGTAGGGAATGACGCCGCCATGCACCGCCATGCCGTTCATCGCGGCGGCCGAGCCATGTTCGCGAATGCCGTAATAGATATAGCGTCCGGTAAAATCATCTGGTGTGACCGGGTTCATGCCCGCAGATTTGGTGTTGACCGATCCGGTCAGGTCTGCGGAACCGCCGATGGTTTCCGGCACAATGGCGTTGATCACATCCAGCGTGTTTTGCGACGCCTTGCGCGTGGCGACGGTGGGTTTTTCTTCCGCCAGCTTTTTCTTGAAGGCGCTGATTGCCGCGTCAAAGGCCTGCGGCAATCTGCCTGACAGGCGGCGTTCAAATTCTGCACGGGCCTCTGGCTTCATGGCGGCGAGGCGCTGCCTCCAGGCGGCGGATTGGGTGGCCCCGCGTCCGCCAAATCTGCGCCAGGCTTTCAGGATCGCATCTGGAATTTCAAACGGCGGCGCGGTCCAGCCCAGCGCTTCGCGCGCGGCGGCCACTTCCTTGTCGCCCAGCGGTGATCCATGCACATCCGACGTGCCCTGCTTGTTGGGCGCGCCAAACCCGATCTTGGTTTTACAGGCGATCAATGTTGGTTTGTCGCTAAGCTTTGCGTGCTCCAGTGCGTGGGCAATGGCGGCGGGATCATGCCCGTCAATTGCGATCGTGTTCCAGCCATAGGCGCGGATGCGCGCCAGCACATCTTCGCTGGTGGAAAGATTGGTGGCGCCATCTATGGTGATGCTATTATCATCAAACAGCACAATCAGCTTGTTCAGCTTCAGATGCCCGGCAAGCCCCAGCGCTTCGTGGCTGATGCCTTCCATCAGGCAACCGTCACCGGCCATGGCGTAGGTATAATGATCGACAATCTCAGAACCGAACTGCGCCGCCAACAAGCGTTCGGCCATCGCCATGCCGACCGCATTGCCAAGCCCCTGGCCCAGCGGTCCGGTGGTGGTCTCGATCCCCGCCACATGGCCATATTCCGTATGTCCGGCGCACAGGCCGCCCAATTGCCGGAAATTGATGATTTCCTGCATCGGCATATCGGCATAGCCGGTAAGGTGCAGCACCGAATACAACAGCATCGAGCCATGTCCGGCGGACAGCACAAACCGGTCTCGATCCGGCCATTTGGGATCGGCGGGGTCATATTTCAGAAACTGGGTGAACAGCACCGTTGCCACATCCGCCATGCCCATCGGCATGCCTGGATGGCCTGAATTGGCCTTCTGCACGGCGTCCATGCTCAGGGCGCGGATGGCGTTGGCCATGCTGCGCTGTACGGTCCCTAAAAGCAGGCCGGTTGTGTCCGCTGTTTGTGCTGTTCCCACGCTCTAAATGCTCCCTGTAATCTTTCCACCTGATTGACCATGTTGGGGGCCAATCGTCAAGTGAAGGATGAACATGCAAGCGCATATTGCTCTGGGGCTGAATGACGCCTAATCTATGCCGGAATCAGTCAGATATGGGGACAGTGCGGATGGCGTCGCTCGAACAAGCGCAGGAACGGTTTACACAGGCGATTTCGGGACTGGAACGCGCACTTGCCGCCGTCCAAAAACGCCAGGATCGGCAGCAGGAAACGGCAAAGGAACTGACTGCCCTCAAAGCGCGCCATGCCGCCCTGGAAGCGGAGCATGCAGCCCTGCGCAAGTCATTTGATACCCTGCACAAACAGCAGAAGATGGTTGCCAAACGGCTGGATGGAACCATTGCTGACCTGCACCAGGTTCTAAGTGCTTAAAAGTACACAGGTAAAAATAGGATAACAGGTGATGGCGCAAGTTTCTGTCCGGGTAAATGGCCGCGAATATGATTTAGCCTGTGGGGATGGGGAGGAGGCGCATCTGCGCGAGCTTGCCCAGTATGTGGATGCAAAAATCAATGCGGTTCGGGGTGGTGGCGTAAAACTGACGGATGCGCAATTGTTGCTGATGGCGGGCATTGTGATCGCGGATGAGTTGAGCGAAGCAACCGAGCCCGACAGGAAATCCGCCGCCAAAATTCAATCCGTATCCGAAACTATATCCGGAATGCTTGAAGAATCTGCCAGCAGGCTGGAAGAAATCACCGCACGATTGGAAGAATTGTAAACTATTGTGACGAATAATCCTGCAGATATAGACCGCCTAAAAGCTGATCTTCGGAACGAACAGCGCAAAAAGCGCGCGGAAATGTTCAAAAGTTCCGCTCCCGAAATATATGTTGTTGCCTCCAGACATTTCCTGAAGAGTGTCGTGCTTCCTTCCGGTGGGGTGATTGCGGGCTATTGGCCCCTGAAAGATGAATTTGATTCCCGCCCCTTGCTGGAAAGTATCGCGGCCCAGGGGGGGCGGTTGGCCTTGCCGGTGGTTGCGGGGGATTCGGGGCGGCTGATTTTCAGGGAATGGGCGCCTGGGGCACCCCTTGCGCCTGCAGGATTTGGCACTCTGGGTCCCAGGGAAAATGCGCAGGAGGTCTTGCCGGACCTGGTCATTACCCCTTTGCTGGCCTTTGACAGGCGGGGCTGCCGGTTGGGCTATGGCGGCGGGTTTTATGACCGCAGCCTGACGGCTTTGCGCGTGTCCGGGAAATGTAAACTTGCGATCGGACTGGGCTTTTCGGCGCAACGGGTGCAACAGGTTCCGGTGAGTGACGCGGACGCGCGCCTGGACGGCATCGTAACCGAAACCGGGGTAATCTGGGCCCGTGCGGCGATCACTACGGATTCTCACTGAATTGCCATCAACAAAAATTGTTTCGCTATTGGCATTGGAACAAGGGTTTATTATCTCTAACAGGCGTCACAGGGACAGCCAACAGGAAGGGGTCTGCCATGAGGTTCTCGGATCGATTTTTCAGGATTTTTGCTGCGGCAATACTCGGCTTTTCATTGGCGGGCGGTGCCATAGCCGCGAACGCGCCGGTGAAGCAAAAGGCCGCACCGGATGAAAATATTGATGAAGGAGACCGGCTGTTCAAGCGGGGGCACTATGAAGCGGCGATGTCCTGGTGGAAGGAAGCGGCAGAAAAAGGCAGCGCGAATGCCATGTATCGTGTGGGCGCGGCCTATCGCGATGGCGTGTCGCGGGACAAGGAAGTGATTGTGGAGCGTGATTTTACAGAAGCCGCGAAATGGCTGACCCAGGCGGCGGAGCTGGGGGATGAGCGGGCCCATTTCGATCTTGGCGCACTCTATGACGATGGCCTGGGCGTAGAAAAATCACCGGAACAGGCCGCACGCTGGTATCTGGCGGGCGCCGAGCGTGGGCAGGTCGCATGCCAATATAATATAGCGGTCATGTATGAGGAAGGTACCGGGATCGCCAAGGATCACGTCGCCGCATACATGTGGTATTATCTGGCGGCGCAGCAGGGCTTCATTGAGTTTGGCGGCCCCGCGCTGGAAAAGCTGAGCCGCAGCATGGAGCCGGTTCAGGTGCGTGACGCCATTCGTATGGCCAGGGACATAAAACTAAAGCCGATTGTGCGTTGATTGAGAGATAGATGTTACGGCATTTACGGCTGCTGACAGGATTGCTGTTACTGACAAGCTTCCCGGTCATGGCTGATCAGGGCAAGGAACTGTTCGACAGCGGTAAATATTCTGACGCTGTTGCCTGGTGGAAACAGGCCTCTGAAACAAGCCAGGATCATCAGGCGGAGTTCCGTCTGGGTGATTATTACGAATCCGGTGGCGTGGAGCCGGAAAATCTTCCAGAAGCTGCAAAATGGTACGCACTGGCGGCCGAAGGCGGACATGCGGGCGCACAGTTCGCGCTTGGCTCTTTCTATGAAGCAGGGGCGGGGGTTGAAAAGTCTGTTGAAAAAGCCGCCATTTGGTATGGCAAATGCGCCGCGCGCAATATCGCCAATTGTCAGTTTAATCTGGGACGATTATCCAGCTCCGGCGAAGCTGGCGCACAGGATCTCGTTGAAGCCTATAAATGGTATTATCTGTCGGCCAAGAACGGGTTTCTTGAATTTGACGCCGAAGAACTGGTTACGCTCGCGGCGCGCTTAACGTCAGATCAAAAACGCGAAGCCGTCAAACGCGCCATTGCCTTCAAGCCGGTGGAGTGATGGATTAGAGTCTGTGATGCGTCAATCAGATCAAAAAACGATCTAGCTGCCCTCACGCAATCTTTTTACAAAATCCGGCAGGCCGGTCTGGCGTTCGCGGCGCAGCCGTTCTGCGGTGAGGATCGCGCGCAATTGCTGATGTGCGGCGTCTACATCCTCATTGACGATGACATAATCATATTCGGGCCAATGGCTCATTTCGTCCGATGCCTTGGCCATTCGTGCCGCTACGATTTGCGCGCTGTCCTGCGCGCGGGTGGTCAGGCGTTGTTGCAGATCATCCTTGGACGGAGGCAAAATAAATACCGACACCAGATCTTCACGCGCCCGCGCCTTTAATTGCTGTGTTCCCTGCCAGTCAATATCAAACAGCACGTCTCTGGCGGATTTGAGCGCAGCTTCAACCATGTTCGCCGGGGTGCCGTAATAATTCTCAAACACTTTGGCATGTTCCAGAAATTCGTCCTTGTCGCGGCGTGCGGTAAATTCAGCTTCGGAAATAAAATAATAATCCTTTCCCTCGATCTCGCCCGGGCGCATTGGGCGTGTTGTCGCCGACACAGACATTGCAAGGTCTGGTTCGCTTGCCAGCAGTAATCGCGACAATGTGGTTTTTCCGGCACCCGATGGTGAGGAAAGCACCAGCATCAAACCACGGCGATGAAGATTTATGCGCGCCATATTCGACTCTATTCGATATTCTGAATTTGTTCACGAAGCTGCTCAATCTGCACCTTCAGGTCAAGTCCGATGCGGGTAAGTTCCGTATCCGGGGATTTGGAACAGAGCGTATTGGCTTCGCGATTAAATTCCTGAATCAGAAAATCCAGCTTGCGGCCAACAGGTCCGGATTCTTTCAGCAGGCTTTGCGCATTGGAAACATGGGCGTTCAGGCGGTCTATTTCCTCGCGGATATCCGCCTTGGTGGCAAGCAGGGCCACTTCCTGGGCAAGGCGATCTTCGGAGAGTGCGGATGTATTTCCCAACAATATAGCAAGCTGCTCACTCAACCGTTGCCGCAGCAGCGTAACGGCATTCCCAGCGCGGCCTTCGGCGGCGCTGATGAGGCATGCGATTTCATCAACCTGACCTGAAACGACACTATGTAGACGTTTACCCTCTGCGGCGCGCGATGCAAAAAGATCGGCAAGCGCGGTTTCAAAACTTTGCAGAATGGCTGCAAGGCGCTTCTCACGCTCCTCTTCTGTCTCTATATGTTCGACCTGCTCGACAACGCCACGAATATTCAGGATGCCGCTGGCCGTGGACGGCGCCAGCCCGGACTGGTTCTCGATTTCGGCCAGCACGGAAAGCACCTGTTGCAGGGCCTCATGATTGATTTTGATTTGCGTCTCTCCGCCGGCGCTGCGGCTGAGTTGCAGGCTGATCTGAATATTGCCGCGTTTGAATTTCTGTGCGGTTTTTTCGCGGATCGTACTTTCCAGCATGGACAAGTCGGAAGGCATCCGCATACGGACATCCAGCCCGCGTCCATTGACACTGCGCAGTTCCCATGCCCAGCGAAACGCCGCATATTCGCCATCGGCGTGTCCAAAACCGGTCATGCTGGCTATGGGCATTTTTGTGGAGGCTCCTGTCGCTGTTGCGGATTGCTAAAAGGTACTATGCCACATTTCAGATTATTTTTTGGGGGATAAATTCTTCTGTTGCTTCTCGCGCGCCCGTAACCTTGCGACATTTTTATTGTGTTCATCGAGGCTGGCCGCAAAGGTGTGGCCCCCATTGCCATCGGCGACGAAATATAGCGCATCCGTATCCCCCGGATGCAGCACCGCCTCAAGCGCAGCGCGCCCCGGATTGGCGATAGGGGCAGGGGGCAGGCCGGGCTGTTTGTAGGTATTAAACGGGCTTTCGATGGCCAGGTCCGCGCGGCTGATAGGGGCATCATTGGGCGCGCCCTTATCACGGGCGTACACGACGGTCGGATCAGACTGCAACGCCATGCCGAGGCGCAACCGGTTGTAAAACACCCCGGCAATCAGCGGGCGTTCTGCGGCGATGCCGGTTTCCTTCTCGACAATCGAGGCAAGGATGAGGGCATCCTCTGGCGTCGCAAGGGGAATGTGTGCGTTCCGCGCAGCCCAGACTTTCGCCAGCAATGTTTTTTGCGCCGTCTGCATGCGGGCAATAAGTGCTGCGCGCGTTTCACCCCTGGGAAAATTATAGGTTTCTGGCAACAGGCTGCCTTCGGGTGGCAAAGCGGGCAGCTCCCCGCTTAGGGGTTCAGCTAATTTAACCAGTGTCAGGATTTCAGAACTGCTCAGCCCTTCGGCGATGCTGATTTGGTGTTGTAAAACTTCACCTGCTGTGATTTGACGCAGAATCATGCGCATGCTTGCGCCGGGCGCTATGGCATATTCTCCCGCCTTCATGCGGCGCGCGTCACCAGATAGTATGGCGCCGGCGCGAAACAATAGCGGGCATTCAATCGCGCCCGCATCCTGTAACCGCGTGGCAATTCCGGCGACAGAGGTGCCTTTTGGAAAATCTGCAATAATTTCGGTTGCGTGTGGCCCCGGCGCGTCCAGCCTGGTTTGCGTCCAGTGCCATGCAGCGGCGCCAGATAGAGCAACTATCGCCAAACCACAGGCGATAATGATGCACACGCGCCTGACAGCCGGCGAAACGGTCATCTGTTATCCGGTAAAGTTATAGCCGCGCCCGGCTTAGCAACAGCGATGCATTCGTGCCGCCAAAGCCGAAGCTGTTCGACAGAACGGTGTCGAGCTTGCGTTCTACCGGGGCATTGGCCGCCAGATTGATCGGCGTTTCAACCGATGGATTATCCAGATTGATGGTCGCGGGGCAAACCCCATCGCGGATGGCGAGTATGGAATAAATCGCCTCTACCGCGCCCGCCGCACCAAGCAAGTGACCAATCGAGGATTTTGTAGATGACATCACCAGACCATTGGCGGCATTGCCGAACAGCCGCGCAACGGCGCCAAGTTCGATTTCATCGCCCAGCGGCGTCGATGTGCCATGCGCATTCACATATTGAATATCGGATGGAGAAATTCCGGCCTTGCGCAGCGCCATCTGCATGGCGCGAAAGCCGCCGTCGCCGGTTTCTTCGGGCGCGGTGATATGATAGGCGTCACCGCTTAGGCCATATCCGATGACTTCGGCGTAAATTTTCGCGCCGCGCTTTTTGGCGTGTTCCAGTTCTTCCAGCACGACAATGCCCGCGCCTTCGCCCATGACAAAACCGTCGCGGTCCCTGTCATAGGGCCGCGATCCACGCGCAGGTTCATCGTTGAAATTGGTGCTCAGCGCCTTGCAGGCGGCGAAACCCGCCACGCCAATGGGGCAGATCGTTGCCTCTGCGCCGCCCGCCACCATCACATCGGCATCGTCATACTGAATAAGACGGGCTGCATCGCCAATGGCGTGCGAACCGGAAGCGCAGGCGGTCACGACCGAATGATTTGGACCCTTGAGGCCAAACTCGATTGACACATTGCCCGACACCAGATTGATCAGACGCCCGGTAATAAAGAACGGGCTGACCCGGCGCGGCCCTTTTTCGGCCAGTTCCAGCGACGCCTGTTCAATGCCTGGCAGACCGCCAATGCCGGAACCGATCATGACACCGGCGCGGCAGCGTTCTTCTTCATTGGCGGCGGCCCAGCCTGAATCCTTAATCGCCTGCTTGGCGGCGGCAATGCCATAAATGATGAAGTCATCCATGCGGCGCTGTTCTTTGGGCAACACATAGGCATCGGCATTGAACGTGCCGTCACTGCCATCGCCACGCGGAACTTCACAGGCGATGCGCGCAGCATATTGCGTGGCGTCGAATCGGGTTATAGGTCCAGCGCCGCTTTGCAGGCCAAGCAAACGCCGCCAGTTGACGTCCACCCCGTCGCCGAGCGGCGTCACCATACCCATTCCGGTGACTACAACACGTCTCATCGGCGTGATATCAGCCCTTTGCGGATTTCAGGAAATTGATCGCATCCTGCACGGTTTGAATTTTTTCGGCTGCATCATCGGGAATTTCGACACCGAATTCTTCTTCAAACGCCATTACAAGCTCAACCGTGTCCAGGCTATCGGCGCCCAGATCGTCGATAAAGCTTGCGCCATCCACAACCTTGTCTGCTTCCACGCCCAAATGCTCAATCACGATTTTCTTAACGGTGGCGGCGATATCGCTCATTCAAATGTCCTTTCCGATCGTTCAGCCAAGCCCCAACCCCGGGGCTGCCTATATATGTGAGTTTCAGCAAGTGCAGGTAGCATACTTTATCCGGTAACGCCAGTTGCCCGAACACCTGAAAATGGCATCAGATCATGGCCATGCCCCCATTGACATGCAGGGTTTGGCCGGTAATGTAAGTAGCCTCCTCGCTGGCCAGAAACAGTACACAATTCGCCACATCCGCGCTATCGCCAAGCCGGCCGGCCGGAATGGCGTTCAGCAGCCGCTCGCGCTGCCCATCATCCAGCGCATCGGTCATGGCGGTCTTGATCATGCCGGGGGCCACGCAATTGACGGTAATGCCCCGGCTGGCGATTTCCTGCGCCAGGCTTTTGCTCATGCCGATCATGCCGGCCTTGGAAGCGGCGTAATTGCCCTGTCCCGGATTACCGGTAACGCCGACAACCGAGGTGATGGAGATGATTCGCCCCCAGCGCCGCTTCAT
This sequence comes from Pseudomonadota bacterium, assembly GCA_049325255.1. Lineage (GTDB taxonomy): Bacteria > Pseudomonadota > Alphaproteobacteria > UBA11222 > UBA11222 > UBA11222. Next base: position 2,882 of record JBMOMW010000004.1, on the reverse strand, counting down.
CATGCCGCGCAGAACGCCGCGCGACAGCCTGAAGGCGGAGGTCAGGTTGACGGCCAGAACCGTATCCCATTCCTCGTCCTTCATGCGCATGAACAGATTGTCGCGGGTAAGCCCCGCATTGTTCACCAGAATATCAAGCTGGCCCATCGCGGCTTCGGCCTGTTTCGGCAGCGCTTCTACCGCCGCCGCATCTGCAAGATTGCACGGCAACACATGCGCGCGCGCGCCTAGTTCCGCCGCAAGTTCGCGCAACACCGCCTCGCGGGTGCCGGACAGGCCAACGCTCGCCCCCTGCGCATACAGCGTTCGCGCCACCGCGCCGCCAATGCCCCCGGACGCGCCGGTAACCAGCGCGCATTTGCCGGTTAAATCAAACATGCTTTTCTCCTGTAATTGCCCTAACGGCAGATAACCGGAATCACGCCCGCAGTATAGCGCACTTCCTTCTTGATTTTGACAATAAGCAGTGACCTAATCATGGGTGTGTGATTTTAGGGGGGACATTATCATGGCGCCACCAAAACCAACCGGATCGGGATTTGGGCATTTTATTGCAACCTTCATGTCAAAGCTGCATGTTGGGCTGTATCGTATGTCGGGTGGCCGGATTGGCGGTCAGGTGTTTAAGGCGCCAATTGTGTTATTAACCACGACAGGCCATAAAAGTGGTCAGCAGCGCACCACGCCTTTGTTATATCTGGATATTGGCGATTCGACTTATGCGATTGTGGGATCTTATGCCGGGGCGGACAAGCCGCCTGCCTGGGCGCAAAATTTGCTTAAAACGCCCAGGGCGCAAATTCAGATTGGGGCCAATGTCATTAAAGTAAACGCCGCCGTCGCTTCAGCGCAACGCAAGGCTGAACTGTGGCCAAAACTGGTAGCATTATATCCCGATTATCAGGTTTACCAGGACCGCACCACACGCGATATTCCGGTATTTTTGCTTTCATCTGCGTCCTGATTCGCCAATTTGGATGGTAGTTGTTGACAGAAACCCCGAATGCATCTTTAAAATGCGCCCACAATAATTTTATTGCGTCAAAACCTTTAACATGTCCGATTTACAGACGATTTCTGTGCAAGTTTTTATTTTGAGGCGTTTTCATGTTGCGAAATTTATTTTTCCGGCTATTCGCTGGGGATTCATGGGGTAAAATCCCTCACGATAAAATCCACGAGGAAATACTAGGCGAGCAATTACGCCTGATTGCCAGGGGTTCCTTTCTGGATATGCTCACCTTTATTACGGGGGCAGGCCTCATCGCCCTGAGTTTTGTTGCGGCGGAGAAAGCCAGCCCAGTTGTGGCGTTTGGATGGAGCGCCATTTTTGCATTGGCCAGCATTGCAGGGCTGATCCTGTCGGAGCTATTTAACCGCGCTGTTAACAATTCCGATGACGTTGCGCCGGACTACCTTAAATGGGCGATATTGTTTACCCTGCAAATCGGTTTCACGAGCCTGGCGTGGAGCAGTCTTTTCTTCATATTTTGGGCCCCGGCCTCGGACGCGACCGTTGCTGTCCTTGCTGCTGCGGCTTTGATTGGCAATATATCCGCCATAACTAAATTCTTTCCTTTGAGATCTGCAATAATAGTTGCCATTCCCTGTGTGAATGGGCCTGTAATTTTGTATCTTCTGATGCAGCAGCAGCTTGACAGTTTCATCATGGCGGCGGGTGTTGCCCTGATCGGGCTTATATTTGCGCGTGGCGCGCTTACGGCGAATGCGACATTGATGGAATCGCTGCGGTTGCGGTTTGAAAGACGTGAAATGCTGGTCCGGTTGCAGGAATCCCTTCTGAAAGCAGAATTGGCGAATGCGGCCAAATCACGTTTTATCGCAAATATCAGCCACGAATTGCGCACGCCGCTGAATTCGATTATCGGTTTTTCCGAACTGTTGCAGCAGGAAGTGCATGGGCCGCTTGGCGATAGCAGATATGCGGACTATGCCGGTGATATTTCAACAAGCGGCGACCAGCTGCTGACATTGATTAATGATATTCTTGATCTGTCAAAGATCGAAACGGGCACATTGCAATTATCTGAAGACGAATTTGGCTTGCAGACGCTTATCGAATCCGCGATTGACATGGTCTCGCCTGTTGCCGCCCTGAAACAGGTGAAAATCAGCATCACGGAGGATTTGCCTGATTTTCGGCTTACGGTAGATCGTATTCGCATGAAGCAGTCGCTTATTTGCCTTCTGGAGAATGCCGTAAAATTTTCCGGTTCCGGTCAGACCGTCTGCATCAATTGGCGGCAAGCGGATGACGCCGGACTGGAGATCATCATTGCAGACGATGGCATTGGCATGAACGAGGCCGAAATTCAGAGCGCACTAACGCCATTTGAACGGGCGGCGGAAACCGGAAATCTGTTGGATGCACGTGGTGCGGGACTGGGGCTACCGCTGGCCAAGGCATTGCTGGAAATACATGGTGGCGCGTTGACCATTGATTCCATACCGCAAGTGGGAACTGCGGTCAGCATGCATTTGCCCGAAAACCGGGTGACGAAGGGGGCGGCGGAGCAAGCCGGATTTGCGCCTTCGGAAGAGAGCAAAGCATATCTTTACCGGCGCAACCAGTCGAAGCCGGCAAGGGGCCGTAGCTGATTTTACACTATCCCGTGCCTATCGCCTTGTACAATGGTAAGGAAAAAACTGTTGGCTGGGCGCGCATCGTTGTAACATCCCATGATTCTGGAACACTCATGATCGGAGGGATGCGTAATGCGCAAATATCTATTTATGGCGTCGATGGTGGCATCGATCACTTTCGCTTCAGCCGCATCCGCAACGACACTGGATGACGTGAAAAAGAAGGGCTTTGTGCAATGCGGCGTCAGCCAGGGGCTGAAGGGTTTTTCCAGCCCGGA
>JBMOMW010000003.1:0-4403 GCA_049325255.1 Pseudomonadota bacterium | reverse complement strand
AAAGATCGCACTCAACCTTCTCAGAACTCATCCCGACAAAGCCTCCATACGCAGAAAAATCAAAAAAGCCGGGTGGGACGATAGCTTCCTCATATCCCTCATAACCCAAATGCGATAGCCCTGCCTTACAAGGGGGGGGGAGGAAGCTGATTGCAGCGCATCTCGCCGCAGTAGCCGCTGCTGGCTGTGATTACCCCTATTCCGCAGCCTGCTTCTGCATCTGCCAGGAAAGATTCCCGGCGGGCAGGTTGAACACCCCCGCCACATTATCGCGCATGATGGCCTGACGCTGGGCTTCGGTCAGTTTGCCCGTATGCTGTTCCAGCAGGGATTGCGAGCGTGGCCAGGTTGAGTCCGTATGCGGAAAATCATTGGCCCACAGCAGTTGCGAATGATCCATCATCCCGGCGGCGACAGACTGAAACGCCACCCAGTCATCCTGGAAGGTCATCCAGACATTGCTTTTCAGATATTCGCTGGGCAGCTTGCTCAGCCCCCGGATAATGCCGTTCTGCGCATGATTGAACGCGGCATGGTCCATGCGATAGCGGTAATGCGGCATCCAGCCCGCATCGCCCTCGGCGCAGACCAGTTTCAGTTTCGGGTTGCGCTCAAACACCCCGCCCAGCACCATGGTGCCGACCACATCCTGCACTGCGCGGATGATGGCAAGGAAGGTGTTGATCGGATGGCCGCGGCGTTCCTCGTAGATGCCGCCGCCACGCGCCGTCAGAATATGAAAGCATACCGGCAGGCCGAGATCGGTGGCGCATTGCCACAGCGCGTCATAATCGGGATGGTCGTAATCCTCATATCCTGGATTGCCTGGCATCATCATGCCGACCATGCCCATTTCCTTGGCGCGGCGGAAATCCTCGATGGCGCTGTCCACGTCGCGCACCGCCGTCATGGCCAGGCCGAACAGCCGGTTGGGGGAGCCCGCGCAAAAGCTTTGCAGCCAGCGATTATAGGCCTGCATGCTGGCGTCCTTGTAATCCATGTTGCGATGGGTGCACAGCGCCATGCCCAGCGAGGCATAGATGATTTCGGCGGCGATGCCGTCGCGGTCCTGATCGGCGGCGCGGGCTTTGCCATCATAGCCGCCTGCGCGCACCTCGCCCCATTGCATCGCCTGGGCGCGCTTGGCGCGTTCGGCCACGGTGCGTCCGGCCCCGTCGATAAAGCCGATGGGCGCGGTCTTGCGCATGCCATCCACAATATACACATCGGCGCCGTCTTCGCGCTTCACCACGCGGGGCGCGGTGTCGCGATATTTCGGATCGATAAAATCCACATAACAATTTGGCGGCTCGACAATATGGCTATCGGCGGAAATCGTGCCTTGCGGGATCATGATATTCTCCTATCTTCTGGTTATTCGTATAACTCTTGTCATCACTATAAATTGGAAAGGCCAGACATTTGAAGGAAAATATTCCTTCCGGCCACTGGCAAAAAAAGGCCCGGCGGGGGGGAGCCGGGCCTGAAGTGCGGATGGGCTTACTCAGCCGCCATCTTGTTCATCTGCCACGACTCGTTTCCTGCAGGCAGATTGAACAGGTTCGCCACATTGTCGCGCATGATCCCCTGACGTTGCGCCTCGGTCAGCTTTCGCGCATGCTCGTTAAGCAATTCCTGCGACTTCGGCCAGGTTGAATCCGTATGCGGAAAATCATTGGCCCAGATCAGTTGCTTGTCATTCAGCAAATGCGCCGTCTCAAAGGCGATCCAGTCATCCTGGAAGGTCATCCAGACATTGCTTTTCAGATATTCACTGGGCAGTTTGGTCATGCCCCTGAGCAGGCCGCCCACCACATTGAACTTCGCCGCATGGTCCATGCGGTACATGTAATGCGGCATCCAGCCTGCATCACCCTCGGCGCAGACCAGCTTCAGTTTTGGATGCCGCTCGAACACGCCGCCCAGCACCATCATGCCGATAACATCCTGCACGGCGCGGATGATGGTCATGAAGCCGTTCATTGAATGGCCCCGGAATGAGTTGCTCTTCCTGCCCAGGCCGCCCGTGCGCGAAGTCAGGATATGAAAGCAGATCGGCAATCCAAGATCGCTGGCGCACTCCCACAACGCGTCATAAGACGGATGGTCATAATCTTCATGCACCGGCTCGCCCGGCATCATCATGCCGACAAACCCCATTTCCTTGGCGCGGCGGAAATCCTCAATGGCGCTATCGACGGATAGCACCGCCGTCATCGCCAGCCCGAACAGCCGGTCCGGCAAGCCGGCGCAAAAAGTTTGCAGCCAGCGATTATAGGCCTGCATGCAGGCGTTTTTATAGTCCGGGTCCGGATGGGTGCACAGCGCCATGCCGACAGAGGCGTACAGCACTTCGGCGGCGATGCCGTCACGAATCTGATCGGCTTCCCGCGCTTTCGGGTTCCAGCCGCTGTCGCGGGTATCCTTGAACTTGATCTTGCCGACACGGGCATTGCGGTCGGGAATCGAGTAACCGGCGCCATCAAGCAATGCGAGCGGTACATTGCGCTTCAGATCCTTAATGACATAGACGTCCTGCCCATCGGGCAGGGTTTCGATATGCGGCGCATCGGCGCGATATTTCGGATCGATAAAATCAATGTAACAGTTAGGCGGCTCGGACACATGTGAGTCTGCCGAAATTGCACCTCTGGGTATCATGGCTCTCTCCCTGGTTTTCTATATGGCTACCATAATCTATGATCATAATTCAGAAGGGGATCTGTCAAGTACGTTTTTCGTTGGGCGTTTCAGTTATCCGCCGCGCCTCATCAAGATTTACACAGATTTTTACCGTTTTATGCAATTGCTGCATGGACGACGCAGTTGCAGCAAGCTACACTCCATTGTGGTAGCAATATCCAGTGCTACCAAATCTAGACCGGTTCGATGACTTATCCGTCAGACAAAGGGAGCCGCTTATGGGCAGCAACAGTCCGGCCTTTAATACCCACGCCATGGCAGAACCAGAATCAAACCCTATCGATATGATTGAACAGATTACCGCCGCCAGGGACTGGCCCTATGAGCGGGAATCGGATGCAGAGCTGACCCTGTTCAGTGGCGGCAAATGGACGGATTTCCGTCTTGGCTTCAATTACCTGACCGATTGTGATGCGGTGCAACTGACCCTGATGTTTGAGGCCAGGGTGCCCGAACCGCGCCAGAATGAAGTGTTTCATCTGCTGGCATTGGTCAATGCGCGCAACTGGCTGGGGCATTTCGACTGGTGGGAAGAAGAACGCGCGGTGATGTTCCGCTATGGGGTGCCCATGCGCGGGTCGGAGCTGTCCTCCGGCCAGGCCGAGGACATCATTGATCTGGCGCTGGAAGCCTGCGAGATTTTCTTCCCGGCGTTGCAATATGTATTATGGGGCGGCATGCCCGCCAGCGAGGCGGTCAATGCCTGCATGATGGAGACCATGGGCGAAGCGTGAGCACATCTTCTGAGACAACGGTATCTTTTGCCGGTTCGCTGGTGCTGGTGGGCGCCGGCAAAATGGGCGATGCGCTGTTGCGTGGCTGGCTTGGCCGGGGCGTTCCGGCCAGGCAGGTGGTGATTTTCGAACCAGCGCCCAGCGCCGCGTTGCAGGAGTTGACCAGCAAACAATCGATTCGGCTTAATCCGGCGATTGCAGATGTTACCGATACGGCAGTGCTGGTGCTGGCGGTAAAGCCGCAGGCGATGCAGGATGTATTGCCGCAATTTGCGCCCCTCGCGCGGGGTGGCGCGCTGGTGCTGTCCATCGCAGCGGGAAAACCCATCCGGTTTTTTGAACAGTATTTTGCAGGTGCGCCCATCGTGCGGGCCATGCCGAATACGCCGGCGGCGATTGGTCAGGGAATCACTGCCATGTACGCCAATCTGCAGGTGAGCGCACAGCAGCAACAATTAGCCACGGCGCTGATGAAATCGGTAGGCGATGTTGGCTGGATTAAAGACGAAGCTTTAATGGATCCGGTCACAGCAGTTTCCGGCAGCGGTCCGGCCTATGTGTTTTTGCTGATCGAGGCGCTCGCCAGGGCAGGTGAGAAAGCGGGATTGGATGCCGATTTTTCCTATCTTTTGGCGAAGCAGACGGTCAGCGGCGCTGCTGCGCTGGCCGGGCAATCCGATCAGCCCGCATCTGTATTGCGTGAAAATGTCACCAGCCCGGGCGGCACAACAGCGGCGGCCCTTGAAGTGCTAATGCGGCCCGATGGCTTGCAAAGCCTGATGGATGAGGCGGTGCTTGCGGCGTCCCGGCGTTCACGCGATCTGGCGCAATAATAATTATCTAGCAGGCTGCTGAAAAACCCCTGGCTCTAGCGATCTGTTTGTGATTCTCTTTCCTGGTAACAGCGAGGGGGGGATCAAGGCGTGCGTGGAGAGGATCGTTTGAACGGCCAGTTGTTCAGTTACA
>JBMOMW010000002.1:0-41960 GCA_049325255.1 Pseudomonadota bacterium | reverse complement strand
GCTCCCGCCGCTTATCGCGGCACGCGCGGGGCCTCACATCACGCATGCACCCTGCCGCCTATCCACCCCGGATCATCTCTGCTCCGTACCAGCGGCGCCGGCAATTCAATTCATACCGTCTCCTTTTTCCTTCAGTATCAGCTTGATAGTCTGTATAATCAATGAATTGCCACGCCGGGAAAAAAGAGACGCAGACTTTTTCCATTCTCGACTGCAATCAGCTTCTCAGACATCACCCCGCGCTGGTGACGGCGAGCGGCAATGCAATGGTTTCCAAAGTGATCAGATCGAACCGGGCGGATGCGCCATCTATATCAAAACCGACAACCTGTCCCTGCGCGTCGAGATCGACATTCAGCCCTTCCGCCACTTCGCGGGTCTCCGCCCCTGGCCCCGCCTTCATCTCTATATAAAGGCTGTCGGTCTCGGGATAGTAATGCAGCTTCATGACTTGTCCCCCTTGAAATCCCTGTCAAAGAACGCATTGAAAATGGTTTCGCCATCCTCCAGCGTGACGACCCGAATATAGCGCAGTTTACCATCCGGCGCATCTTTAACCAGCCCGGAAGCCTTTGCCGTTTGATTTAGGTGCGAACCTGACAGTAAAATCCTGCCGCTATCTGACACCGCACGGGCGGAGCATTTGCCCGGCACCCTAACGAGGGCATAATGAGCATCGATCATTTGAGGGATTTGCTTAGCACCAGCAAGCGCGCCGTGGTTTTTACCGGGGCGGGCATCAGCACGGAATCCGGCATTCCGGATTTTCGCAGTCCGGGCAGCGGGTTGTGGACCAAATACAAGCCGATTTATTTCGATGATTTCGTGCGCTCCGAAGAAATGCGGCGCGAAAGCTGGCGGCGTAAATTCGCCATGGAAAGCGTGCTGGAAAGCGCCAAGCCCAATCGCGGGCATCTGGCGGTGGCGCAACTGGTGCGGCGCGGGCTGGTGTCGCATATCATCACCCAGAACATCGATAATCTGCACCAGGATTCCGGCGTACCCGATGAGCGGGTGATCGAACTCCACGGCAATAATTCTTATGCACGCTGCCTTGGCTGTCACGAACGCTATGAAATTGATCCGATCCGCGAGGCGTTTACCCGCGATGAAACCCTGCCCGTCTGCGACCAGTGCGGCGGCATGATCAAAACCGCAACAATTTCATTTGGACAAAGCATGCCGGAACGCGAAATGCGCCGCGCCCAGGACGCCACGCTGGCATGCGACCTGATGCTGGTGGCCGGATCGTCTCTGGTGGTATTCCCGGCGGCGGGCTTTCCGGCCATGGCCAAACAGAACGGGGCCAAACTGGTAATCATCAATCGCGAACCGACAGAGCTGGATCATATGGCCGATCTGGTGTTGAATGCAGAATTGGGTCCGACGTTAGGGGCGGCTGTTGGATTGAACTAAATTCTGATATTCCGACATGGCCTGCGGCGTATCGATATCCAACAGGATGGCCGCATCCTCCATCGCCACCTCGCAGACCAGATCACTATGTTCACCGATCAGGTGCTTTGCGCCCGCGTCGCCGGAAACTGACATCATTTCCGCAAAGAACTGCGCGCCGAATAAAACCGGATTGCCGCGTTTGCCCTGATAGGCAGGCACACAGATCGCGCGGCCCTCCACCGGGTCAAAGGCCGCGATCAGTTTTTGCAGATGCGCGGCGCGCACATCCGGCATATCGCCCAGGCAGATCAGCACCCCATCCACATCCTGCGGCAACGCCCCTAATCCCGCGCGCAGGGAACCGCTCAGGCCATGCCCATAATCGGGATTATGCGTGAAGGAAACTTTTTTGTCTGAAAGCGCCGCGCGTACCGCTTCGGCCTCATGCCCCGTAACGACGATGCAGGGATCAAGCCCCGCCGCCACGATCTGACCGGCCACCCGTGCAATCATATGCTGGCCATCTATCCGGATCAGCAGCTTGTTTTCCTGCCCCATGCGCGAGGAGCGGCCCGCCGCCAGAACCAGTGCCGCGATGCGTGGCGCCTTGCGTATATGTGGCGCGCGGCCCGCACGCGGTTGCGGGCGTGTGGGAATTTCCTTCAGCAAGCCGCCCGCACCCATGCGCATAATATCAATTGGCGTAACCGGCACATCAGCCATCAGCCGTTGCAGCACCCAGTCAAACCCATTGAGTTTTGGCGATCGCGCGCAACTGGGCAGGCCAACCACCGGCACATCAGCCACCCGGCCCAAGAGCAGCAAATTGCCGGGATCAACGGGCATGCCGACATGCAGCACTTCGCCGCCCGCACGCTCTATCCCCGCCGGGATCACATCGCGGCGATCCACAATGGCCGACGCGCCAAAGATGAATACCGGCGAACAGCCTGCATCAATCAGTTCCCGGATTGTTGTGGCGAGTTCATCCGCATGATGCGGACAGCGCCGCTCCAGCACCGGATTATCGCCCATATGCACAAGGCGGCCCGATAGCGCCTGCAAATTTTTATCCAGCAGGCTTTTCTTGCCACCCGGCAGCAGGGTGGAGACAAGCCCGACCATCCGCCCGCGCCACGGCGCGATCTGCACCAGCGGATTTTTCAGCAGCGCCAGCGCCTGATCAAGTTTTTCGCGTGGCGTGGCGAACGGAATGATCTTGATGGTCGCTATCATCTGGCCTTTTTCAACCGGTTCATGGGGCGGAACGGTGGCGATGGTGATACTTTCATCAATCAGATTGATCTGATCAACCCGCGCGCGATCAAGGACGCCAAGCCCATCCCTCGCAGCAAACAGATTTGCGCGCCCGGTAAACGCCGCGCCGACCGTGATGTTATCGCCCGCACAGGCCCGCGCCAGCATATTTGCGGCGCTATCTTCGTCCACATCACCCGTTTCCAGTTTGGCGGCGATAACACTGTTAACGCCAGCCGCAATCAGACCGGCAATATCGCGCGCCGACAACACCCGCCCCTTCTTAAACACCAGCCCGCCAGTGCGCATGGAATGCGCCAAAATGGCGCCTTCGGCCTGCGCCAGCGGAAGATCGCCGAAAATCATGACACTACGCCGCCGCGCAAGGTGGAGGTCAGTTGCGCCATTATGGAGATGGCGATTTCCGCGGGGCTTTTTGCGCCAATGGCCAATCCGACTGGTCCATGAATGCGCGCCAATGCCGCGTCATCAAACCCCGCCAGACGCAACCGCTCCAGCCGCGCCGCATGGGTTTTTTTGCTGCCCAGACAGCCGATATAAAAACTGTCACTGTTCAGCGCCGTGCTCAGCGCCGCATCATCCAGTTTCGGATCATGGGTCAGCGTGACAATGGCCGTGCGCGCATCGGGCTTGAGTTCGGCAACGCCCGCATCGGGCCATTCGGTCAGCAAGGTGACGCCGGGAAAGCGTTCTTGCGTTGCAAATGCGCGGCGCGGATCGATGATAGTCACATCATATCCGGCGAGTGCAGCCATACGCGCCAGCGGTTGGGCAATATGCACCGCGCCCGCAATCAGCAGGCGCAGCGGCGGGTTAAAAACATTGATGAATACTTCGCCTTCCGGCGTTTTCACCGTGCGGGCCCTGTCCTCGCGCAAGGCGATGCGGGCCTGTTGCGCAAGTTCGGTCTTTGCTTCATCAGAAAGATACAGCAACTGTTCCGTACCCGTTGCAAGGTTGGTGGCCAGCGCCACCGCCCGCTTGTTCGCGCAATCGCGTAATAACTGATCGAGAATTTTCTGCTTCATTTAGATTGTTCCATAATCCAATACACAAAATGTCATTGCGAGGAGCGGCGCGATGCGGCAATCCAGGGCAACAAACACAGGCCTTTGCGTGAAGCTCTGGATTGCTCTCGCCTTGGCGAAGCCAAGAAGCTTCGCTTCGGCGTAGCCAGGTCACTTCGTTCGCAATGACGAAACGGGAGCTGCCGTTCAATCGTCATAAATCAGTCCACACGCTCGACAAAGACTTTGATCCTGCCGCCACAGGCCAGTCCCACTTCCCAGGCCTGGCTGTTGCTGACGCCAAATTCCAGCAATTTCGGTTTGCCCGACAGAATAATATCCTGCGCCTCCACGACGACCGCGCCCTCAATGCAACCGCCCGAAACGGACCCCACAAAACGCCCATCCGCATGCACCGCCAACTGGCTGCCCACGGCACGCGGGGCCGATCCCCAGGTGGCGGTCACGGTGGCAAGGGCAACCCCAGCGCCCTCTGCCCGCCACAATGCGGCCTGCTCCAGAACCCTGTCATGGTCTTCCATCATCCTGCCCTCAATTCACTGCGGAAATTTTCCCGAAATTTCTCAATGCCAAAACCTGTTTGCGGGCGGCTCAGCGCACCGGCCAGCGCCAGCAGACTATCAAGATTATGGCTTGCGCGAAACTCATCCACATGCGGCAAAATCGCCCGCACCCCCATGGATTTGGGGGTGAAAGCCTCATAGCGCAAGAGCGGATTAAGCCAGATCAGGCGGCGGCAGCTTTTATGCAACCGCTCAATCTCCGGACCAATGCCAGCGGCGGCATCCCGGTCCAGCCCATCGGAAATCAGGATCACCACCGGCCCCTGCGCCATGACGCGGCGCGACCAGCGCACATTGAATTCGCGCAGACAATGGCCGATGCGCGTGCCGCCATCCCAGTCAGCCACCATTTTCGCAATGCGCCGCATCGCGTCATCCACATCGCGTTCGCGCAGCAGATGCGAAATATTGGTCAGCCGCGTGCCAAATACAAAACTGTACACGCGGTCCTGTTCACGGGTGATGGCATGCATGAAATGCAGCAGCATGCGGCTATAGCGGCTCATGGACCCCGATATATCACACAATAGCACCAGCGGCGGATGACGGCGGCGGGGCCGTTTATAGTGCAGACGGAGCGCGCGCCCCTGTCGCAGGCTGTGCCGCAGGGTGGCGTGCATATCCACCCGGTCGCCGTTTGATCCAGAACGAAAACGCCGTGTACGGATATTTTGAATCGGCAGGCGAAGTTTCTGGATGGCCTGTCTGGCTTGGTTCAGTTCCTCAAGGCTCATCTGCTCAAAATCTTTTTTGCGCAACAGTTCCTGATCGGAAAAGGTCAGGGCCGCGTCGAATTCCACATCCGGCTCACCGGCCTGCGGCTGATCTCCCGTCTGCGGCAGCATCGCCTCGGCCAGGCGGCGCGGCGTTTTTTCTGCCCGTGGCGGCACAGGCGCGCTGATAGATGGCAACATCAGCGCCATGGCTTTATTCAGCAAGTCCGGATCGCGCCAGAACAGACGAAACGCCTGCTCAAACAAGGGCTGATCGCTGTGTTTGGATACAAACACAGCATGCAGCGCCCAGTAAAAATCCTCACGCTGTTGCAGCCCCGCCGCCGCAACCGCCGTCAGGGCGTCCAGCACCCGGTCCGGGCCAAGCGTCATGCCGCTGGCGCGCAGCAACCGTGCAAAATGCAGGATATTGGTGGCGAGCTTGCCCTGGGCTTGCATCTATTTCGCAGCAACCTTCTCTGTACGGATTTGTTCCAGAATTTTCTCCGCTTCGCCACCCTGAATACGGGCAATGTCGTCCTGATATTTCAGAAGCACCCCCAGCGTGTCATTGATGGTTTGCGGATCGAGTGTAATTTTGTCCAGCGCGCTCAGCGCATTGGCCCAGTCAATCGATTCCGCCACGCCGGGTGATTTGAACAGATCACGCTTGCGCAGTTCCTGGACAAAGCGCACCACCTCTGCGGACAGCAGCGCATTCGCCCCTGGCGCCCTGGCGTGCAGAATTTCCAGCTCGCGCGCCGCATCGGGATAATCGATCCAGTGATACAGGCAGCGGCGCTTCAGCGCGTCATGAATTTCGCGTGTGCGGTTGGATGTCAGAATCACAATCGGCGGATGGGCCGCGCGCACCGTGCCAATTTCCGGCACCGAAACCTGATAGTCCGAAAGCACCTCCAGCAGATAGGCCTCGAACGGCTCGTCGGCGCGGTCGATTTCATCAATCAGCAGCACCGGCGGCCCGGCAATATCCGGTTCCAGCGCCTGCAATATCGGCCGCTTGATCATGAACCGTTCGGAAAATATATCGGTCCCCAGCGCGCGCCGGTCCTGCACCCCTTCGGCCTCGGCCAGGCGAATTTCGATCATCTGCGCCGCATAGTTCCATTCATAGACAGCGCTGGCCGTGTCCAGCCCCTCATAGCATTGCAGCCGCAATAGCCGCCGCCCCAGCGCTAGCGCCAGGACCTTGGCGATCTCGGTCTTGCCGACGCCCGCCTCACCCTCCAGAAACAGCGGCCGCCCCAGTTTCAGCGCCAGAAACAGCACCGTCGCCAGCGGGCGGCCCGCAATATAGCCGCCGGAGCGCAGCAGCTTGAGTGTATCGTCGATAGATGCCGGAATGGGATATGTCATAGAACCAGAATAAGCCATTGGGCGGCTTGACGATAGTGGTCCTTTAACCGGTTACAGGCATCTTGCCTGTTGGCGATTGTGCGCGTATGTTCCGCCAATAATCACCAAAATGCCGGCTTAGCTCAGTTGGTAGAGCACCTGATTTGTAATCAGGGGGTCACGAGTTCGAATCTTGTAGCCGGCACCAATTAGAGGTCATTTTGGACCTCATGCCCCAAAATGACCTCAAGAAATTGCAGGCCATAGCGTTGCAGTTTCATTTCTCCGACGCCGCTGATCAGCCGCAGGGTCTCGGGCGAGCGGGGTTTGTGACTGGCCATTTCAATCAGTGTCTTGTCGTGGAAAATTACATAGGGCGGCACGTTCTGCGCGCGGGCAAGCTCCGTGCGCTTTGCCTTTAGCGCGTCTAGCAGCGGCTGGTCCTTGACAGGCACGGCGGTGACAGGTTCGGATGCGGCCTGACGAGCTGGTTTGCGTGCAGGTGCGGCTGGTTTGCGCAGCCACAATTCTTCCCGGTTTTCGAGAAACGCCTGCCCCTGCGGCGTGATCCTAAGGCCGCCATGTTCGGAGATTTCAACCGATAACAGATTCTGCGCGACAAGTTGCCGGAAGATGCTTTGCCAGTCATTTTTGCTGTGTTCACCGCCAATGCCAAAGGTGCTGATTTTATCGTGGGAAAAACTTTCCACACGCGCATTGTTTTTGCCCAGCAGGATATCGATCAGATAATTCACCCCAAAACGCTGGCCGGTGCGCCATACGCAGGAAATTGCTTTTTGCGCGGCAATCGTGCCGTCGAAACGTTCCGGCGGATTTTGGCACGTATCGCAATAATTGCAGGGCGCGGACGCATCACCGAAATAATCCAGCATGACCTGCCGCCTGCACCGCACCGCCTCGCACAGGCCCAGCAGCGCGCTGAGTTTTTGATGCTCAATGCGTTTCTGGATTTCCGGCGCGCTCCCGGTGTCAATAAAGCCGCGCTGCATGGCGGCGTCGCTCATACCGTAAAACATTATCGCATTTGCAGGCAGCCCATCGCGCCCAGCACGCCCGGTCTCCTGATAATAGGCCTCGATATTTTTGGGGATGGTCATGTGCGCCACAAAGCGCACATCGGGCTTGTCGATGCCCATGCCGAACGCAATCGTCGCCACCATGATGATGGCGTCTTCGCGCAGAAACTTCTGCTGGTTGCGGGCGCGCGCCTCACCCGTCATGCCCGCGTGATAGGGCAGCGCGAGAAAACCTTCCGTACACAGCCATTCCGCTGTTTCCTCCACAGCCTTGCGCGACAGGCAATAGACGATGCCGCTATCACCCGGATGATTTTCCCGGATAAACCGCAAGAGCTGCTGCTTTGGATTATCCTTGATCGCAATGCTGTAATGAATATTCGGCCGGTCGAACCCGCCCAGAAACGTTCTGCCATCCTTCAAATGCAGCCGGCCGATAATGTCCTTGCGGGTCGGCGCATCGGCGGTGGCGGTCAGCGCCACGCGCGGCACATTTGGAAAGCGTTCGGCCAGCAGTGAAAGCTGTACATAATGCGGCCTGAAATCATGCCCCCATTGCGAAACGCAATGCGCCTCGTCAATCGCAAACAGCGCGATGGGCGATTGCGACAATACATTCAGAAAATCATCCGTCAGCAGCCGTTCGGGCGCCACATACACCATATCCACCGCGCCCTTGTGAATGGCGGCGATGGTTTGCGAAATATGCCCGGCCGTCATGCTGGAATTGATCGCCGCCGCCCGGACGCCAAGCTGCTGTAACGCCGCCACCTGATCCTGCATCAGCGCAATCAGCGGCGAAATGACAATGCCCACACCGTCCCGGCACAATGCCGGGATCTGATAACATAGCGACTTGCCACTGCCCGTCGGCATCAGCACAAAGGCGTGCCTGCCCGCAACCACATGATCTATGATTTCCGCCTGCTGGCCGCGAAAACTGTCATAGCCATAGGTTTTCTTGAGGATATGCAGTGCGGAAATATGTGGCCCTGTATTGTTCACTGCGCGATCATCACCGCTTATCCCCTGGCGGCGCTGAGAATATCGCGCACCATGCTAAAGCGGTGCACTTCTGATGGGCCGTCATAAATGCGGAACGCGCGAATGTCCCGGTATGTCCGTTCAACCACCGTATCGGATGTTATGCCCAATCCGCCCAATACCTGCACCGAACGATCCACCACACGGCCAAGCGCCTCTGAACAAAAAACCTTGCAGCGGCTGGTGTCCGTGCGCGCCTGATCGCCCTGATCCAGCAGCCATGCGCAATGCCAGATGGCGAGCCGGCACAGATGCAGTTCGGTGGCGTTATCGGCGAGCTGGAATCCAATCCCCTGATGCTGTCCGATCAGACGCCCGAACGCCTGACGCTTGTTTGCATAGTTGACGGCAATGTCATGACAGCGCCGCGCCTGGCCAAGCCAGCGCATGCAATGCGTCAGCCGTGCCGGGCCAAGACGGACCTGTGCGTTGCGGAACCCCTGGCCCACTTCGCCCAGAACATCTTCCACCCCAACCTTCAGCCCCTCGATCGCAACCACCGAATGGCCGCCGGGAGAATTGCTGTCCATGGTGTCAAGCACGCGAACCATGCGTATGCCCTTTGCCTCCATCGGCGCCAGGAACATGGTGGCGCCCAGATCGGCGCCCGTCTCATCCTCGGTTCGCGCCATGATAATGTTGAGCGAGGCGCCGGGGAAACCCGTGATCAGCCATTTGGTTCCATCAATAATAAACTGGCCGCCATTGCGCCGTGCGGTGGTCGCCAGCAGGGACGGATCGGAACCCGCGCCGCCATCCGGTTCGGTCATCAGGAACGCCGTGCGGATTTCGCCAAGCGACAAGGGCTTCAGCCATCTTTCCTTTTGCGCCGGTGTCGCAACCTTGTTCAGCAGGTTGGTATTGCCCTCGTCCGGCGCCTGAATATTGAGCGCAAGCGGACCCAGAGGGGAATAACCGGCGGCCTCGAAAATCACGGCCATGCCAAGATGGTCGAGGCCGAGCCCGCCCCATTCCTTTGGCGCGTGTGGCGACAGCACACCGGCCGCGCGGGCGCGCGCCACCAGTTCCTTGCGGAATTCTTCCGTGGGGCCATGCGGCCCCTGACGCGGATCATGCTCCAGGGGAATAATCTCGTCGCGAATAAAACGCGCAACGCGGTCGCGCAACGCAACAATATCTTTAGGAAGCGAAAAATCGATCATCTCTCCAGGCCCTTAATGATTCAGTTTCAGGGGGGTATATAGTTAATATCCGCGCTCAAGCAGCGTATCAATGCGCGATGCAAGCCTGTCTCACATAGCATCTTTTCCGCGCCCTGCTAATTTGTTTCACGCCCCTTTCCCCCTTTTTCCCGCCCCCGCTCTGTGCTACAAGCCCCGCCTCATGTTGCATATCAATGACCTGAACTACAGCATTGCTGGCCGTCCCCTGTTCAAGGGCGCGACGCTTGCCATCCCGGATGGCTGGCGGGTGGGTCTTATTGGCCGCAACGGCACGGGCAAATCCACCTTGCTGCGCCTCATCACCGGGGAAATCAGCCCCGACGCGGGCAGCCTGAACATCAATCCCGGCGCGCGCATTGGCGTCGTGGCGCAGGAGGCGCCGATGGGCGAAACCAGCCTGCTGGATACGGTGCTGGCGGCGGACACCGAGCGCGCGGCCCTGCTGCTGGAGGCGGAAACCGCCACCGATCCCAACCGCATTGCCGATATCCATACCCGGCTGGCCGATATTTCCGCCCATACCGCACCCGCGCGTGCGGGCGCCATTCTGAAGGGGCTGGGCTTTGACACCGCGCAGCAGGCCCTGCCATGCAGCGCCTATTCGGGCGGCTGGCGCATGCGGGTGGCGCTGGGCGCGGTGCTGTTTTCCGAACCCGATCTGCTGCTGCTGGACGAGCCGACCAACTATCTCGATCTGGAAGGCGCGATCTGGCTGGAATCCTATCTGCGCAGCTATCCGCGCACCGTCATTCTGGTCAGCCATGACCGCGATCTGCTCAACACGGCCGTGCAATATATTGCGCATCTCGATGAGGGCCGCCTGACCATGTACACCGGCGGCTATGATCAGTTCGAGGATGTGCGGCGCCTCAAGCTTGAACAGCAGATGTCGATGAAGACCAAGCAGGACCATCAACGCAAACATCTTCAGGCCTTTGTGGACCGCTTCCGTTACACCGCGTCCAAGGCGCGCCAGGCGCAAAGCCGCCTGAAGGCGCTGGCGCGCATGCAGCCGATTGCGGCGGTCAGTGAAAGCCATGTGCTGCCCTTCAACTTTCCCAATCCCGAACATCTGGCCCCGCCCCTGATCAGTATCGAGAATGGCGAGGTGGGCTATGCCCCCGGCAAGCCGGTGCTGCGCAAGCTGAACCTGCGCTTTGACATGGAAGACCGCATCGCGCTGCTGGGCGCCAACGGCAATGGCAAATCCACTTTCGCAAAACTGCTGACCGGCAAGCTGCACCTGGAGCATGGGCGCATGCGCATGTCCAAAAAACTGCGCATCGGTTATCTGGCGCAGCATCAGATTGATGAACTGGACGGTCAGGCGACGCCGTTTGACCATTTCCGTGACGCCATGCCGGAAAACACCACCGAGGCGCAGATACGCAACAAGCTTGGCGGGTTCGGCTTTGGCTTCCTCAAATCCACGACCAAAGTCGATGATCTGTCGGGCGGCGAGAAAACCCGGTTGCTCTTTGCACTGATTACCCTGCCAAAACCGCATCTGATGATTCTGGATGAGCCGACCAACCATCTGGATGTGGACAGCCGCGAGGCGCTGGCGCAGGCGCTGAATGAATATGAAGGCGCGGTAATCCTGATCAGCCATGACCGGCATCTGATTGACGCCTGCGCCGAACGGCTATGGCTGGTAAAGGATGGCACGGTCGCCGCCTATGAGGGCAGTCTGGATGAATACAGCCAGTCGCTGCTGCAGGGCGGGCGCGCAACCGCGCCCAAACTCGCCGTTGCCAGGGATAAGGAAAATCCCGCCCAGAAAGAACAGCGCCGCAACGGCGCGCAAAAACGCGGCGGCGTTGCGCCCCTGAAACAGGCCGTGGCGGACGCCGAAAAGAAACTGGCCGATCTGAACATTCTGAACAGCCGCATCGAAGAAGCCCTTGGCAGGCCCAGCCTGTACACGCAAGCGCCGGAACGCGCACAAAAACTGATCAAGCAAAAAGCCGAGCTAACCCGCCTGATCACCGCCGCCGAAGAACGCTGGCTGTCCGCGCAACAGGCCTATGATGACGCGCTGGTGGGGGCGTAGCAGGCGCAGCCGTCAGCTTCAGCCCCAGCGCCGCCTCGCGGGCGATCTGCGTCATGCCGCGCGTCAAATTTATACGCTTGACGTATTACTTGTAACGATATAAACTCTCTTTCCTATGATCAAATCGTTTCGGGACCGCGCTACCGGGCAGGTGTGGATGGGCGTTTTCGTCAAGCGGTTCAGCGGCATCGAAAAACAGGCTGTGCGCAAGCTTGATATGCTGCACCATGCCCGCGAACTGGGCGACCTGCGCGCGCCGCCAGCCAACCGGCTGGAAGCGCTTTCGGGCGATCGGCGCGGCCAGCACTCGATCCGGATAAATGATCAATGGCGCATCTGCTTTATTTGGACCAGGGAGGGTCCCGAACATGTCGAAATCGTCGATTACCACTAACGCGGTAGCCACACCCAACCGCGTGACCACGCATCCCGGCGAAGTGCTGGGGGAGGAATTCCTGAAGCCGCTAGGCCTATCGGTGAACGCGCTCGCCATGGCGTTGCGGGTGCCCGCGACCCGCATCGGCGCGATTGTCAAGGGCGAGCGGTCGGTGACGGCGGATACGGCCCTGCGGCTGGCGCGGTTCTTCGGGACAAGCCCGGAATTCTGGGTCAATCTCCAGGCGATGCACGACCTGACCAAGACGAGGCAGGAAAGCGGCGTGACGATTGAGCGCGACGTTCACCCGCGCGCGGCGTGACGCGGGCGGGGTGCGGTTTTGGAATGCTGAAAAGCTTGTGAAAAACTGATCAAGCAAAAAGCCGAGCTAACCCGCCTGATCACCGCCGCCGAGGAACGCTGGCTGTCCGCGCAACAGGCTTACGACGAGGCGCTGGTGCAGGCGTAGCAGGCGTAGCAGGCGTCGCCGTAAGCTTTAGCCCCAGTGCCGTCAGCACTTTAGCACAGTCGAATTCACGTAAAGGTAAAGGAATAGAAATGCCTGATTTACAAAGCAAGGGTTTTGTCCGGTCTGTTCTGGAAAGGGATATTGATCTGCTAATGCTTGAGGAACTTCATGTTTCTGAACTATTCAGGCGATGGTTCATCGGGCAAGTAAAAACTGAGTCCGACTACTCTGCATTTGTGGGTGCCTGGCACTCGTTAACAGCAGCAATACTTGGCGAGTCCGATATCGTCATGGTGTATACCGCCCGCAGCGGTATACGTCAGGCCATAATGATAGAAAACAAAATCGCTACAAAGGCGGCAAGCAACCAGTCATCCCGCTATCGTGAAAGGGGCGAGGAAGGTATTGGTCACGGCTGGTGGGATCAATTCATCACCTGCATCATAGCCCCTGAGAAATATATCTCCGGCATGGCCAAGTCAGAAAAATATGATGTGCACCTCCCTTATGAAGCCATAGAAGGCTTTTTCCTATCTCAGGGAGATGGTCGCAATAAATACCGGGCATACATGTTGCTGGAGGCGATTAAGCAGAACAGACGTGGCTATGAGCCTGTCCTTAGCAATAAAAACACTGATTTCTGGCGTGAATATTACGGTTACGCACAAAAACATTTTCCTGAACTAAATATGAGACTGCCAGAAAATAAGGGAAAAAAATCCACATGGGTGTATTTTCATCCCACAAAAAAAGAAAAAAATATGAGGCTGCAACATAAAACTGAACGCGGTCATGTGGACCTGGAATTTACCGGCATGGCCAAGAAAATTGATGATATCATCAGCATAAAGCAAAAATACGATTCCAGGACAGATGCCGATATGTCATTCCATACAGCTACTTCATCCGTTGTTATACGCATCAATGTGGAAACTGTTGCATATGTTAGTCCGTTTGAAACCCAACAGATACAGGTACACGGTGCACTAGAGGCAGTAAGACGCCTTGCTAACCTTTTATAAAATGCAAGGGAATGGCGGATTCATTCAGCCTGTAACCAGACTTATCTGTTTAAGATGAAGCGCCACTTTTATCGTCATCGCGAGCCGCGAAGCGGCGTGGCGATCCAGCAGTCAAGAAATACTGTCATGCTGAGCGGAGCGAAGCATCTCCCGCCCCGAATGCCACCGGGGGAGATTCTTCACTTCGCTCAGACTGACACGATGTGGCCTCTGGATTGCGTCGCTTCGCTCGCAATGACACGATAAAAGGATATGATTCAATCAAATCAGGATAAACTCTAAAGCGACAATGAGACGGCAAGGATACGATCTTGCTGGAACGGAATGTGTGGAAGCGGAAGGATTTCTCCATGAATAATGCAAAGGACTCCGACGAAGTAATTACCTTTATGGCGTTATTCCAAAAGCTCCGGGACCGGATTGGAGATAATCCAGACATCTTGAAGGAGCTTGGAACAGACGATCCTGATATCCAGGCGATTTGCGAGGATATCAGGTGGGCAAGATTTTATCTTAATATTATTAGACCAGGGGACCAGCGTGGACATTATACTGCGCCTGTCGATCCGAGATTCATAGAAGCATATCGTGAGTACGACACCCGCTATTACCAGATAATCAAGGAATTGTCGTTTTCTGACTGGGGTAATGGTGTGGAAGTCGAAAAGAAGTCTCGGTCTGATTTTGTTTGGCAAGAAGCCGACAGCTACGCCGATGAATGGTCCTACGTGATCGAAGGGGCTATCGATTTCGCCGAAAAACATGCCTTCTTTTTGATGGATCCGAGCCCTAATACGATATTCTTTTATGACGAAAATGGTATGCTCAGGACGAAGCCAGGCCCCGAATCGGGACTAAATCTTCCGGAAGAGCTTGTGTCAGATGCTGGAGGTTTAGGGGCGATGCCCGAAGGGGCAGACGCTTGGCGGCGTCTGAAGGATGAAACAGGATTCAATCTTCAAGAAGTTTTTAGAAGGTATTTGCTTACGCCTTTTGTTCTTATACCGAGGCATGTCGCGCAACATTATGGTGATTCCGAAAAACTCTCGCTGCTTACCAATCTTCGGCAGGCGCAGGAAGCGTTCATTTTTGGCGTGCCATTCGCGGCGCTAGCCTTGATGAGGTCCGTAATGGAAGTAACACTGAAGATGCACTATCAAGCGCTGGGCTCGGACCTGTCTCAGATGATTGACAACTGTACGAATTTGCCGGATCGTTGCTCGAAAAAAACACTTGACAAGATACGCCGGCTCGCCAATGACATTTTACATGTGAATAGTGAAAATGTTCCTCTTCCCAAAGATTTTGACCAAGAGATTGTGCGTTTATTAAATGCCTTACGCGCTTTAATTGAGGGTGCGCCAGCAAGGCGGCGTTGATGGATAAAAAGAGACGCTTTTTATTAATCCCTTTGTTCCGAATTTCATTGCGCGGAGCGTCGTCGTGCAAAAAGTGCGAAAGGGGATAGTCCAACTCAATGCTTAGATTGATATTTGGTCTTGTTTTATTATACATAAGCTATCATATATTTGCGCATCTTCTCTCATAGTAACAATATTGATATTGTTACTGGCTGACATATATTCCAAATTAAATAGATTATACTTCTTCTGTAGTCACTCTACTCGTTTCATAACTGGTAAAATATTTATGAGCCCGATAATTAAAGGCACGTGACCCTTTTTCTCCCTCCCTCAAACCTCACCCCCGCCCCTTCATCTCTGCCCGAACGTCGTTCCCCGTCGCGGGCTCACCACCCGCTGCGCGGATGGCGCGGACGCATTCATTCACTAAATCAAATTCGTCACCCGCGAACCCATCGGCGCGTCTTCCAGGCCGGTGCGCACGCCGCCGCCGCGTGCCACGATGGCGGGGATCAGCTTAGAGGAATTAAAGGGGACGCTACCCATTAAAGCATTAAAGTGGACGCTACCCATTGTTTGCGTAACATGGATTTTTGCGCATAATCAGCGCCGCCGGGAGACTTTCCCCGCCATGCCCCTGCCCTTTATGTTTTTTGTGTGCGGCTGTAGATTAATTATAATCCGTAATCGTAAAGGAGCAAGTTCCATGACCATACGCACCCGCACCTTGACGGCCACCGCATGGAACGCGCTGGGTGGCAAGGTGGAATTGCTGAACGCCGTGCGTTTTGTAGGCGAAGGCGGTTTGGCCTCGGTCTATCCGGTTACGGATATGGCCAGCGCCACGGTTGCGGCGGCGACACTGGCGATGGCGGAACTTTCGCAGTGCCGTGGTGGAAAACTTCCCGAAGTAATTATTGACCGGCGGCTTTCGTCGTTCTGGTTTGGATTTTCGATCCGCCCGATGGGATGGGAAATGCCTGCCCCCTGGGATCCGATTGCCGGGGATTACCAGACCCAGGATGGCTGGATCAAACTGCACACCAATGCGCCGCATCATCGCGCCGCCGCCGAAAAAATTTTGGGTCGGCAGACGGACAAGATCGCAATGGCCAAAGAAGTTGTTCGATGGAAGAAACAGGAACTGGAAGCGACGATTGTTCAGGCCGGTGGCTGTGCCGCCGAGATGCGCTCTGTGGCGCAATGGGCCGCCCATCCACAAGGCCGCGCCATTGCTGACGAACCGTTAGCGCATATTGAGAATTTCAGTTCTGCGCCGCTGCCGGATCGTGGCGCAACGCCCGCGCGGCCATTGGCGGGTGTGCGGGTGCTGGATTTAACCCGCGTTCTGGCAGGCCCGGTTGCCAGCCGTTTTCTGGCGGGCTTTGGCGCGGATGTGTTGCGCATTGATCCGCCCGATTGGGATGAGCCGGGGGTTATTCCAGAGGTGACGCTGGGCAAACGCTGTGCGCGGCTGGATATGAAAACAGCAGCGGGGCGCGCCACATTCGAAGGACTGCTGTCGCAGGCAGATGTCATGTTGCACGGCTATCGCGGGGATGCGCTGGACCGGCTTGGATATGATGCGGCGGCACGGCGTAAATTATCGCCGGGTTTGATCGATGTGTCGCTGTGCGCCTATGGCTGGTCCGGCCCGTGGGCGTTGCGGCGCGGCTTTGACAGTCTGGTGCAGATGAGCTGCGGCATCGCCGATGCGGGCCAGCAGTGGAAGCAGGCGGCACAGCCAACACCGCTGCCGGTGCAGGCACTGGATCATGCAACGGGATATTTAATGGCGGCCGCCATCATTCGCGGCATTACGCAACGTCTGAAAAATACAAACAGCATCACGGCGCGTCTGTCGCTGGCGCGCACGGCAAAACTGCTGATCGATGCAGGTGCGGCTGAAACGGAACCGCCGCTGGCAGCGGAAAGTTTCTTTGATATTGCATCGCCGATTGAGGGAACCGATTGGGGTAATGCAAAGCGCCTGAAGCCCCCCGTAACAATCAGGGATGTTCCCATGTACTGGACGCGGCCCGCATGTGCGTTAGGCACGGTGCCCGGGAGCTGGGATTAACCGCGTTTCTCCCACGCCCCCCGCGCGTCCTGCTGCCAGTAGGTTACGTCGAACCCCGCATCGCGCGCCTGACGATAACGCCCTCGCGCAGCCTCGGTGGCGGCATCATCATTGCCATCAAATAGATCAACGCACCGGTCAAATTCCGCCTGCCTGTCAGTGACCGCCCCATCCACCAGAAACAGAATATTCGCTTTATTTGGCGCGGCGCCGGGGGCGTCAAACGCCGCCGTCAGCAGGATCGGATGATGCGCCGCCTGGGGATCCCCCGCGACGCCATGCGGCAGAAAACTATCGTCGCGATAGGTCCACAGATGCGCATCCAGCGCTTCCACCCGCTCTTTCGATCCGGCCAGGACAAGGCTGCGCCAGCCGCGTTCGATGCAGCGCTCCAGCAGCACCGGCAGCACCGCTTCCAGCGGCCGCCGCTGCAAATGATAAAACCAGACCTCGGTCACAACCGGAAAATCACTCCTCGTAATTATCCGCGATCAGACGGTCCAGCAGCCGCACGCCAAAACCGCTGCCCCAGCTCGGCTTGGCGTCACTGGTCCAGGCGACGCCGGCAATATCCAGATGCGCCCAGGGCGTATCATTCTCGATAAAGCGCAACAGGAACTGCGCCGCCGTGATGGATCCCGCGCCCGCAGCGCTGGAGATATTCTGCATGTCGGCGAATTTCGATTTTATCTTGCTGTCATACTGGCTGCCCATCGGCATGCGCCACACGGGTTCGCCCACATCCTTGCCCGCCGCATCTATCTGCGCGCTAAGCGCATCCTGATTGCTGAACAGACCGGCATAGGCGTCGCCCAGCGCAATGGTGATCGCGCCGGTCAGTGTCGCCAGATCAATGACCGCGCGCGGTTTATATTTGCGCTGCACATAAGTCATGGCGTCGGCCAGCACAAGCCGGCCTTCCGCATCGGTGTTCAGCACTTCGATGGTCTGCCCCGACATGGACGTGATAATGTCGCCCGGGCGTTGCGCATCCGGCCCCGGCATGTTTTCCACGCAGGCCAGAACGCCGATCACATTGGCCCTGGCGCGCCGGCCCGCCAGCGCCGCCATGGCGCCAAACACTGCGGCGGCGCCGCCCATATCGCCTTTCATGTCCCCCATGCCCGCGCCGGGCTTCAGCGAAATGCCGCCGCTGTCAAAGCACACACCCTTGCCGACAATCGCGACCGGAGGTTTTTTGGATTTGGGCGCGCCCTTCCAGTGCAGAACGACAAGCTGACTTTCTTTTGAACTGCCCTGTCCCACCGCCAGCAGCGATCCCATGCCGAGCTTCGCCATTTGCGCTTCGTTCAGCACCTCAACCTTCAGACCAAGCTTGCCGAGCGCCCTGGCGCGTTTGGCAAATTCCGCCGGGTAGAGGGTGTTGGCAGGTTCGTTGACCAGATCGCGCGCAGCGAATACGCCATTCAAAACACGATCCAGTGGCGTAAAGGCCGCCTTTGCCGCAGCCTGTTTAGGGCACATCACGGTGATCTTCGTCAGGCTCGGTTTGTCGGTTTCTTTCAGCCTAGTGCGGTATTTATCGAACCGGTAAGACCGTGAACGCGCGCCCGCCGCCACATGCGCTGCGATCAGTTCCGCCTTTATCGCACTTTTAGGAATTTCGTCAATTGCGACGCTAACCAGTTCTTCTCCGCTCATGGATAGCCGGTCAACGATCAGCGCGCCGATTTTTTCCGCCGAAAGCGGCTTGATCTCGGCTGGCTTGCCCAGCCCCACAACCAGAACCCGGCTGACGCCAAGCCCGGCGGGCGATAATATTTCAAGAGCCTGTTCGGATTTGCCTTCAAAGCGTCCGGCCTTGATGGCGCGGCTAATGGCGCCGCCGCATTTCTTGTCCACCTCCTGTGCGGTTTTGCTTAAAGCCCCCCCTTCCATGGCGGTGACAACCAGCGCCCCGGCGCGCGGCAGAGCGATATTGGAAAAACTGATATTCATGCCCGATCAACCCCTATGGCCGGTATTCCGGCCCATTCAGATGAAATCCCATTGCGTGCGAATAGCATATCCGTTCACAGGAAATATATCCAATCCCGGAATTACCCTGCAAAAAGGCACGCCGGGCTTGCGTAAGCGGCCCCGATCAGCGATTCTGTCCGTCAGAACCGCCACGCGATTCACCTGGAGCAGCATGCCTGCATTAAGCCGCTATATCATTTATCAGATTGCAGGACCTTTGGGCTTCTTCGCGTTCAGCTTGACGGGGGTCATCTGGCTGACCCAATCGCTGCGCCTTCTGGATGTCATTATTACAAAAGGACAATCGGCGCTTACCTATATCGTCTTTACCGGCCTGGTTGTTCCCTCTGTTCTGTCGCTGACATTGCCGGTCGCATTTTTTTGCGCGGTTCTGTACGCACTGAACCGCCTGTCCGGCGATCACGAACTGGTGGTGCTGTCTGCAACCGGACTAAGCATATGGGGCATAGTGCGGCCCCTGCTAATGCTGGCAGGCCTCGTGGTGGCTGCGGTCTATATGATCAATCTGTGGCTGATGCCTGCGGCCAATACAAGGTTGAAAGACCAGGTCATGGAAATACGCGCCGATCTGGCGGCGACGTTACTGAAAGAAGGTGCGTTTTCCAACCCTATCCGGGGGCTTACGGTTTACATCCGTGAACGCGAAGCCAACGGCGATATGCGCGGCATTCTGGTGCATGACAATCGTGAACTGAATAATCCCATCACCTATATGGCGGAACGCGGCGCGCTGGTAAAATCGGATACGGGGCCGCGCATGATCATGCTGAATGGCAATGTACAGCGCCGCACCGTTCAAACCAGTGAGAATAGCGGCGGCCTTTCCCTGTTGTATTTTGACCGGTATGTATACGACCTGTCGGAATTCATGCCCGGTCCGGGGCAACGCTGGAAGGAACCTGAGGAACGATATCTCAACGAACTGTTTTTTCCTGACGCCACGCCCGGCGACCAGACCCATCTCGACGAATTCCGGGCGGAAGGCCATCGCCGGTTATCATCACCGCTTTACGTCCTGAGCTTTGCCCTGATTGCCATTGTGGTCCTGATATCGGGCCAGTTCAGCCGCAGGGCGCAGTTCTGGCGGCCCGCTCTGGCGCTTGGTGTTGCGATTGCGATCCGTCTGGCAGGGCTTGGGCTGGAAAACCTTGTGGAAAAAAATCCGCTGATTGCACCGGGGTTATATCTATGGCCATTATTCGTGCTGGTTATTTGCCTGTTTCTGCTTACGGATGAAGGGCAATACTGGCTTGGCGGGCTTCGAACCAGGTTGACCATCGGCGCACGCCGGCAAACGGGTTGATGGCATGCGGCTTTCCTGGACATTGTCACGTTATTTTGGCCTGCAGCTTCTGGGCGGGATAGGGGCTGTCATTGCTTTGTTTGCAGCGCTGATTTTTCTGGGCGGCATGGTGGAGCTGATGCGCCGCAGCGCTGGCAATGCGGATGTAAACTTCAGTATACTGATCATAATGGGGGCGCTGCAACTGCCCGCCCTTGTTGAACGCGCGTTACCATTCGCAGTTCTGTTTGGGGCGCTGTGGAGCTATATCCGCCTGGGGCGCAACCATGAACTGGTTGTCATTCGCGCCTCGGGCGTGTCTGTGTGGCAGTTTCTGGTTCCCGGTATTGCGCTTGCCCTGCTTACCGGCATTTTTACAGTCGGCGCCTATAATCCGGTCTCAGCTTCTTTCACGGCGCACTATGAGCAATTGGAAGCAAAATATCTGCGCGGCGGGGCCAGCCTGCTGGCCGTCTCGCCATCCGGCCTGTGGCTGCGTCAGGCAGATCCGCGTGGCCAGTCGGTCATCCATGCGCTGCGGGCATCCAACCAGGGCATGGATCTGGAGGATGTGATCATTTTTCTCTACGAAGGAAGTGATAAATTCGTCGGCCGTATCGATGCGGCGCAGGCCAAACTGCATGAAGGATATTGGGAAATATCACAGGCAACCCGCACCGGCCCAAACCAGACACCGCAGTTTCTGGCGTCTGACCGGCTGGCGACCAGCCTGACGCCTGAACGCATCCAGGACAGCTTTGCATCGCCTGAAACCCTGTCATTCTGGGATTTGCCAGGGTTTATCGACGTGCTGGAAGAGGCCGGATTTTCTGCTGTGCGGCACCGCCTGCATTGGCACTCCTTAATGGCCATGCCGCTACTGTTATGCGCCATGATCCTGATTGCGGCAACGTTCGCATTGCGCGCCTCGACACGTACAGGCATTGCCATGACGGTGCTTGGCACGTTAGTTACTGGCTTCGTCCTGTATTTTTTGACGGACCTCGCATTGGCTTTGGGGCGCAACGGCAGTCTGCCGGTGCTTCTGTCAGCCTGGACACCTGCGGGGGTCAGTATTTTGCTCGGCGTCAGTTTGTTGCTGCATCTTGAGGATGGCTAGGGTGTATTTTAGTCCACGGCTTCGCACTGGTTTGGTGATGGCCCGCGCAGTGCTTGTTGTGGGGCTGGCGGCGGCGTGGTGGGCACAACCTGTTCCTGCAATTGCGGCGCAACCGGTACAAAATCAGGAAGCCATCCTGTTTCAGGCTGATGACCTGTCTTATGATCAGACCCGCGACACGATCATCGCCCAGGGGCATGTAGAGGCGGCCTATGGCAAGCGCCTGCTGTTTGCCAACCGTGTCACCTATAACCAGACGACAGGCGTTGTAACCGCAACCGGCGACGTGGTGTTAACCGATCCGGATGGCAGCACCCTGTTTGCGGACAATGCGCAGTTAAGTGATGATCTGGCCCAGGGTGTTGTACGCGGCATCGGCATGCGAATGGCCGATAGTTCGGCGCTGGCTGCGGCAAGCGCGACACGCCGCAGTGAAAATCTTACTGAAATGAATCGCGCAGTATACAGCCCTTGCAAGCTGTGCCCCGAGAAAGGCAAAACAACCCCGGCCTGGCAAATCCGCGCCAAAACGGTTCGCCACGACAAACAGGCCAAACGCATCACCTATAATCATGCGTTTCTGGATGCTTTCGGCGTGCCAATCTTATACACGCCATATTTTTCGCATGCTGATCCATCCGTTAAACGGGAGTCAGGTTTTCTGACGCCCAGTCTGGGCAATTCGTCAGAACTGGGGCGCAAGATCGAAGTCCCCTATTACTGGAACCTTTCGCCATCGCGCAACCTGACGGTGTCACCGCTTTATACAAGCCGTGAAGGCACCGTGATGAAGGCGCTATATGAAGAACGCACACAGCGTGGGCGCTTTGAACTTGATGGCAGTTTTACCCGTGTGGATGAACGCGACAACAATAATATCAAAACCGGCAACACAGAATCCCGTGGCCATATTTTCAGCCGCGGGCGTTATGCCGTCAGCCCGAATGATATTTGGGGCTTTGATATTGAACGCACCACCGATGACACATATTTATCGCGCTATAACCTGACCAGCGTGGATACATTGACCAGCCGTCTATTTACCGAGCACAAATCCGGGCGGGATTTCGGAAGCGTGGATTTTCTGCTTTTTCAGGGCCTCAACCAGGATGATGATCCAGGGCTGACGCCGATGATCCTGCCACTGCTGCAATATAGCGGTAAAACTGATCCGGACTCTGCCGGCGGACGGTTCTCCTTTGACGCAAACGCACTGGTGCTGCGCCGCCGTGACGGGCAGGATTCACATCGGGTTTCAATGACTGGCGGCTGGCAGCGCAATTACGTGTCCGGGCTTGGTGAGATATATTCGATTTTCACCGATCTGCGCGGTGACGCCTATTACATTGATGATATTGCAGTGCGCAAGAACAAGAACGATCTTACGGGCCGGATATTGCCCCAGGCCGGTGTTGAGTGGCGATTACCATTTGCCAGCCGCGCGCAATATTTCAGTCAGGTTGTGGAACCCATCGCGCAAATGATCATAAGCCCCTATGGCGGCAACCCCGATGATATTCCAAATGAAGACAGCGGCAGCTTTGAGTTTGACAGCACCAATCTTTTCAGTCCAACCCGGTTTCCCGGACATGATCGCTGGGAAGGCGGGCCGCGCGCCAATATCGGCATGAAGTGGGGCGCCTATCATGACAATGGCGGCTATGCCAATGTCCTGCTGGGCCAGGTATGGCGGGTAAAGGACGACACCACTTTCGCAACCGATACCGGCCTTGATAACGAACGGTCAGATTATGTCGGCAGCATTGCCCTCAGCCCTTCACCCTGGTTTGAACTGTTGCATCGTTTCAGGCTAGACCGGCAGGATCTGGGCTACCGGCGCAGCGAAGTCGATCTGAATGCCGGGCCCAGCCGTCTGAGGCTGGGGGTCGGATATGTCCGGCTAGCCCGGGAGCTGAGTACGACGGCGTTAGAAAGCCGGGAAGAGATTGCCGTTTCCATGAACGCACAATTTAATGAAAATTGGCGGATGTCGGCGTTTACCCGCCGGGAATTGGACCATAACTCGACGATTGGCACGAATGCGGGCATCTATTATCAGGATGAATGCCTGCTGTTTGGTGTGATTTATGACCGGCGTTACACAAGAGACCGCGATATTCAACCATCCAGCTCCATCAATTTCAAAATCAGCCTGCTAAATCTGAGCTAGGGCGGATTCGACTTTCAAGGTGGCGCAATCGTCTGATTTTAGCTAAACCATCACTGAATATATGGAGTGACAACACAATATCATGGTGACACCTATCAAAAGCGATCATATGTGGAGCCGGGGCATTCGGCTGGCTATTGCGATCAGCATCGGTTTGCTGGCGACATGGCCGGTGAATTCCGCACTTACGCAGGAAGCTTTGGGCATTGCGGCCGTCGTGAATGACGAGGTGGTGTCTGCCTATGACCTGGAACAGCGGGTCGCGCTGATTGTTTCATCCACCGGCGTTGATGGGACAGGCGAGGCGGGCAAGCGCCTGCGCGAGCAGGTGCTGCGCACCCTGATCGACGAAAAATTGCAGATGCAGGAGGCCAAACGGCTCGAAATTGTGGCCGACCCAAAGGAAGTAGACGAAACCCTTAGCGGCATCGCCGAACAGAACCGCATGACCACCGATCAGTTACGCGAAACCCTGGAACGGAGCGGTGTCAGCATTGATTCCCTGCTTACGCAAATCCGGGCGGAAATCGCCTGGTCCGATCTGGTGCGAAAGAAATTCCTGTCCCGCATCTCGCCCGGCGATGAGCAGGTCGATGAAGTTCTGGCGCGCATGGAAGCCAATGCCGGACGCCCGGAGTTTCTTGTGGCCGAAATATTTCTGAGTGTTGAATCGCCTGACGATGATGAAGAAGTGCGCCGCAGCGCCATGCGCCTGGTTGAGCAATTACAGCAAGGCGCCGCATTTAACGCGGTGGCCCGTCAATTCAGCCAGGCCGCCACAGCCGCCACCGGCGGCGATCTGGGCTGGGTGGCGGAAGGACAGTTGGCCACAGAACTGGACAAGGTTCTGGCCAGCACCACACCAGGCGAAATTTCTCCCCCGATACGTGCGGGTGGTGGATATTATATTCTGCTTTTACGCGACAAACGCTCGGCGGCTGGTGGTGGCCTGTCCGGTGTTGAAGTCGATGTGCGTCAGGTTATGTTTCCATATATAGATGAGGCGCAACCGGACAAACGCATTACCATTCCCAATCCAACCGCCAGCCACCCCATGGCGGCGGCGGCAATCGCCAGGTCCAACAGCACCCTGCAATCAGGCGTTGATTGCAAAAACTTTCAGCAGACTATAGCCACATTGGGCAAAAGCGTACTTGGTGATGGCGGTAAAATGATGCTGGCCGACGTACCGCATCTGTTTCGCGAAACGACCGGAAAAATTGATATTGGGGTTCTCAGCCAGCCGCTGCTTTCGCCACAGGGGGTGCACCGGGTGATGGTATGTGGCCGCGAGGAATATAAATCGAAACTGCCGCCGCGAGATGTCGTTGAAGCGCGCCTTAACCAGGAAGCGCTGGCGCTGCGGGCGCGCCGCTATCTGCGCGATCTGCGCCGTGACGCGGTGGTGGAGTTCCGCTGATCGCCCCGCCGTCCCTTAAGGCTGCAAATCCCATCGCACTGACAATGGGAGAGCCCGCCGGAATCGGCGGCGAGATCACGCTCAAGGCATGGACAGAGCGTAAAAAATATAGGCTGCACCCATTTTTTGTTATCGGCGATCCGCAATGGCTGGCTGGTATTGATGCGGGTGTAGCCATCACAGAAATTTCCTCGCCTAAGGAATGCGCAAAGTGTTTCAGGCAGGCCTTGCCGGTACTGCCATTGCGGCTGGCCACCCCCGCCGTGCCGGGAAAACCCGATCCGCGTAATGCGGATAATGTGCTTGGCGCCATTCGTATTGGCGTGAAGCTGGCGCAGTCCGGGGCCGTTAGCGCGCTTGTCACCAATCCGATTGAAAAAGCGGTTCTTTATGGCGCAGGCTTTACCCATCCCGGACACACAGAATTTCTGGCGGAACTAACCGGCGCGGCAAAGCCGCCCGTGATGCTGCTTGCCTGCCCCGCATCCGCCAAAGACCCTGGCCTTCGCGTGGCGCTGGTTAGCGTGCATCTGCCGCTGGCGCAGGTTGCATCAAAATTAAGCCGTACACAGATTATTGATACAGCACAGGCGGCGGCACGCGCATTAACACAGGATTTTGGCATCGAAAATCCCCGCCTGGCAATTGCAGCCCTTAATCCGCATGGCGGCGAACAGGGCGCGCTGGGCCGTGAGGAAATTGAAATTATTGCACCGGCGGTCGCCGGTCTGCGCGCGGCGGGCATTAACGCGCAAGGTCCATTTCCAGCCGATACACTGTTCCACGCCGAAGCGCGCCGCAACTTTGACTGCGTTATCTGCATGTATCACGATCAGGCATTGATCCCGCTAAAAACCATCAATTTTGCGCGCGGCGTGAATGTGACCCTGGGCCTGAACATTGTGCGCACCTCGCCCGATCACGGCGTGGCGCTGGACATTGCGGGCCAGGGCATCGCCAACCCGGCCAGCCTGATTGCCGCATTACACATGGCGCGTGATATTGCCCGCTGCCGCTATGACCGCTGATCTGCTGCCGCCATTACGTGATGTGATCACGCAGTATGGATTGCGCGCGCGCAAATCCCTTGGCCAGAATTTTCTGCTGGACCTGAACCTGACCGGGCGCATCGCCCGATCCGCAGGGGCATTGGACAAATGCACCGTGGTCGAAATAGGCCCCGGCCCGGGCGGCCTGACCCGCGCACTATTACAGCACGGGGCGCAGCATGTTGTCGCGCTGGAGAAAGATGTGCGCTGTCTTGCCGCACTTGGCGATATTGCCAGGGCCTATCCCGGACGTCTGAAAGTTTTCGAGGGCGATGCGCTGGAATATGAGCTTGGCGACATTGCACAACAGCCCATCAAGCTGGTCGCCAATCTGCCTTATAATGTGGCGACCCCCCTGCTGATCAAATGGCTGACCCCGGATCACTGGCCGCCTCTTTGGGAAAGCCTGACGCTGATGTTTCAGAAGGAAGTGGCCCAACGCATTACCGCACCCGTTGGCGGCAAGGCCTATGGACGGCTGGCGGTGCTTACCCAGTGGCGGTGCGATGCGCACATGCTGTTTGATATTGATCCCCGTGCCTTTACGCCCGCACCCAAGGTGACATCGACGGTTGTGCAAATTACCCCATTGGCCTTCCCGCGCGCCGAAGCGAATCTGGAGGCGCTACAAACCGTGGCGGCCGCCGCCTTCGGCCAGCGGCGCAAGATGCTGCGCCGCAGCCTGACGGCCCTTGGGGTGGATACAGGCCAATTACTGGAGATTTCAGGGCTTGCGCCCACCGCCCGGGCGGAAGAAATCGATATTGAAGGGTTTTGCGCCCTTGCACGGGCCTATCATAATCTGCGCCATATGCGCTAAACTGTGCCCATTCGTTAAATCATAACGCCTATCGGAGAATAGCATGAAACCGGACCTCATTGAATTCAAGGGGCTTGGCGGCCTGAAACTGGTCGCTGATTCCTACGGAACCCCCGGCAATCAGCCGGTCATATTCGCACATGGCGGCGGCCAGACCCGCCACGCCTGGGGCGGCACGGCAAAAAAACTGGCCGGGCTCGACTGGCACGCCGTCTGCCTGGATTTGCGCGGCCATGGCGATAGCGCCTGGTGCCCGGACGCCAATTACGCCATTGACGCCTATGCCGAGGACTTGCGCATCATATCGCGGACATTCGCCAAACGCCCTGTAGCGGTCGGCGCCTCGCTTGGCGGCATTTCCTCGCTGCTGGCCGAAGGCGAACATGAAGACCCGATTTTTTCCGCCGTGGTTTTCGTGGATATCAGCCCGCGCGTCGCAGAGGCAGGCGTTGAGAACATCCGCAACTTCATGAGCGCAAATATGGCGGAAGGTTTCGCCAGCCTGGACGAAGCCGCCTCATCCATCGCCAAATATCTGCCGCACCGGCCCAAGCCAAAGGACACCAGCGGGCTGGCCAAAAATCTGCGTCTGCGCGAAAATGGCCGCTATTACTGGCATTGGGATCCAAAATTCTTTTCCGGTCCGAACGGCCCGCGCGACCCGCGCCGCCCGGAGCGCCTGGAAGCCGCCGCGCAAAAGCTGACCTGCCCGGCGCTGCTCGTGCGTGGCCAGGCCAGCGACCTGGTAACCCTGGAAAGCGCCCGGGCGTTTCTGGACCTGATACCGCATATGGAATTTGTGGATGTCACCGGCGCCGGACACATGGTCGCAGGCGACAAGAACGACGCCTTCACCGATGCTGTCGTGCAATTTCTGAATAAACTACAACCTGACAGAGGGAGGCCGAGATGCCATTAGATGAAAAAAAATATCAGCGCCTGAAATTTGATTGGCCTGCCGAGCGTGTGCTGCGCATCACCATTTCACGGCCGGAGCGCCTGAATGCGCTGGACAAGATCGGCCACCGGGAAATCACCTATATCTGGCCGGAAATTGACAGCGACCCGCGCATCAATGCGGTGATCCTGACCGGCGAAGGCAAGGCGTTTTCCGCAGGCGGTGATTTCGAGATGATCGAAGACATGATTGATGATCACAAAGCCCTGCTGACCGTGTGGAAGGAAGCCCGCGATCTGGTCTACAACATCATCAATTGCAACAAGCCGATTGTTTCGGCCATCACCGGACCCGCCGTTGGCGCTGGTCTGGTGGCCGCGCTGCTGTCGGACATTTCCATCACCACGAAAAAGGCGAAGATCGTGGATGGTCACACCCGCCTTGGTGTTGCGGGCGGCGATCATGCGGCCATTATCTGGCCCTTGCTGTGCGGCATGGCCAAGGCGAAATATTATCTGCTGACCTGTGAATCGCTGGACGGCGAAGAAGCCGAACGCATCGGCCTGGTGTCAAAATGCGTGGGCGAAGATGAATTGCAGGGCGAGGCGCTGCGCGTCGCCAGCAATCTGGCCAAGGGCGCGCAGGGCGCGATCCGCTTTACCAAGATTGCGCTGAACAACTGGCTGCGCATGGCCGGGCCATCGTTCGATGCCTCCACTGCATACGAAATGCTGGGCTTTGCCGGCCCCGACGCGCGCGAAGGCGTCGCCTCGCACCGCGAAAAACGCCAGCCCGTATTTGATCCCGACTGCCCGGTCTAATCGGACCCATAAAAAGAGGAATATGCAATGCTCAAGGGTGTGAAAGTAATCGAAATGGCGACCTATGTTGCGGCGCCGTCCGCAGGCGGCATCATGCGCGACTGGGGGGCCGACGTCATCAAGATCGAGTCCCCAAGGGGCGATCCGTGGCGGGTGTTTCCAACGCCAGTGAAGGATGCGGCATCGTTCGGCAATCCGCTGTTCGATCTGGACAATCGCGGCAAGCGGGCGATCTGCATTGACACATCAACCCCCGAAGGCGTTGACGTGCTGAAGCGTCTGGTGCGCGACGCCGACGTGTTCATCACCAATACGCGGCCCGGCGCGCTGGAACGCGCTGGTCTCGATTATGAGGCGCTGAAAAAAGAAAACCCGCGGCTGATTTATTCCAGCGTGTCTGGTTATGGCATGGTGGGCGAAGAACGCGACCGTCCAGGCTTTGACATGGCGGCATTCTGGGCGCGCGCAGGCACCTGCCGCACCATGGCGCCGGAAGGCGCCAATCCATTTCCACTGCGCACTGCGGCGGGCGATCACGTAACCGGGCTGACGACGCTTGGCGGCATCATGGGCGCGCTGTATGAGCGCGAGAAAACCGGCAGGGGGCGGCTGGTGGAAACATCCCTGCTGCGCACCGGCATCTATATGATGAGTTCGGACTATGCCATGCAATTGCGCTTTGGCAAGCTGGCCCCCACCCCGCCGCGCGAGCGCACCATCAGCCCACTGACCAATTTCTTCCAGGCGGGCGATGGCCACTGGTTTGCCTATCTGCCGCGCCAGACGAAACGGGACTGGCCGGAGCTGGCCAATGTGCTGGGCCTTGAGCATCTGGCGGAAGATGAGCGTTTCTCCACCCCGCTGGGGCGGCGCAAGAATGCGGTCGAACTTGTCGGTATTCTTGACGCGGTGTTTGCAAAAAAAACCATGGAGCAATGGGGCAAAATTTTCGATGACGCCGATCTGGTCTGGGCCCCGGTGCAAACCGCAGCCCAGGTGGTGGTGGACCCGCAGGCCCATGCTGCGGGCGCCTTTGTCGAAGTGACCCGCAGCAATGGCGAGACCTATAAATCTGTCGCAACGCCTGTGCGCTTTCACGACGGTGAAGACGCGCAACCGCGTGGTGATACGCCTGCATTTGGACAACACACCGTCGAGGTGCTGCGCGAACATGGCTATAGCGAGGGCGAGATTGAGGCGCTGAGTAGCAAAAACATCATCGCCAGCGGCAGGAAGGCAGCCGTTTAATCCTGGGAACATCCATGCCGGGTTAGAGGCATGGATGTTCTAACATTTGGTAAAAATCTTAATACGGCCGCTTCAAACTGCTTGCTATTCGGCCCATATGGGTTATTGTAGTACTCGCATAGTTCAAAAATCCGCAGGAGGCACGTTATGGGCAAAGAGTTGAACCTGAGTTACGATCCGGCTTATGAGGCGTGCGCCCCGGATGATTTTCCCGCGATGCTGACGCCCGAGCGTTACGGCAAGCGTTCCAGCGCCTTTGATAAGATCATCGCCGCAACCCATGACCATTTCTGGGATCCGATGGACCCGAAATATGTGGATTTCAGCGTGCCTTTCGACATCAACAAAGAACTGGTGATGCCGGAAGACACCATTATCGAATTCAAATGCGGCGTCGTGGACAAGGTGGCGCCCGCTGATCGCGTGCGGTTCGGCAATATGATCAATCACCACATGCTGTCCGGCATTCTGCATGGCGAACAGGCGGCGCTGAACCTTTCGGCCAGTCTGTGCCACATTCTGCTGGACCCCGGCGCACAGGAATATGCATCCAATCAGGCGCGTGAAGAAGCCCGCCATGCGACGGCGTTCACCAATTATCTGATATCGCGCTTTGGCCATATCCGCCCCTGCGGCGGCATTCTGCGTGGACTGCTGACCGAACTGGTCGCAACGCCTATCGTCTGGAAAAAACTGGTCGGCATGCAGATGGTTCTGGAAGGCATGGCCATGGGCACCTTCGCCAGCATTTTCCGCAACACCAATGACCCCGTGCTGCGCACCATGATCCAGTTCACCATGACGGACGAAGCCTTCCATCATAAATTCGGCAAGATCTGGGCGGACAAGACCGTGCCGCATCTGCCGGAAGAAGAACGCATCAAAATCGAAGACTGGGCCTGGGAAGTGTTCCAGCGTCTGCTGTCCAACCTGAACAGCCCGGAACTGAAGCAGGACATCTACGCGCAATTCGGTCTCGACTGGCGCTGGGTCAATGATCAGGTCAATGCGGCGCTGGAAAATTCGAAGAAGCGCAAAAGCCTTTCCAAGAATACCAGCGTGTTCCGCACCTTTATCAAGACGCTGTTGAAAGCAGGTTTGATCACCGGCCGCACAGCGCCGAAATATGCCGCCTTTGTTGATATGGAAGAACTGCATGTTGAAGGCGACAAGATGATTGGTGATGAAATTGCCGATGAGGGCATTCGTGCCCTGCGCGAAATCAACAAAGCAGGCGGATTGTTTGTTTCGCTTAACGCAGCTGAATAATTCTCTCCCTAAACGCTACCCAACTTTTGAACGGCGTCCTGATAGAGGGCGCCGTTTTTTATTTATGGCCTCAGAGATCGTAACTTTTATAACTTTCTCGCGGAGGGTTGCTCTTTCCTTATCTAACATGGATAATGGACGGCGGGGACTAAACTACACTTTGGCATAAAAGAGGGCGAAAAATTGCTCCGATTCGACGTCTATTCATGGCTTCCCGACAATGATCCAGTGTGCATTTCGCCTGGCGACGGGGCTTATTTTCAGTCCACCATTCATCCCGATGGCGATCATGCACTATTTTGGGGCGGGCCTTCCGGACCACCGCGCATCTGGCGCGCCGATCTGGATGGCAATGATTGCACGCCCCTGACGCCCATAAATAGTGGTGCGCGCCATCCGTCCTATTGTCTGAATGGCCAGCGTATTGTTTACGTATCCGACTGTGGCGCAAAACAGATATCGGAAACGGTGGAAACTGTCTTTGATGAAAATCCAACCGGACCGGTGCGGCGCGACCTGATCCTGCATATTTTTTCCATGAAGCCGGATGGCAGCGATATACGCCAGATTACCGATGGCCCGGTGCAGGATCTACGCCCAAGCCTCAGCCCTGATGGCAAAACCATCTGCTTTGTTTCCATACGCGGCGGCAGCACCGGACTCTGGCTGGTTCCCG
This sequence comes from Pseudomonadota bacterium, assembly GCA_049325255.1. GTDB lineage: Bacteria > Pseudomonadota > Alphaproteobacteria > UBA11222 > UBA11222 > UBA11222. Next base: position 10,221 of record JBMOMW010000002.1, on the reverse strand, counting down.
CGGATGGCAGCGCCAAACCACGCAAGCTTAATGTACCGGTCACTGTTTACCGCCCTACCTGGTCACCTGACGGCAAACGCATTTATGGATTTGCCGCAATCAGTAATGAACGCCATCAGGTTGGATGGGTTTGCCCCGGCTCAGGTGCATGGACCCCGCTGGCGAATGATGATATTGCCGTCACGCATTCTCCCTTTCCCGATCCCCATGGTGAATCATTGCTGGTGCATTCAAACCGCACCGGGCGCTGGGGCCTTTACGAATTAAAATTGGATGACAAAACGCCGCCCATACCGCTGATGCCGCACGGTTTTGAAAATTTGATCTGTGTGCATCCCAACCGGGCCAGGAACGGCGTTATGACATTTGATTCAATTCCGGAAGAATCCTGGTCCCGCTACAGGCCCGGCAATCAGAGTCTCAATTATTAATCCGAGATCAGGTCGGGATTGGAATCCAGATCTTCGCGCAGGGTCAAACCCGCGATATAATAATGAATGCCCGCCCATATGTTGAACAAAAACACAAACATCAGCGCGATGCGCAGGGATTCCTCGCCAAATTCGGGCTTCAGATAATCGCTCAGCACACCCACCCCAAACGGCCCCAGTCCCAGGCCGATCAGGCTGATGACAAACAGCAGGATGGCCGAGGCAATGGCGCGCATGCGCACCGTAGCCAGCCCCTGGATCATGGCGAATGTCGGCCCCAGATAGATATAGTTGAAATAAAGCGGCACGATCAGCAAAGCCAGCGTCGTATATTTATCATCGGACATAAACGCCAGCAGGAAAAACGGCACGCTGATGGCGAGCGTAATGCCGGGAACCCACACATACCAGCGCCGGTCGCGCCTGGCGAAATAATCCGAAATATAGCCACCGGAAAATGTGCCGAGCCCTGCAAAAATACCGATCAGCGGCGCCAGCCAGCTTCCGATTTCGGCGCTGCCCATCCCATAAGAGCGGGCAAAAAACGCGGGCAACCAGCCATTATAGCCATAACTGACAAAGGCATGAAACGCCACAGCAAGCACCACATGCCGGAACGAAGGCCGCGCCCATAAAAAAGCGATCGCCTCTTTCAGCGGCACGGGATCCTGTTCCTTCATGATTGCTTCGCTATTGCCGCGTGGCGGCTCTTTCACCGTCATGCGCACAATAATGGCCATCAGCACACCGGGCAGCCCGACCACAATGAACGCCGTGCGCCAGTCGAAAAAATGCACCAGCCAGCCCCCGGCCAGCAACCCGATCAGCGTTCCAATGGGAACACCCATGGCGTAAATGCCCATGGCGCTTGCCCGTGTTTCGGGAACAAAATAATCCGAAATCAGTGAATGCGATGCGGGGCTGGCGCCTGCCTCGCCAACCGCCACGCCAATGCGGCCCAGCATCAATTGCCAGAAATTCATCGCCAGACCACAGATCGCCGTCATCACACTCCAGGCAGCCAGCGACCAGGAAATCACATTCACCCGCGAACTGCGATCCGCCAGCCGCGCAATGGGAATGCCCAGCGTCGCATAAAATATCGCGAACGCGACGCCGGATAAAAATCCAAGCTGCGTATCGGAAAGTTTGAGATCCTGGCGGATAGGCTCCAGCAGGATCGAAAGTATCTGCCGGTCAATGAAGTTGAAAATATAGACGACCAGCAAAATACCCAAAACATATTGCCGGTAACGGGGGGTGTAGATCGCCCGCTCCGGGGTTTCAATTGCCATTTGCGGCAATCCCTGCATTTTGAAGATCCGGATTGGAATCGTAATCTGCGCGAAGGGTTTTCGCCGCCAGATAATAATGCAAGGCCGACCACAGATTGATCGTCACCGCCGCGATCAGTGAATATCGAAGCGCTTCGGCGCCTAATTCCGGCTTCAGAAAATCGCTTAATACGCCAACCAGCATCGGGCCCAAACCCATGCCGATCAGGTTGAGGACAAACAGCAAACCCGCCGCTGCAATCGCGCGCATGCGCAGCTGCGACATGCCCTGCACCACAGAAAATGTCGGCCCCAGATAGATCGGGCTAAGCAGCGCCGGGATGAGATAGAAATATAACGCGCCTTCCTTGGTGTCCGACAGCAGCGATAATATGGCCAGGGGAATGAAGATGATCAGGCTGAGCGCCGGAATCCATACATACATGCGCCGGTCTTTCTGGCCGAAACGGTCGCAGATATAACCGCCTGCAAAAGTGCCTATCCCGCCGACTATCCCTGAAACCAATGCCAGATAGGTGCCAATTTCCGCCATACCCATCTGATGGCTGCGCACAAGAAACGCCGGCAACCAGGTGAGTATCCCATAGCTGGCGAAGGCATGCAGGCCCGCAGCCAGCGTCAGATGACGGAACGACGGACGAGACCAGAAATACAGGAAGGCTTCCTTGAGTGAGGCTTGCTCCTGTACAGACTGAACCCCATCGGATAGTCCGCGGGGCGGCTCTTTCACCGTCCTGCTAACAATGACCGCCATCAGAACGCCCGGCAGGCCCACCACAATGAACGCTGTGCGCCAGTCAAAGAAATGCACCAGCCAGCCTCCCGCCAGAAATCCGATCATCACACCAATTGGTGCGCCCAGCGAATAAATGCCCAGTGCTGTCGCCCGTTTTTCCGGAGCAAAATAATCCGATATCAATGAATGCGATGGCGGACTGGCGCCCGCTTCGCCGATCGCAACGCCAATACGCCCCAGCATCAACTGCCAGAAATTCTGCGCCAGCCCGCACACGGCGGTCATCAGGCTCCAGGCCGCCAGCGACCAGGAAATCACCTTGACGCGCGAGTTTTTGTCCGCATAGCGCGCAATCGGGATGCCAAAAGTAGTGTAAAAAACAGCAAAGGCAATTCCCGAAAGCAGTCCCAACTGGGTATCGCTGAGCATAAGATCCTGCTTGATCGGTTCCAGCAGCATCGACAAAATCTGTCTGTCGATCAGATTGAAAACATATACGACAACCAGAATGCCCAGCACATATTGCCGGTAGCCAGTGGTAAAGGAGGCGCGCGCCTGCTGGGCAGGCAAACCTGTTGCGCTATCCATTTACTTTCCCCACCTAGCCAGCCTATTTATGTAACCGGTCAATTATTATTATTATGCGTTCAACCGTTGCTGATTTTTATCTGAATGGCAAGCGCATTCATCGGCTAGTACGATTTCGGCAGTTCCAGCACCTGTTCGCTGACGAAATTCAAAATCATTTCGCGGCTGACGGGCGCGATGCGGGAAATCATGATTTCGCGGAAATACCGCTCGACCTGAAATTCTTTCGCATAGCCCATGCCGCCAAGCGTCAGCACCGCCTGTTCGCAGGCGCGGTAGCCGGCTTCGGACGCCAGATATTTTGCCGTGTTGGCTTCCGCGCCGCAGGGCAGCCCGGCATCATAAAGTGCGGCGGCCTTGAACATCATCAGATTAGCGGCTTCAAGATCCATCCAGCATTTGGCCAGCGGATGTTGAATGCCCTGGTTCTGACCGATGGGGCGATCAAACACCACACGTTCCTTGGCATATTGCACGGCGCGTTTCAGCGCCACGCGACCAAGACCAACGGCCTCGGCGGCGATCAGCACCCGTTCCGGGTTCAGCCCATGCAGCAGATATTTGAAGCCCTTGCCTTCTTCACCCAGCAGATTTTCCGGCGGCACCGGCAGATTGTCGATGAACACGGAATTGGAATCGACGCATTTGCGGCCCATTTTTTCGATTTCCGTCACCTCGATATAATCGCGGTCGAAATCCGTATAAAACAGACTTAGGCCATCGGCGGCTTTCTGTCCCGGCTTCGGGTCGCCGGTGCGCACGATCATCAGAATTTTGTTGGCGGTCTGCGCGGTGGAGGTCCAGATCTTGCGGCCATTGACGATATATTGATTGCCGTTCCATTCGGCGCGGGTTTGCAGCGCCGAGGTGTTCAAACCGGAATTGGGTTCCGTCACGCCAAAACAGCTACGATCCTTGCCTGCAATCAGCGGCGGCAGGAAGCGGCGCTTTTGTTCATCAGTGCCAAACACCACAATGGGATTTGGCCCGAAAATATTCATGTGAATGGCGGACGCCCCGCTTTGCCCCGCACCGGATTCCGCAACCGCCTGCATCATGATGGCGGCCTCGGTGACGCCCAGGCCGGACCCGCCATATTCGGTTGGCATGGCAATACCCAGCCATCCGCCAGCCGCCATATCCGCCGCAAAATCTTCCGGAAATTCACCAGAACGGTCCCGTTCCAGCCAATAGGCGTCGTCATATTTGGCACACAGCTTGAGAACGCTCTCGCGGATAGCCTGCTGTTCTGGGGATAGATCGAAATTCATGGTGGATTCCCTGTATTTTTCCTGATTGGCCGGTTAATTCAGCTCTGTTTTACACTACCCGAACCATTCACTAAACGATTATGATGGTGTCAAGCCGCTTGACGTGGGGGTAATCCGGCGTAATTTGTGCGCTTCAAAAATTAAACAGACACAGCAGGGAGAAGAAAATGGCGGGATTATGTGAAGGACGCATCGTCGTTGTTACCGGCGGCGGACGCGGATTGGGGCGCGAACATTGCCTTTTGTTCGCAAAAGAAGGCGCGAAAGTCGTCGTCAATGATCTGGGCGGCAGCGTGGCGGGCGAAGGTTCAACCCTGAGCGCCGCGCAGGAAGTTGTCAACGAAATCACCGCAGCAGGCGGCACGGCCGTCGCCAATGGCGATGATATTTCCGATTTCAATGGCGCGGGTCGCATGATCCAGCAGGCCATTGACACCTTTGGCGGGCTGGATGTTGTGGTCAATAACGCCGGCATTCTGCGCGATAAAATGATGGTCAACATGACCATGGCCGAATGGGACGCAGTGATCAAAGTGCATTTGACCGGCACCTTCTGCCCGATGCATCATGCGTCCAATTACTGGCGTCAGAACGCCAAGAATGGCGGAACCAATGACGGGCGCATCATAAACACCACCTCGATTTCCGGCCTGTTCGGCAATCCGGGCCAGTTGAACTATGCCGCCGCCAAGGCCGGCATTGCGGCCATGACCATTGTCGGTTCACGCGAATTGTCGCGCCTCAATGTCACCTGCAACGCGATTTCGCCGGGCGCCTTTACCCGCATGACGGAAAATCTGATGCCCAAGCGCGACCTGAAGCCGGGAGAATTCGACACCCAGGCGCCAGGCAATGTCTCACCTATGGTGGTATGGCTGGGCAGCAAGGAGTCCAAGGATGTGACGGGCCGCGTGTTTGAAACCATGAATGGCGGCTTCGGCACCTATAACGGCTGGGAACGCGCCGCGCGGGAAAAGTTCGACCACCGTCTTGATCCAAAGGAAATGGGCCCCATCGTCGCACGCTTGCTGGAAAAAACCAAAGGCCTGCAAAAGATCATGTAAGCGGCGGGGAATAATTCTGCGCCCCTTCCCCTGTCATTACCCGGCATTGCCGGGTAATGACAGGGGAAGGGGTAGGTGCGCACTACCTCACAGCCAGCGCTGCGATCAGCAACAGCAGCAATATCCAGCTTGTCACCTGCCAGAAGCGCAACGGATTGCGTTCATAGAGCGATATGCGCGCCGTTGACGTGACCGCGCCCCGCGCCAGCCCGTTTTCCAGCTCAAATACAAATTCCAGCACGTCCTCGTGGCGTTCATCGGGATTGATCCTGATCGCCCGCATGATGGCGAATTCCAGCCATGCGGGAAGGTCCGGGCGCAGCGACGATAACGGCGCCGGCTTGCGAAAGCGCGGGCGCGAAAACGGTTCAATTTCCCCATAGGGATAGGCCCCGCCGGAAAACATCCGGTACAACGTAACGCCCAGCGCATATAAATCGGATTGTTCGCTGCCGGTTCCGCCCGCGAACATTTCCGGCGCCATATAGCTGGCGGTGCCCGGAATCGCGTCCGGTGATAAATCCGGCATATTGGGCACGCGCGCCACGCCAAGATCCAGCAGTTTCAGTTCATTGTTTTTAAGCAGGATCACATTTTCCGGTTTAATGTCGCGGTGAATAATGCCCGCCCGGTGCAGCGCCGCCACCCCCTTGGCCAGACTGACGCCCACCCATACCCCTTCTGTCAGATTGAGCATCGGTTTACGCAGCAATCTTTGTTCCAGCGTCTCGCCCTCATAAAACGGCATGACCGAATACAGACGCGAACGCCGTTCCGGCGGCGTTTCGATAATCTGCCCCACAAATGGGCTGTGCACCTGCGCGGCCACCCAGGCCTCGCGCGCAAAAGCCGTGCGGTAGGTGGCGTCGCTGGTAATGCGCGGATGCGGAAATTTGATCACCAGCGGGCGGTTATCGCGTTCATCTGTGGCGTGAAATAACCGGCTATAACGGCCATCGGAAAGCTGCGCGCCTAGCAAAAACCCGTCAATAACATCACCCGTTTTTGGCAGATCGGACACTGGCAAAAATTCCAGCGCCGCCTCCAGGCTGACATTATCCTGATCCGGCAGGCTGAGAATATCAATCACCAGCGCGCTGACATTGTCCTGGCTGCCTGCATCCAATGCGGCTTCGACAATGCGGCTGGCCGCCTCTTGCGCTGCGGTGCGTTGTGACACATGCTCCTTTATCTGTTTGTCTGACAGCACGCCATGCACGCCGTCGCTGCATAATAAAAACCGGTCGAACGGTTCAAGGCGCACCATCTCATGATCCACATGCACATGTTCTTCCAGCCCGATGGCGCGCAGCAGCACATGGCTCTGATCGGGATGCGGATGGGTATGATCACGCGTCAGGCAATGCAGTTGCTGACCGCGCAACTGATATATCCGGCTATCGCCGACATGTGCGATATGCGCCTCGCGCCCCAATAATATCAGCGCACTGAAGGTTGTCGCCATGCCGGCAAGATTGGGGTCGGCCCTGCCCTGCGCCAGTGTCCAGCGGTTAATCGCCGTCAGGGTGCGGGCCGCCGCCTGTTCAACACTGAGGGATTCAGGCTGGGCGTGAAATCCATCGAAAAAACTGCGCACCGACAGTTCAGCCGCTTCACGCCCGCCCCTGGCGCCGCCCACGCCATCGGCAACCGCCGCGATGAATACCGGCCGCACCCAGCCGCCCTGTGGGGGCGAAAGTGCGGCCGCAAAATCATCATTGCGCGCGCGCCTGCCCTGATCGCTGGCGGCGCCGATCTGTACCTGCAGGCTGGCGCGGGTTACCGCCAATTTTCTGACTTCATATGCGCGCGCCCGACACCGCGCCCCACGTCGTCCGCCAGCGGCGCTTCACACGCGAAAGCGCAAACAGTCCGATCAGCGCCAGCACGCCAAATACAATAAACCCGGAAGAAAAATCACCCGTCATGCCCTTCGCCACCCCCAATGATTTGGCAAGAAAGTAACCGCCGGTTCCGCCCGCAAACCCAACCAGCCCGGTCATGGCGCCAATTTCATTGCGGAAGCGTTGCGGAATAAGCTGAAACACCGACCCATTGCCCATGCCCAGCGCCAGCATCCCAAGCGAAAACAGCAGCACCGAAGCCCAGGCGATTGGGGGCAATTGCGTAATCTCCCACGCCGCCCCGGCGCCTTCTGGCGCTGGGCCGCCCGGCATCAGGGCGATTATGAAATAGGCTAGCGCGACCAGGCTGAACAATACCGTCAGGCTGCGAATGCCGCCAATACGATCCGCAATCATACCCCCAATCGGGCGCACGCCTGAACCGCACATCACAATAATAGCCACCATCAGGCCCGCCGCAACGCCAGAGACATGATATTGCGTCGTGAAATATACCGGCAGGGCGCTGGCCAGTCCAACAAAGCCGCCAAAGGTGATGAAGTAAAACAGCATGAACCACCAGCTATCCTGATCAGAGAGCAGTGTCCGGTAACTTTGAAAATTTACCGGACGGCGCGCATCCGGCGCATCCTTTGCCACAAACAGATACACAATAAATGCAAAGCCCAGCGGGATCAGCAATAATCCAAACACATTCTGCCAGCCGTAATTTTCCGCAAGCGACGGCACGATCAGCGTATTCAGCACCACGCCCGAATTCCCCGCTCCGGCAATGCCCATGACAATGCCCTGATAATGCGGCGGATACCAGCGGCTTGCCTGCGGCAGCGCCACCGCAAAGGCCGCACCCGCAACCCCCAGCATGACGCCCAGCAACTGCACGTCGGTTACACTGTTCAGCCCGAACCGCCAGGCAAGCGCCAAGGCCGACATCACCAGCAACTGCGCCACAATCGCCGTGCGTTTACCGCCAAAATGATCGGCCAGCATGCCAACCGGCATCCGCAATATGGCGCCCGCCAAAATCGGGATGGCGACCAAAGTCAGCTTTTCCTCGACCCCGATATTCAGATCGCGCGCAATATAAATGATCAGCGGCCCCAGCGTCACCCAAACCATAAAACTGAAATCAAAATACAAGAATGCCGCCAATAGGGTCGGCCAATGACCGGCCTTGCGAAAATCACGAAAATCCACGGCTTCACTCCAGGATTAATTTTCCCGACAATCGGGAGTTTTTTATTGTGCACACGCAAAAACCCCTCCCCTGGGGTGGCATCCTTGACTAACCAGATGCAGCTCCAGCGACAGGTTACGCTACTCATACAGGCAGTGTCGCAACATACGTGCCAATAAAATAAGCGCAGATTTCCTCGGATATACCACGCTATCAGCTAATAAAATAGGCAGTGCATGGCGTCATATTCGCCAAATGCAATCGCGCCGTGGGCGCAGACAGCCCGAATATTGTGCAATGCATTATGGCATATCTGTTGCAGTGCAAGATGCAGAGCGGCGCGCCTTGCGTTGCCATTGCACACTTATTGACAGGAGTTTGGCTTTGAAAAATCATCCGTATACATATGGCGTACTCGCGGCGGCGGCGTTCGCACTGCTTTCCAGCACATCGGTGATGGCGGCCTCGCCACCTGAATATTTTTTCAGCCGCGTTGGCGATGCTTTCGGTGGCGGCAAACCCATCTTCGTCGCCCGCCTGCGCTATGAAAATGTGGATCAGTCCGGACTGCTCAATACACAGGGTGATGCGCTGACCTTGCGCACCGTGCTGGGTTATGAAACAGCGACCATTAACAATTTTACCGGAACACTGGAATTTGAAGACGTTCGCGCGGTCACCGACAATTATGATTATAATGACGGCGTCAATCGCAGGCCAACCTATCCAATGATCCTGGATCGTGAAAACACCGAGGTCAATCGCGCCCAGATCGCCTATGCCGGAATTCCCAGGACGATATTAACCGCTGGCCGCCAACGGGTGATACTCGACAATGAACGCTTTGTCGGCAATGTCGGCTGGCGTCAAAATGAGCAGACCTATGATGGTGTGCGGATCGATAACACATCGCTGCCCAACACCGCCTTTAGCTATATGTATATCAACCGGGTTAACCGCTTTTTGGGCGAAGACAATCCTCTGGGAAACTTCAAGGGTGATATTCATCTGGCCAACCTGTCCTACAATGTTGTCCTGGGCGGGTTCACCTGGGGCAAGGCCACGGCCTACAGCTATCTGCTGGACCTGGAAAATGCGCCGGCATTAACGACCGAAACCTATGGCGGGCGGTTTGCGGGCGCGCACCCCATCACCCATAGCTGGAAGGTGCTATATGGCGCGGAATATGCGTGGCAGAGCGATTATCAAAGCAATCCAGCCAGTTTCAGCAATGATTATTATATGGGCGAGTTGGGACTGACCAAGGACAAACTGCTGGGCGGTTCGCTAACCGGCACCGTGAATTTAGAAGTGCTGTCCGCAGAAAAAGGAATTGGCTTCAGCACCCCTCTGGCGACCGGGCATAAATTCGCCGGCTGGGCGGATGTGTTCACTGCCGCAACACCGGGCGCCGGCCTTGAAGACCGTGAAGCCATGCTGGTCTATACGAAAAAGCAGGTGCTTGGCATTGACGTTCTGCGCCTTACCGCCGCCTATCATGATTTTGAATCCGATGGCGGCAATATCAATTATGGCGATGAAACCAATCTGATGGTGACCGCCGACGTCTGGAAGCGCGTGGTGCTGCTGGCCAAATACGCCAATTATGATGCGGACCGTTTCGCGACAGACCGGAAGAAAATATGGTTTTCGGCGGAAGTGAAATACTAGAGCAATTTGTCATCGGATTGAATCGATTTAGGATTCCCAAATCGGCTTTGATGTGATTCAAGATACTGGCTGGGAATGGAGGCCAGTATGGATGGTAAAACCCTATTCTGAAGATTTGCGTGA
>JBMOMW010000001.1:0-42481 GCA_049325255.1 Pseudomonadota bacterium | reverse complement strand
CCGGCGCTGTTTTTATTCAATGATGGCGGTTTTAATCCGAACCGGCGCGATTGTCATGCGTCGGAAATCGGCGCGGCAAACGGGATTACCAATGCGCGCGGACTGGCGGTCATGTATGCGCCGCTGGCCTGTGGCGGTGCGGCGCGCGGCGTGAAACTTGTCAGCGCCGATACTGTGGCGCGGATGGGCCAGGTTGCCATGGCGACGCATTATGATGAAACCCTGTGCATGCCCACGCGCTTCTCGCTGGGGTTTATGAAGTCGATGGACAATCGCAAACGGCCACTGACCGGCAGCATGCTGCTGAGCGAGCGGGCGTTCGGGCATGTTGGCGCTGGCGGCAGCATCGGCTTTGCCGATCCCGGATGCGGCCTGTCATTCGGCTATACCATGAACAGAATGGGCGGCAATGGCGCGCTGTTGAACGAACGCGGCCAAGGGCTTGTCGACGCTGCCTACCGCTGTCTCGGCTTCACGTCGAATGCGGGCGGTGTGTGGGTCTGAATTGTAATGGGTGAGACGTGAGTTTACAGAAACGGTCAGATTTGGTTGCAACTCCTAACATCGTTTGGCACATCGCTATAAAATATTGACTTTGCGAAGCAGGTGGAAACCAAAGTAATGAAATTCAATATCGGCATTAGCGGCGCAACCGGTGTGACTGGCGAGGTAGCGCTGCGTATTCTTGAAGAGCGCGGGTTTCCTGTCGGGGCTCTCCGGCTTTTCGCTTCCAGGCGCTCGGCTGGCCAAACCATTCATTGGAAGGGAGCGGACCACCGCATCGAAGCGCTTGAAGACGGAAACTTCGCTGGATTGGATCTCGTGATCAGTGCGACTTCCGCCTCGATTGCGCGCGAATGGGCGCCCCGCATGGTCAAGGCGGGCGCCATTGTTATAGATCAATCCTCGGCCTTCCGGCTCGATCCATCGGTGCCGCTCGTTGTGCCAGAGATCAACGCTAACGACCTGAAATTTCACAACGGTACGCTTGCCGGGCCGAACTGCACAACAGCCGTAGCGATTATGGCCATAGCGCCGCTTCACCAGGCGTTCGGGGTTGAATACGTTGTCAGTTCTTCGTATCAGGCGATTTCCGGCAAGGGCCGGGAAGGCATAAAGGAATTTCTGGACTCCTCCGCCAAAGCGGTGAGCCAAAGCGAAGCTCTGCGCGGGCGTGAACCACTTAACCTGCCCGCCCCCCTTCAGTTCCCCCATCATTCCGCATTCAACCTTTTCCCGCAATGCGAAGAATTCAGAGAAGGAGATGACACCTCGACCGAAGAGGAAAAGATGCAATCTGAGATGCGCAAGATTCTGCATGCGCCTGAACTCACAGTGCACGCGACGGCGATCCGGGTGCCGGTTCTCGTGGGGCACACGGTGTCGCTTGCTGTAAGCCTCAAGGAACCAGTGAGCGTGGCAGAGGCGCGCCGGGTCATCGAATCATTCCCTGGCGTCCGGGTGCTTGATGCGCCGTGGACCGGAAAATATCCGACGCCTTTGGCGGCTGCTGGTATTGATGACATATTGGCTGGGCGTATCCGAAGCATTCCCTTTCTGAAAAACGGATTGTCGATGGTGGCTTCCGGCGACAATTTGAGAAAAGGAAACGCGCTCAACGCCATTCAGGTGGCGGAGCGCGTGCTCGGACTAGAGCGTTTTGTGAACGGATTGAAGCGCATCACACACCCTCATTGTCATTGCCCGGTTTAGCCGGGCAACCCACACCCCCAAAACCCAAGCCATTGGATGTGGCATGGATTACCCGGACAAGCCGGGTAATGACATCGTGGGGTTAAAGGCGCTTCAATCCGTTCACAAAATTGTCTAGCCGATTAGCTGTTCTGGCAAATGGCGGCTTGGGACTGTTTTTAAGCCAATCCTGAATTAAACTATTTTCTTTTGTGCTTGCGTTCTTCGGGTTCGGCAAGCGCCAGTTCCATCGCCTCGCGCACCAGCCGTGTATAGGGAATGCCGCGCGCCTTGGCGCGTTGCTTCACCGCATCCAGCAATGGCTTTGGCACCCGCATATTGATCTGCGCGGTTTTCTTTTCGAACTCGAAGCGCTGCGGTTTGAATTGCGAGAAATCAAGATCAGACAAATCCTGAGCAAGAAAAGCTTCAGCCTCTTCGTCAGTTCTTAGTCTGGGAACTTTTCTTTTCATATTGTGCTGCCTCCTTTGTGTGCATGTAACGGGCGCTAACAGGCCTATAAAGCTGTTGCCCCAGCCTTATGCGAAAAGTGAAGGCGATGAATATTGGGCGGCCAATATTATTTCTGCCAACAGCAATGAACCGGTCTTCGCTTCCGGCATGTTTTATATCAGGTGCTATTGTTGGGTTGTTGCTCAAGATTGCTTCAATCTCCGCAACTGTAACGCCATGTTTCTGGCATTTCTGGCGGTTACCAGCGTCCCAGTCAAAGCCCGATATGACATCTCTCATGGGCATATACTATGCAATTGTATATACAAAGTCAAGCGCATGCTGCGCGGGCTGCGACTCATATGGTGTATTTGATCAAGGCCGCTATGATAGGGCCTGCGGGAAAGAAAATTTTATATCGGGGCTTTAATGAAACATATTACCAACAGCATTGGCTGGATCATTCTTGCGCTGATCGGGGGCGCGGGCCTGGGGCTGGCGTTTCCGCAGGCGGCGCTGGCCATTACCCCGGTTACCAAATTTCTGCTGCAACTGATCAAGGCCGCGGCGACGCCTCTGGTTCTGTTTGCCGTGCTTGAAGCCATTTTGCGCTACCGCGTGGCGGGCAATGATTTTATAAAGCTGCTGATCATTACACTGATCAATGCTTCCATCGCGATTTCTATCGGCCTGCTGATCGCTAATATTTTTGTTCCGGGGCAATATCTGACATTTCTGGCCAGCGACATGACGGCGGCCACGAAGGAAATTGATTTTCTGGACATGCTCGCCAAACAATTGCCGGTCAGCATTGTGCAGCCGCTGGCGGATAACAGCATCATGCCGGTTGTGATCATGGCGATTGCCTTTGGATTTGCATGGCGTCATGTACGCGCCAGGCAAATGGCGGAAACGGCCATCCTGATGGATCAGGGCGAAATGTGGATTTCGTTTGCCCGCGAAATGTGCGAAACCGTGCTGATCTGGATTGTGAAAATCATTCCAATCGCGGTATTTGCGGCCAGCGCCAAAGTTACAGCCGAACATGGCCTGTCGCCGTTCAAGGGGCTTGGGCAATATGTTCTGCTGTGCCTGCTGGGCATGGCGGTCCATGTGCTGTTCACCTATAGCGCCTGGCTTATACTCTTTGTACGGATTGGCCTGCGCAATTTCTGGCGTGTGGCGATTGAACCTGCGCTGTACGCCTTTGGCGTCAACAGCTCCCTTGTGGCGCTGCCGCTTACCCTGCGCACACTGGACAGGCTGGGGATTTCACGGCGCGCCTCTACACTGGCGGCGGTGGTTGGCACCAACCTGAACAATGACGGCATTATTCTGTATGAAGGTTTTACCTTGCTGGCGCTGGCCCAGGCCGGCGGGATTGAGATGAGTCTGGCCACGCAGATTTTCGCTGCGCTGTATTGCATCGTTGCTGCGATGGGTGTCGCGGGTGTGCCAGAGGCTGGCATCGTCGCGCTGACGCTTGTGCTCAGCGGTCTGGGTATTCCTACAGAGGCGCTGGCTTTGCTGTTGTCGGTTGACTGGATTATCGCCCGGGCGCGTTCTCTGCTGAACACGACATCCGATCTGGTTGGCTCGATGGTGTTAAGCCGCTGGATCGGATTGAGCGAACCGCCAAAACCGGCGTCCGGCGTCTAAATATACGGGTTGCTCGCCAGAAGGTAATTCTGGACGTAGTCCGTAACGCCATCCTCAAGCTCTGTAAACGGATGATTATATCCAAGCGCGCGCAGACTGCCCATTTCGGCCTGGGTAAAATACTGGTAATTGCCGCGGATTTCCGGCGGCGTGTCCACATATTCGATGCGCGGCGGAAGGTTCATGGCCTTGAACACCGCATGGGCAAGGTCGGCAAAACTGCGCGCCTTGCCAGTGCCGATGTTAAAGACACCCTTGTAATTGCCGTGCGATAAAAGCCACAGCACGGCGTCGGCGCAATCCCTGACATACACAAAATCGCGCAATTGCCCGCCATCGGGATAGTCTGGATGATGCGACTTGAACAGTTTCACCGTGGCGCCGCGTTGCACCGTATCCACGATCTTACAGATGACAGAGCGCATTTCCGCCTTGTGATATTCATTGGGGCCATAGACATTGAAAAACTTCAGGCCGGCCCATACCAGTGGCGATGGGCGTCCGCTGGCGATAAGGCGCGCCACGCGCCGGTCAAAGGCGTGCTTGCTCCATCCATAGGCGTTTAACGGGCGCAGCTTTTCCAGCGCTTCTGGCGTCCAGTCATCCCCAAACCCGGCGCTCCCATCGCCATAGGTGGCGGCGGAAGATGCATAGATAAAAGGCGTGCCGGATTTGCTGCACCAGTCCCACAAATCACACGAAAGACGAAAATTGGCGGCAATGATTTTATCCACGTCACGTTCGGTGGTGCTTGAAATCGCCCCCATATGAATAATTGCTTCAATACGCAATTTGTTCTGGTTCAGAAAGTCAAACAGGTCTTCGGGCCGGATGATTTCATAAATTTCATGCTGCGCAATGTTGCGCCATTTGTCTGTTGCGCCAAACCAGTCGCAGACAACCAGCTCGCGCCGTCCGCTTCGGCCAAGCGCTGCAACAATATTGGAGCCGATAAAGCCAGCGCCGCCCGTGACGACAATCATGCATTAACTCCGTCCACAGACATTTAGCGGGACATCCGCGCAATCGTATTGGTGGTGGAAAAACCATCTTCCAGTTGCGCCAGCAGAATGCGCCCGCCATAGGCCTGTACGATCTCATGGCCAACGACTTTCTCAACCGTATAATCGGCCCCTTTTACCAGCACATCGGGCCGGATCGCTTCAATCAGCCTGATGGGGGTTTCCTCGTCGAACAGCACGACCATATCTACGCTGGCAAGCGACGCCAGCACAATCGCGCGCGCCATCTCACTTTGTATCGGGCGGTCTTCGCCTTTCAGGCGCTTGACCGAGGCATCGGTATTCAGTCCAACAACCAGATGATCACAGGCTTCGCGCGCCTGGCGCAGCAGGGACACATGGCCCGGATGCACCAGGTCAAAACAGCCATTGGTGAAGCCGATCTTCTTTCCCCTGGCGCGCCACTTCGCGACAATTTCCTGCGCGTGGGCAATATTCTGGATTTTCGCCTCCGCGCCCTTTAGGTCCGCCGCGTGCAGCACACCGGCAAGATCGTCCAGATATACGACAGCGGTGCCGGCCTTGGACACGGCAAGTCCGGCGCCGGCATTGGCCAGCAAGGCTGCATCCTCAAGCGGCGCCCCAGCGGCAAGCGCAACCCCGAGGGCCGCCAGACACGTGTCCCCCGCGCCGGATTCATCAAATACTTCGGGGGCGCGGGCGGCAATGTGCCGGGCCGGTTTACCGGTCTCTATCAGGCTCATCCCGTGCTGCGCCCGCGTCACAAGGATGGCCCCGCCAATCTGGGCTGCTGCGGCATGCGCTGCTTTTTCTATGGCCGCATCATCGGCGCAGGTTAATCCTGTCGCCGCCGCCAGCTCGCGATTGTTGGGGGTCAGAACCTGAACCCCGGCATAGCGGCTGAAATCCTGGCTTTTAGGGTCGGCAATGACAGGTTTACCCGCATTTTTGCTGGTTTTGATAAGATGTTGCAACATTTCAGGGTCCAGCACGCCTTTGGCATAGTCGGACAGAATCACCAGGCCAGCGTCTTTTAACTCAGCCTCAAAAATATCCAGAATCTGCGCCTTGGCATTGCGGTCCAACTGGGTCGTGTTTTCACGATCAGCACGTAAAAGTTGTTGTGTTCCAACAAGATAACGGGTTTTTGTAGTCGTTCTGCGCCCCGGCACCACCAGAAGCCCGCTATAGACGCGCTGCAACTCGCCAATTTGACGGGTGGCCATATGGCCCGCCTCGTCATCGCCAATAACCGCGATCAGGGAAACTTGCGCACCCAGCGCGGCAACATTTCGCACCACATTGCCCGCCCCCCCCAGCATGGCGGTTTCATGCAATACCCGGATAACGGGGATCGGCGCTTCGGGTGAAATACGCTCGACTTCGCCATAAATAAACCGGTCCAGCATGACGTCGCCAACACAGACAATGCGCACGTCCCTGAAACGCGGCAGATAGGCAGCAAGTTGGCCAAGTTCACTCATTCCCATCTCATTAACCAGAATATCGCCACATCGAAAGCTGTAAATGTTCATATTGCGTATGGAGTAAAGAATTTTTTCGTATGGGCTTTTGAAAAGCCTAAAATTGTGATAATATTAACACGCCTCTGGATTTTTACCTTCTCAGCGATGAGATAAGATGTCATGGCGGCAAAAAGCAACGTTTGGTTGTAGTGCGTAGGCTTCTGGTGATGGCAGTAGGCGATATTCGCCATTTCCCTGCCGGGATTGGCAATTCGTGCAATGGTTGGGTCGGATTTGCGTAAGCCTGGCCGGAAGATGCGCGCCTATATCAGATTTCAGCACACGAAATACGGCCAATTTTTAATTCATTATTGACGCGAAAGCGAAGAAGAAAGAGAGAGTACATATGAGCAAGCAGGCCAGCCAGAAGGCAAAGAAGAAGCCCGATACCGGCAAGGCCCCGGCACGCAAGCCCGCAGCTGCTGTGAAATCCAGGCCTAAATCAGCGGGCGGGGGCAAGGCGGCTGCGGTTAAAAAAACCGTGCAGCGTAAAGAAGCGCGTCCGGCCGCCAAGAAAAAGCCTGCTGCAAAGGCGGCGGCAAGGTCGGCTGTCAAACCGGCGGCAAAGCCTGTAAAATCACCCATTGCGCGTAAAGCGGCGCCAGCCAAGCCATCGCGCGCCAAATCCATTGCGGACAGCAGAAAAGCGCCGGCAGTGGCCAGAAAGCCCGTCGTGGCGAAGCCTGCGGAAAAAAAGCCTGCAAAAGCCGCAGAACCCAATGCTGTGGTCCCAAAAGCAGTAAAGGCGCCAGACAAAGGAAAATCTGCGCCGCAGACCGCCAGGAAACCCGACGCGCCTGCCGTTGCATCTGCGAAAGTTGAAAAGCCGGTTATCCAGGCACCCGCAGCCCCCTATAAGGCCCCGTCGGAATTTGACGGTTTCAAGGTGAATGATCATGTCGTCTATCCCACCCATGGGGTTGGCAAGATTATCGCGGTCGAGTCGCAGGAAATTGCCGGAACCAGGCTGGAACTGTTCGTGATTGCGTTTGATCAGGAAAAAATGACGCTGCGGGTGCCATTGGGCAAAGCCAAGGCGGTTGGCATGCGGATTTTGTCCAGCCGCGATACGGTGCGCAATGCGCTCAAGACCCTGCGTGGGCGTGCGCGGGTCAAGCGCACCATGTGGAGCCGCCGCGCGCAGGAATATGAAGCAAAAATCAATTCCGGCGATCTGCTATTGATCGCCGAAGTGGTGCGCGATCTGCACCGCGCCGAAGGTCAGCCGGAACAATCCTATAGCGAACGGCAGATTTATGAATCCGCCCTGGACCGGATGGCGCGCGAGGTGGGTGCGGTAGAAGAGCTGGACACCACCGCCGCGCTGGAACGGGTTGGGGGGGCGCTGAAAAAAGCCGCGTAAGGGGCTTTTATTCCGCCACCACCTTTACCCGCATGCCGGGGGCCAGAACCATGTTCTGGTCAAATCCGTTCAGCACACGGAAGCGGGGCTCGCGATAATCGGAAAACGGCATGCGCGCCGCGATGCTGGCGACGCTGTCTCCAGGCCTGACCGGAATTGAAATAATCCGTAGCGGGCGCGTTTTTGCGGCCTCTTCCGGGCTTAAACTGCGAAAGCTGTAGGTGAAGCGTTGCAGTTCTGTGCGCATCTCGGCGCCTGGCTGATTGGGCGTGACAATCATAATCCGCGCCACCCGGTCCGGCGTAAAACCGATCGCAACCAGGCGCACGACGGCGCGGCCTGCTCCGGTATTCAGCACGGTTTCTGCGGTTGCCGCTTGCATGCCATTGATGGTCATACCTTCGGGATTACGCAGGCTGACATCATTCGCCCATATGGATGTCAGATAGTTGGCCATGGATGTCTGCTGTTTCAGCGGCGCGATATCAAATTTGATTTTCATTTCGTCCGGCCCCGCGGCGATGATGGCGTCGGGCGTATCCGTAATTTTGAAACCGGGCGGCACGGTGAAGGTAAAGCCCAGTTTGGGATGCGTAAAATTGCGGTCGCGCACATAGCCATGTTCGGGGCTGCCGCCATAGACCATGCCCTCAATGCTGTTCAGAAATTCATCGCGCAGGCGCGGACGGCTTTCCACCGGCACACCGGATTGGCGCGCACTATCGATGGCCTCAACCACACGCTTGGCGGTGATTGGATGGGTCGTCAGAAACTCGCTGGGGCGTTTATTTTTATCCCGGTTCATTGCCTGCTCAAGCGCATCCTGGGCTTCCAGCGAACGCAGGAAGTCAGCCTCCGCATAGGGGTCATATCCCGCGCGCACCAGATAACGCACGCCCAACTGGTCGGCTTCATATTCCTGCTTGCGGGAATAGCTAAGCAGATAGAGCTGGCCGCCCTGCTGCACAAGATCATTCACAATCTGATTTCCAAGCACAGCGCCCAGCACAGCGCCCCCCAGCGCCATGCCCATGCCCCGGTTATAGCGTTGTGCGGAATGGCGCGCAGCGACATGGCCAACTTCGTGCGCCAGAACGCTGGCCAGTTCCGCCTCGCTATTGGCCAGCGCAATCAGGCCGCGCGTGACATACACATACCCGCCAGGCAACGCGAAAGCATTGACAATGGGGCTGTCCAGAACCGTGAAATGAAAACGCTGGCCCGGTATTTCCGAATTGGCGACAATGCGCCCGCCAATCGATGCGACATAACCGGCAACGCCGGGTTCGTCATAGACGCCGCCATATTGTTTGATGATTTTGGGATGTTCTTCTGCGCCAATGGATTGTTCCTTGGACTTGGACATGAATTGCGCCGTGGCGGGCTGACTGGCGTAAGCAGAAAAACCTATGGATGCGCTTAGCAGCAGACGAAAAAACCTTTGTTTTGCGTTCACTCTAAAACCTCGATCTGTTCGGGATGGCTGATGCGCAGCATCGGCCCATTCCACTGTTCCAGCCATCCCCGCACGCTTACGGTCCTGCCAGTATAGCCTTCAGGTGCGGTTGCTGCAAAGCGCGGCCAGTCCTTGCGATCAATCACCACAGTAAAATCCGTCTTGTAGTCCGCACCGAAATTCAGAAACATATAATCGCTGATTTTGGCGAATTTAAGAACCTTGCCCTGCACCAGTTGAAAACTGTCTTCCAGTCCATCCAAATTTTCGGCATGCCGGACCGCATAAAAATCATGCGCCCAGATGCCCCTCCGGGCGTTGCGCGCTTCGCGTTCCAGCACCAGCATTTCCGGCGCCATGGCGCGATTATCGCTGAACGTATAAACCCGCGCCAGCCCCAGCCGCAGCATTTCCCCCTGTATCCACATGCCATCGGGTTGCCGGTACAGATGCGCCAGGGTCCGGCGATGGCGGTCGGCCCGCGCGCCGCCAAAACCCAGTTGCACGGTGCGGCCCTGCGTCATTTCCAGCAATGCTGTGCGGGCCTCATCGGCCAATGGCCACGCCTTAAAACCCCTTCGCCCCAATGGCAGCTTGGGAGCCTGAATGCCCACCAGCCGCACCACCACGCCATTATCCAGCGTCAGCGTGTCGCCATCGGTGACCTCGCGCACGACACCCTGTTCTTCAGGCGCCCGTTCGGTGGCCGCCGGCGCACGGGCCGGCAACAGGATAAACAGGGCAAGAAGGAACAGATGTCGCATCCGGACAGTCTAGCAAAAAATCGGTCGAGTAACGGCGTACATTTATGATAGGACAGCACTATCGGAACAAACCAAGGGGTATGCTGGTGCGGGTGTTCAAAATTCATGGATGGATTCCTGGCGTGGCGGCATTGCTTGCCGCCGGTTCTCCTGTGGCGCTGGCCGCCAATCAGGACGGCGATCTGCTGGCCTTTTCCGCCGCCTATTTCGATGTCAATCAGCGTGATGAAGACGCGGGTGAATTTCGCATCGAATATCGCGCTGATGAACATATGTGGATTTTCAAACCCTTTGGCGGCGCGATGGCCACCACCGATGGCGCGCTGCATGGGTTTGCAGGCGTGCTGATCGATATTCCGCTGTGGGACCGGATTTACATCACGCCCAGTTTCGCGCCCGGCCTGTATCATGACGGCAATGGCAAGGATCTGTTCTATACGCTGGAATTCCGCAGCCAGATTGAAATCAGCTACCGCTTCAATAACGGGCATCGCCTGGGGGCCAGCTTCAACCATATTTCCAACGCCAATCTGGGTAATGACAATCCCGGCGTGGAAAGCGCGGCGCTGACCTATATCGTGCCGTTTGATGCAATTTTCAGACGGTATTGATCCGATGATTTTAGGTTGGTGTACACCGAAACCCCGGTATGTCACCCCGGATTTATTCCGGGGTCCAGGAACCAGAAAGTAAGGCCTAAAAATTTGGCCCTGGACCCCGCAACAAGTGCGGGGTGACACAGAGAATGAGGCGCTTCAATCCAATACCGTTCTGCTCCATTGCAAAAAAACTTCTACGCAATCGCCGCCAGCAATTTCCGTAAAAACGCATCGCATGCGGCAAGCTCGGACAGGGCGATGAATTCATCCGGCTTGTGCGCCTGATCGATGCTGCCAGGGCCGCATAGCACTGCGGGAATGCCCGCTTCCTGAAAAATCCCGGCCTCGGTGGTATAGGAAACAGCTTGCGGTGCGTTGGAGCCGCGCAATGCGGTGACAAGCGCTTCGGCGGGCGAGCCGTTTTGCGGCGCCAGCGGCGGCACATCGGCGCGCTGTCTGGTGACGATATCCGCCTGCTGTGAAATGGCGCGCAGGGACGGCAAAACCTCGTTCATCGCATAGGCATTGAAACGCGCCGCGATCTCGTCCGGGTCCTGTCCCGGCAGCGGGCGGATTTCCCATTGAAAGCGGCAGCGGCGCGGCACAATATTCAGCGCCGTACCCCCCTCAATAACGCCCACATGAATGCTGGTATAAGGCGGATCAAATCGCCCCGACGCATCTCCGCGCGCCTGCATCTCGCCACGCAGTGTGTGCAGAAAATTGATCAGCTGCACCGCCACATCGATGGCGTTGACGCCCAGATGCGGCGTGGACGAATGCGTCTCCAGCCCGGTGACCTCGGTCGTAAACGTGCGAATGCCCTTGTGGCTGTTCACCACCCGCATCATTGTCGGCTCACCCACGATCACCGCTTTGGGCCGGGGCAGGTGTGCAGCGATATGGCGCACCATGGAATGCACGCCCAAACAGCCCACCTCCTCATCATAAGACAGCCCCAGATGCAGTGGCGTGCGCCCAATGCCCGCCACAAATTCCGGAACCAGCGCCAATGCGCTGGCGATAAAACCCTTCATATCCGCCGTGCCGCGCCCATACAGGCGGCCATCATGCTCACGCAACGCAAACGGATCGCCCGCCCATGCCTGGCCATCCACCGGCACCACATCGGTGTGGCCCGACAGCACGATACCGCCCGGCGCATCGCGTGGACCGATGGTGGCGTACAGATTGGCCTTCGTCCCCGCTTCATTATGAATGAGCGTGGATTCCACGCCATGCCCCTCCAGATAGTCCTGCACAAAGCCGATCAACGCCAGATTGGATTCCCGGCTGGTAGTGTCAAAACCCACCAGATGGGCCAGCATTTCATGGGTGCTGATTATTTCTCCAGTCATGCAGCGGCCTTGGATAGATACATTCCGGTCAAGCAAAAGCCTGTATGGAATTGGTATTTTGCGAACGGGTTACATTGGGGAAGTCATCCCATGTGCGTCCATCAAGCAGACGCCCCGTTTTCTTTTTATTGATGCCTCCCCATTGTTTGAAGTGAAACGCAACATTTGCTGAAATGCACTGATCCCGGATCGAGCGCACCCATTCCGGTTGCATCGCCCGCGCGCCAGGCCCGCTCTCGCCGCCCGCAATCGCCCAGTCCACGCCGCGCAAATCCATGTTCTCCAGGGGTCCAAGCAGCGGCTCCAAACTGAGAAATCTGATTGCGGCAGGTGTGCGGCGCAGATGATCAATCCGCCATAGATATCCGGCGCTCTCAACGCTGACGCCCATCCATATATTCCGCGCCCAGTCAAGTTCACCGGAAAGCGCTTCCAGGCGTTCAGCCCGTTTTGTCAGGATTTGATACGTATGCTGAGGAGTTTGCGCCATCGCATCGAAAACGCGCTTTATGAATGCGGCCGGCACTTTTTCATGAAACAGGTCCGCCATCGAGTTGACAAATATCATGCGCCCGGTTTTCCATGCGGCAGGCAGTTTCAGGGCTTCTTCATCGGTGCGGACAGTTCCATTCCACTTGGCCCTGCCGCCGGACAATCGCGTGGTCCCGGTATATTTAGGCTGCCCCATCGCTTCCAGCCGCCGCGCCATCCGCATTGCATAGCAATTGGCGCACCCCGGAGAAAGCACGGTACACCCCACTACCGGGTTCCATGTCGCCTCGGTCCATTCGATCGTCGACTGCGCCATGCTTACCTCTTGAACATGAAAGACACTATTTGGTCCTTTTTTATGTACTTCTCATAGTTGACATAATATCCCCTGTTCTTGCGCTCCTTTCCTGCAACAGGCGTTACGATCACCCTACCATCTTTCTCAAGGATTTTCAGATCCTTGATGATTTTCTGCGGAAGGAAGCCGGCTTGAATACCGGCCTTATAGAGACTTAAGTTGTCGTGCAGTGTATCTGGTCCGGCAAATTCCAGAATAGATTTTGCGTCATAATTGTCCAGGAAGTCGAATGCGAATTGAGCCTGGTTCGATTTTACCCAATCTTTTAATCTGTTCTGCGCTTCCAGGAATTTTTCCGCGCCAAGAATGTTGCGGGTGATAAAAATCAGGCAGTGCTCACTGTTATTCTGCTTGTTTCTGATCATCTCCTTAAAAAGAAATTCAGCGCCAGAGATGTGCCGCAACGCATCCAACACCAATTGCGAAAACTCCGCCAGACTATTTGTTTGTTTTGCCTGCGCCTCACCGATTTCCAAATCACGCAGAAAATTGGCAATTGGCGTCATCTGATCAGAAGTTTCTTCCTTTCGCAGAAATCGATAAATATGCGAGATCGGAATGAAGATCAAAAACTCACAGCGGCTCATCGACAGAAGGCGTCTCAGGCTTTCGATCGACAATTGCGTGTATCCGTACGGATCGATAAAAAACAGGGAATGGCTGTTATTGGGCTGCACCCATTTCTCGATATATTGGTTGGCGTCGAGATCAGAAAGCTGCGCAAATTGGAACGGCCTGAGCGCTTCCGTGAGAAGGGTGAATTTATTCGGGTCTCTCTCATTCAACCGCAAAATGACAGGGGGTTTGGGGAGGGTTTTCTGGATTTTTTGAATTGCAGTAGCCGCTATTAATGCGCTGCCGCTTTCGTCATTCGCCGATTTGCCGCTGCCTGCAAAAACATCATGGACAAATACCTCGTGGAACCTCGCAGATTTCAGCAATATTGTGAGGTAAATCTCCAGATAGAGCCGGTAAAGTTCCAGCTTGAATTTGCTGTGTTCGTGAATATTGCCTTTTTTGTCCATTGCGCCCCGTCCGACTGTTGGCCACACTCTATCAGAGTTTGAATATAGAACAAATCATGAACATTGTCAATAAACTTGCCGCCAACCGGGTTTGCCATGCTACCCGAACACGCCTTTGGCTTTCAGCGTGGCCAGTTCATCCGCGCTGACGCCGATTTCGGTGAATATTTCGTCATTATGCGCGCCCACCTGTGGGGCCATGCTGCGCACGCTGGACGGGGTTTTGGAAAATTGAATGGCGGGCCGTGGAAAGCGCACCTTGCCCATCACCGGGTCATCGGTTTCGATCAGCAGTTTATTATGGATGATCTGCGGGTCATTCAGCAAATCCGCCCGCAGATTGATTTTGGCGCAGGGTACCTGTTCTTTTGCGAAGCGCGCCACAATGTCAGCGGTGGTCAGTTTGGCGATTTCGGCGCTGGCGATTTTGCTGATTTGCGGCATGTTCGGCATGCGCCCCACCGGTTCGGCATATTCGGGATTTCCCGCCAGTTCCGGCAGCGACAGCGCGCGGCACAGGCCCTGAAATTCATTATCGCTGATAAAAATGAACGTGATATAGCCATCCAGAGTTTTTGCGACATTCAGCAGCGCGCTGATTTCCGGCAGATGCGGTGTACCCACATAGGTGTAATTCGACATGGCGTCGGACCATAAATAGGCCAGCCCCGCATCCAGCATGGCGACCTTGACATGCTGTCCGCCATTGCCGCGTTCGCGCGCAAACAATGCCGCCAGCACCCCTTGCGCCACGGTCATGGCGGCGGCCTTGTCGCACACAATATGGCGCACGGGTATGGGCATGCCTGTGACCGGGTCGGCCTGCACCCCCATGAAACCGCTGACCGCCTGAATGACCGGATCATAGACCCGGTCCGCGCTCAGCGGCCCGCTTTCGCCATAGCCGCTGATCGACACATAGATGATATCATCTTTCACCGCGCGGCAAGTATCATAGCCGATGCCGATCCGGTCAACCACGCCGGGGCGGAAATTTTGAATAATCACATCGGCGGTTTTCACCAGACGCAGAAACAGTTCCCTGCCGCCCTCGGCATGCAGATCAATTGCCGCACCGCGTTTGTTGCGGTTCATCACCGTAAAGCTGGCCGCCATGCCTTCGCGCATCGGGCCAAAACGCCGCCCGATATCGCCGTCGCCTGGCTCTTCCAGCTTGATCACATCGGCCCCCATATCGCCCAGAATACCGGTGGCGAACGGCCCCGAAACATTGGTGCTCAGATCGAGAATACGTACTCCGTGCAAGGCTCCGGCCATTGGCGCTCCCTTATCATTTTTGTTGTTGAAGTGTATCCTGCCTGAGATTTTGGAGGTTGGCTAGGGTGGGCCTAGCCAATTGCCCCTTTCTCGCGCAGCCTGGCGATCTCGTCCCCGCCGACGCCGATTTCTGTCAGCAATTCATCGGTATTGCCGCCCAGTCGCGGGGCGTGGTGGCGGATGCTGCTCGGGGTGCCTTCAAAGATGATGGGCGGTCGCGGATAACGCATATGCCCGGCGTCCGGATGCTGCGTCTCAACAATCAGTTCATTATGCGCGATTTGGCTATCGCTCAGCAGATCGGCGCGGCTGTTTATTTTCGCGGCGGGCACCTGCTCGCGCGAAAAGTTTTCGACAATTTCCGCCGAGGTGAATTTGGCGACCTCCCCGGTAATGATTTTGCTCAGTTCTTCCAGATTCTGAACCCGGTTTGCGATCTGCATAAAGCGCGGGTCCACCGCCAGGTCGGGGCGTTGCAGCGCGCGGCACAGGCCCTGATATTGCGCATCGGTGATGGCGAATCCGATGACATAGCCATCCCTGCTGCGCGGCAAATTATACAGATCGCCGATCTCGGCCATCGGCGGCATTTCGCCAATATAGGTGTAGTTGGACATGGCGTCCGGCCACAGAAACGCCAGACTCGTATCCAGCATGGCGAGTTTGACATGCTGGCCGCCCGCGCCGCGTTCGCGCGCAAACAGCGCCCCCATAACCGCCTGCACCACGCTCATTGACGCAATTTTATCGCACACAATATTGCGCACCGGTACGGGCCTATCGCTGCCTGGATCGGATTGCACCATCATGAAACCGGCGGCGGCCTGGATCACCGGATCATAAACCGGATCGTCCGCGCGCGGCCCGCTGTCGCCATAGCCGCTGATCGACACATAAATGATATCGGGCTTGACCGCCTTGCAGCCTTCATAGCCAACGCCCAGCCGGTCCACCACGCCGGGACGAAAATTTTGCAGCACCACATCCGCGCTTTGCACAAGTTTCAGCAGCACGTCCCTGCCGTCTGGCGCGTGCAGATCAATGGCGATGGCGCGCTTGTTGCGGTTAATCACCGCAAAACCCGCCGCCATGCCGCCGCGCACCGGGCCAAAATAGCGCGACAGGTCGCCCAGGCCGGGAGGTTCGACCTTGATCACGTCGGCCCCCATATCGCCGAGCATGGCGGCCCCGAACGGCCCTGAAACATTGGCGGTTAAATCAATGATACGCACGCCGTTCATACAACCTGGCATTGGCGTTCCCTCCTCACTTTTGTTGTTGCTCCTATCCTGCCCCAGATTTCGGTGTTTGCCCAGTGGCGCCCGAGCTTTTCCCGGGTTATGCTGCGCCAAAAGGAAATGCAGGGAGATGTACCATGTATGATATCGAGGCCGTGCGGCGTGAATGGATTGGGCGCACCTCGTCCAAACGGCGCGCCAAATATCCGGTGGAGCATGAACCGATCCGCCGCCATTGTCTGATGGTCGGCAATGAAAACCCGCTCTATATCGAACCCGGCTATGCTGGCCGGACCCCGTGCCCGCCAACGGCGCTGTGGATTTTTTCGATGGTCGAACGGCTTGGGCCGCAGGGGCCAAAGCTTGGCAAACCCAAACAGGGTGACAAAAAGTCTTCCGAGGCGCCCTTTGCGCTAGGGATGCCGATGATCGGCAGCCAGTTCACCAATATGGGCCGGGAACTGGAATTTTTTCTGCCGGTCTATGTGGGCGATCATCTGTCAACGGCAACGCGCACGGCGGATATTTTTATCAAACCAACCCGGCTCGATCCGGAATCCCTGTGGATCGTCAATGAAGACATCATCACCAATCAGAATGACGAGGTGGTCTGTGTGATCCGCAACACGCTGATGAATTTCCGCACCGCCGATGAACTCAAAGCCGCAGGAGTAACCCCGCAATGACCCGCACTGTCTATTGGGAAGATGTGAAAGAGGGCGACGCCCTGCCCAGCTATAGCATGGAAATCACCACAACCCTGATCGTCGATCAGGTGTCAGGATCGCAGGATTATAATCTGATGCATCACGACACCGCATTCGCCCGCCGCCAGGGTGCGCCGGACGCTTATGTGAACACGGGTTTCATTGAGGCGCTGCTGTCGCGTTCGCTGACCGATTTCATGGGCGACACCGGCTGGCTGAAAAAACTGAAACATCAGATGCGCCGGTTCAACGCGCTGGGCGACACCATCAAGGTGGCGGGCAAGGTGACCGCAAAACGCATCGAGGGTGGCGAACATCTGGTCGACTGCGAGGTCTGGATTGAAAACAACCGCGACGGGGTTTCGGTTCCCGGTACCGCTATTGTCCGGTTGCCCAGCAAGGCGGCGTAAGAGAAAGTGCGGCATCCCCCATGAACCTGCACGCCACGTGTTTAGCGATTGGGGGATATGGCGTACTGCTGCGCGGGCCATCGGGCAGCGGCAAGTCCGATCTGGCGTTGCGTCTGATTGATCAGTATACGGATGCCCTTCTGGTGGCCGATGACCGGGTGGATGTGGTTGCGCGTGATGGCGCTGTCTATGCCAGCGCGCCGTCAGCGATTGCAGGCATGCTGGAAGTGCGCGGTGTTGGCATCGTACGCGTGACATACAAGGATACGGCCAAAGTGCATTTGCTGGTGGATCTGATGGATGCGGAACAGATTGCGCGCTTGCCCGAACCGGCCTTTGAGGAAATACTCGGCGCTGCTTTGCCCCGCCTTGCGCTTGCGCCGTTTGAACACAGCGCCCCTGCAAAGCTGCGTCAGGCGCTGCGTCAGATCGTTGCACCGGAGATGAACCCGTAATGAACACGCCAACCCGTCAGGACCGGCTGCTGATCGTCAGCGGGCTTTCCGGCGCGGGCAAAAGCTCCGCCATGAAGGCGCTGGAGGATCTGGGTTATGATGCGGTTGATAATCTGCCGCTCAGCCTGGCCTGGCAATTGGCGGGCGACTGGGCGATTGCGCAACGCTCGCTGGCAACAGGGCCACAGGGGCTTGCCATCGGCGTGGACAGCCGGACCCGGGAATTCTCGCCAGAACGTCTGAGCGAGTTTTTATCCTGGCTGCGGGCGCGTGGCGACATGGCGGTGGAGCTGCTGTTTCTGGATTGCGATGATGAATTGCTGTTTCGCCGTTTTACCGAAACCCGGCGGCGCCATCCCATGGGGCCATCGGGCCAGCGCCTGCGCGATGCGGTTGCGGCGGAACGCGCCGCGATGATCAGCCTGCGCGATCAGGCCGAACAGGTTATCGATACCACCATGCTCAGTACCCATGATCTGCGCGCGCTGATTACCGGATATTATACGCTATCGGCGGCGGGTCTGGCGATTTCGGTGATTTCGTTTTCCTACCGGCGCGGCGTACCGCGCGAGGCGGATCTGGTGCTGGATGTGCGCTTCCTGAAAAATCCGCATTATGTGGCGGCGTTGCGCGCCCATAGCGGGCAGAACCCGGAAGTGGGCGCCTTCATCAGTGGTGATGCGCAATTTGCCCCCACGCTGGAATCATTTGGAAGACTGGTGCACACTTTGATGGAAGGTTATACAAGCGAAGGGAAAAGCTATCTGACAATCGCGGTTGGGTGTACCGGCGGGCGGCACCGGTCGGTATTTTTTGCAGAACGCCTGACCGAATATTTGCGGGTTTCCGGACATGATGCGGAAGTACGCCATCGGGACATCGGGGCGGATGCCGGTAATTGACAGTTCAGGTGTGCGCGGCATAATGTCCCGCGCAGGTCACGTCATAACGTTGACCATAAAGGCGATGGGTAAGTGGTAAACACGCAATGATTGGTTTGGTGATTGTTACCCATGGCCGTCTGGCTGAGGAGTTTCTGGCGGCCATGGAACATGTGGTTGGGCCGCAGGAACAGACCCGCGCCGTCTGCATCGCCCCCGATGATGATATGGAGCTTCGCCGCACGGATATTGTGGCCGCCGTGGGGGCTGTGGATACGGGCCAGGGCGTCATCCTGCTGACCGATATGTTTGGGGGCACGCCGTCCAATCTGGCGATCTCGATACTCAAGCAGCCAAATGTCGAAGTGCTTGCCGGGGTTAATCTGCCGATGCTGATCAAGCTTGCATCGGTGCGCCAGAATTGTCCGCTGGACCAGGCGGTGACGCAGGCGCGCGACGCCGGGCGCAAATATATTTCGATTGCTTCCAAAGTATTGAGCGGCGAGGACAATTGAACACCTCTCCCCCGGCCCGCATTTTTACCATCTGCAACCGCCGTGGCCTGCATGCCCGCAGTTCCGCCAAATTCGTCAAATGCGTGGCGGAGTTTGATGCCGAAGTGAAAGTCAGCCGCGACGGTCAGACCGTCAGCGGCGCCTCCATCATGGGATTACTGATGCTGGGGGCCGCCAGGGACAGCGAGATCGAGGTGTCGGCTGAAGGGCCGGATGCCGTGGCGCTGCTTGACGCACTGGAAGCGCTGATCAGCGGCGGCTTTGGAGAAGATTGCTGAATATAGGGTTTTTCCAACTTACATAACAATATAAAGATTTCTTTATATATGACTTGCGCCGGATTTTCGGGCTTGTTATAAGCCCGCGTTAGCAGCTTGGCTTATACACTTCGCCCCCCTTTCAAACGAACACAGGAGCCGCCAGATGGCCGCAGCACAGGATTATAAAGTCGCCAATATGTCACTGGCCGCCTGGGGACGTAAGGAAATCACCATCGCCGAAACCGAAATGCCGGGGCTGATGGCCCTGCGCCAGGAATTTCACGGGCAAAAGCCGCTGGCCGGCGCGCGCATTATCGGCTGTCTGCATATGACGATCCAGACGGCGGTGCTGATCGAAACCCTGATCGATCTGGGCGCGACCATCCGCTGGTCGTCCTGCAATATTTTCTCGACCCAGGATCAGGCGGCGGCGGCCATTGCGGCGGTCGGAATTCCGGTGTTTGCCTGGAAGGGCGAAACCGAAGAAGAATATGAATGGTGCCTGGAACAGACCATTACCGGCCCCGGCGGCTGGAAGCCGAACATGCTGCTGGATGATGGCGGCGATCTGACCCGGCTGATGCATGACAAATATCCCGATCTGCTGAATGATGTAAAAGGCGTGTCGGAAGAAACCACCACCGGCGTCCTGCGCCTCTATGATATGGCGAAGGCGGGAACGCTGAAAATCCCGGCGATCAATGTCAATGATTCGGTGACGAAATCGAAATTCGATAATCTGTATGGCTGCCGCGAAAGTCTGGTCGACGGCATCAAGCGCGCCACCGATGTGATGATGGCGGGAAAAGTGGCTGTCGTGTGCGGTTTTGGCGATGTGGGCAAAGGTTCGGCAGCGTCGCTGCGTTCGCAGGGCGCGCGGGTGATGGTTACTGAAATTGATCCGATCTGCGCCTTGCAGGCGGCGATGGAAGGCTATCAGGTCGTCACCATGGAACAGGCAGCACCCCTGGGCGATATTTTCGTGACCGCCACCGGCAATGTGGATGTGATCACGCTGGAACATATGCGCATGATGAAAGACCGCGCGATTGTCTGCAATATCGGTCATTTTGATTCGGAAATTCAGGTGGCGAGCTTGCGCAATTACAAATGGGAAAACGTCAAGCCCCAGGTCGATGAGGTTCTGTTTCCGGATGGCAAGCGGATGATTCTGCTGGCCGAAGGACGGCTGGTCAATCTGGGTTGCGCCACCGGCCATCCCAGCTTTGTAATGAGCGCCTCGTTCACCAACCAGGTGCTGGCGCAGATCGAACTGTGGCGCAATGCGTCCAAATACGAAAAGCGCGTTTATGTGCTGCCCAAGCATCTGGACGAAAAGGTTGCCCGTCTGCATCTGGGCAAGCTTGGCGCGCAATTGACCACGCTGTCGGACAAGCAGGCCAGCTATCTTGGGCTAAACCCAAATGGGCCGTTCAAGGCAGAGCAATACCGCTATTAGGGCCATATCCGGCATCTGTTAACACTCTGTTAACCATTGCCGGGCAAGGCTGGCGGCATTATGGGGCAATTGCAAGAATATATTTCGCTACTGATGCTGGCCATCGCCGCGCTTGCCGGCGGCGCCGGCCTGTATGCCTGGCGTCAGGGCCGTGCCGCGACCGCGCAATGGCGCCAGCAGATGCGTACTGCCACGCGGTTACAGGTGCAACTGGAAACGCTGGAGGCGCTGCTGAATACTGATTCGGGCACCCTGTTCCTGTGGGACGGGGATGGCGCCTTGCGGGTCTATACGGATGGCGCGGCCTATACCGGTATGAATGGCGAGCAGGCTTTTTCCGCCTTTTGCACGGGGCTGACCGCGATATCACAGGCCGAATTGCAGGAGGCCATACGGATATTGCAGGATAAGGGAACAGGTTTCGCCTTCCCGCTTTTCTGCAGGGATGATCGCACCCTGGCATGCAGTGGAAAACCGGTTGCGGCCGGAACCGCCCTGTCCATTTCGGATGTCAGTGAGGCCTTCAAGGAAATCATCACCCTGCGCGACGCCTTGACGGAAACGCTGGAAGAACGGGATTTTCTGCGCGACGCAATAAACGGCATTCCCTATCCCGCCTGGCGCCGCGATATTAATGGCCGCCTGAATTGGGTCAATGCGGCTTATTGCCGCGCCGTCGATATCCCATCTGTCGAAGCTGTGGTGGCGCGCGGGGAAGAATTGATCGACCGGCGCGTATTGCTGGAAACAGGAGATCCTGGAAATTTGCACCGTCTACGGACGGTTATTTCGGGTCAGCGGCGCACACTGGATCTTTTTGAGGTAATTTCCGGTAAAGGCAGCGTTGGCATTGCTGTTGATGTGACCGAAATTGACGACGCCCAAAGCGAGGTCCGCAGGCAACTGGCGGCGCAGCGCGCCAGTCTTAACCTGTTGCATACGCCGGTGGCGATTTTTTCGCCTGACCGCACGCTGGAGTTCTTTAATCAGAGCTTTGCCGATCTCTGGAGCCTGCCTGCCGACTGGCTGGCAGGCGGTCCTGATCATGGCGAAGTTCTGGAAGCGATGCGCGAATCACGCCGCATTCCTGAACAGGCCGATTTCCCGGCCTGGAAGAAAAAGCAGCTTGGCTGTTATTCAAATCTGATCGACAGCCAGGAAGAAATCTGGCAACTGCCCAATGAACGCACCCTGCGCGTTGTAACCCAGGCCCGGCCGCAGGGTGGATTATTTGTTCTGTATGAAGATCTGACCAAATTGCTGAGCCTGGAACGGTCCCTGAATGCGCTGTCCAAGGTACAGCTTGAAACGCTGAATAGCCTGCAGGAGGGCGTCGCGGTGTTTGGTATTGATGGCCGGATCGGCCTGTATAATCCGGCCTTGCTGCGCATCTGGAATATAGATGAAAAACACATGGCCGGTCATCCGCATATTGATGAGTTGTTGCCGGTATATCAGGCGTTAGTGCCTGAACGGGACGGTTGGGATCAGATCAAGGCGCGCATAACGGGCGCCGACGCCACGCGGGAAATGCACCTGATGCGCTTTCAGCGCAATGATAATTCGGTTGTTGATTGCATGGTCGTGCCACTGCCCGATGGCGGCAGCATGCTGAGCTTCACTGACGTTACAAGTTCCGTCCAGATAGAGCATGCCCTGCGCGAGCGCAATGACGCGCTGGAGACGACAGACCGGCTGAAATCTGAATTCATCACGCATATTTCCTACCAGTTCCGCACCCCGCTCAACTCGATTATCGGTTTTGCAGAAATTCTGGAACATGAATTTTTTGGCCTGCTGAATGAACGCCAGCATGAATATTCGCAGGGATTGCTGGAGGCCTCGCATCATCTGCTGACGCTGGTAAATGACGTAATTGATCTTGCAACCATTGAAGCCGGGCATATGTCCCTGTCGCGGGGCGAACTGGATGTACGGGGATTGTTATTATCTGTACGCGAACTATCACGTCAGCGCGCGCGGGAATCCGATATAACGCTGATACTGGATTGCCCGGCCGATATTGGTTTCATTTTTGCCGATATGCGGCGCATTAAACAGGTGATGTTTAATCTGATGTCGAACGCCATTCAGTTTTCCTCAGCAGGCGATGAAATCGTCATCGGCGCCAATTGGCATATTGCGCCCGATGGCCGCGAAATATGCCAGCTATGGGTCCGGGACAAAGGCGTTGGCATTGACCGGAATTACCAGGACAATATGTTCAACTCTTTCGAATCCCGTTCCGCAAAAGGCAAGGAACAGGGCGCGGGCATTGGCCTGTCGCTGGTGCGCAGCCTGGTTGAACTGCATGACGGCTGGGTAGAGGTGGAATCCGAGCTTAATCAGGGCACAAAGGTTATCTGCAATCTGCCCGTTAATGTGATAGCCGAATCGAATGGCCGCCCGGTCAGTCAGCCGTCGGAGACCCCGGCGATCCGGGCACACCCTTAGCTGACGAATATTCAAACTTCAGCTCCACATCCGGGTGTACGATTTTATAGGCCGCATGACAGGCCATTTCGATTTCACAAA
Source organism: Pseudomonadota bacterium (assembly GCA_049325255.1). Classification (GTDB taxonomy): domain Bacteria; phylum Pseudomonadota; class Alphaproteobacteria; order UBA11222; family UBA11222; genus UBA11222. The sequence goes on along the minus strand of JBMOMW010000001.1, from coordinate 19,015 downwards.
AGCCCGCCAGAATAAGATGCAGCTTGCCGGGATAAAGCGCGATGTCGCCCGCCGCGAAGATGCCGGGAATATTGCTGAGGCAGGTGGCGGGATCGACATGAATATGTTTCTTGTCCAGATCCAGGCCCCATTCGGCGATCGGCCCCAGCTTGTTGGACAGGCCATAGAATGCCAGAAAATGATCGGCTTCCAGAATGCGGTTGCCGGATTTACTTTCGACCTCGACGCCGCTCAATTTGGCGCCATCGCCATGCAGGGATTTGACCGTATAGGGCACGACATAATCGATCTCGCCCGCCGCCGCCCAGGCGCGCATTTTGTCCACATTGGCGTCGGCCGCACGAAACCCGTCACGACGGTGCACAATGGCGACGCGCGCTGCAATTTCCTTCAGCGACATCACCCAGTCCACCGCACTGTCGCCGCCGCCTGCGATCACCAGTTTCTTGCCACGAAACGCTTCGCGCTTTTTCACCAGATAATGCACATTGCCGGTCGCCTCATAAATATCCAGCTTGTCGACAGGCGGACGATTTGGCCCGAATGCGCCCACGCCCGCCGCGATGATAATCGCCTTGGCATGGACCGTGCTGTTTTTGCTGGTGGTCAGTTTCCAGTAATGGCTGCTACCCTCCGGCTGTTTTTCCAGCGTCATCACCTGCTGGTCCAGCAGATGCACGGGATCGAATGGCGCACCCTGTTTTTCGAGATTAAAGATCAATTGCTGCGCTTCAATCGCTGGATAGCCGGGAATGTCGTAGACCGGCTTTTCCGGATACAATGCTGTGACCTGGCCGCCGATCATCTCCAGCGAATCAATCAGCACGGTTTTCATATTCAGCATACCGGCGGCAAATACGCCAAACAGGCCAACAGGGCCTGCGCCGATAATGGCAATGTCGGTAGTCAAAGTGGCGCCAGGTGTCGTAGACATATGTAATCCATGTTCGTTGTTGAATATTGGTCGCCCAACATCGGTCATGCGGGCCGCCAAATCAAGTAGAAGCACATATAATAATATGTCGGATTTACAGATAAATGAGGAGACGGTGGAGCACTGCTTTGATTTGCCGGATATGGCGGCGACCACCGCGCTGGCCGCCCGGCTGGCGCTGCTATTGCAGGCGGGCGATGTGGTGGCGCTACATGGCGATTTGGGCGCGGGTAAAACCGCCTTTGCCCGGGCGCTGATCCATGCCCTGCAGACGCCATTGGGCATAGTGGAAGAAGTGCCAAGCCCGACCTTTTCGCTGGTGCAGCAATACCAGATCGGGCCGCTCAGCCTGTGGCATTTCGATCTGTACCGTCTCACCTCGCCGGATGAAACCTGGGAACTGGGCCTGGAAGAGGCCTTTGCCACCGGCGTCAGTCTGGTTGAGTGGCCCGAACGGCTGGGGCCCCTGCTGCCTGCGGACCGGCTGGAGATTTATCTTGAAATCCCCGCCGATGCAGGCTTTGAGGATACCAGGCGGCGCATGCGCCTGGCGGGATATGGCAGTTGGGTAAAACGGATGCAAAATGTCTGAACGCGAACAGGAAATCATTGAATTTGTGAACCGCGCCGGATGGGGCGGCGCCATGCGCACACCGCTTGCCGATGATGCGGGCTATCGCAGCTATCAGCGCCTGACCGGGGCAAAGGGCAAAGCCATGCTGATGAATGCGCCCCCCGGCGGCGATCAACTGAAATCACCGGCGGCTGCGGCCTATAATGCGGTGGCGCATCTGGCCACGGATTGCCGCCCCTTTGTTGGTATAGCCCACCATCTGCGCGGACTGGGATTGAGTGCACCGGAAATTCTGGCGGCGGATTTGCCGCGCGGTCTGCTGTTGCTCGAAGACCTGGGGGACGATCTGTTTGCACGGGCGATTCCCGAAGGCGCGGATGAAACCGAACTTTACGCGGCGGCCATTGACGTGCTGCTGGCCCTGCATGCGGCCCCGGTCCCGCACAGTTTGACGGTGGGCGATGGCGGCGATTATCTGTTAAGCACCTATGACGCAGGCGCGCAGGAGGCAGAAGTTCTGCTGCTCAGCGAATGGTATGCGCCGGTGGTGACGGACAAGGCGCTGGGCGACGCCGCGCGCGATGAATATGTGGCGCACTGGCGGCATTATTTTGCTCTGACGCAGCCCGCCCGCCCGGTGCTGGTGCTGCGTGATTATCATGCGCAGAACCTGTTCTGGCTGCCGCAGCGCAGTGGTATTACGCGGGTCGGGCTGATCGATTTTCAGGATGGGCTGTTGGGCAGCCCCGCCTATGATCTTGTGTCCCTGCTGGAAGATGCGCGCCGCGATGTGCCGCCAGCCCTGCAGACGCAGATGCTGGATCGCTATTGCGCGGGGGCAAGGGCGATGGATGGGGCGTTTGATGCGACGGCGTTTCGCACCGCCTATGCGGTGGCCGGCGCGCAGCGCAATTGCAAAATTCTGGGAATTTTCGCACGCCTCGCCAAACGCGACAACAAACCCGCCTATCTGAAATTAATTCCCCGGGTGCGCGCCTATCTGCGCCGGGATTTGCAACATCCCGCCTTTGCCCCCCTCAATGCGTGGTTTGCAACGCATCTGCCGCTGGCGGATTAATCCGGGCCGTTCAGCGCCATGTCCAGCAACTGCACCCAGTGCAAGGTAGGGGTTTGCGCGGCGCCCGCAATCTGCACCTGACAGCCGATGTTTCCGGTGGCGATAAAATCCGGCTGTAGCGCCAGCAGATTTTCCGCCTTGCGGGCCGCCAGACGTTCGCTCATTTCCGGCTGTAACAAGGTATAACTGCCCGCCGCCCCGCAGCACAGATGCGCATCGCGCGGCATCAGCACTTCAAAGCCCGCTTTTTGTAACAGGCTTTCAACATTGCCACTGCGTTTCTGGCCATGTTGCAGCGAACAGGCGGCGTGATAGGCAACGCGAACATTCTGCCTGTGTGCAGGTTCCGGCAATTCAAGATCAGACAGAAATTCGCTGATGTCCCGGGTGATGGCGGATATGTGCGCCGCATATTCCGTGTACGTTGTGTCGTCGCGCAGCATATGCCCGTAATCCTTTACCTGTGTTCCACACCCTGATGCGGTGATCAGGATGGCATCCAGTCCGCCGCTGTTTGCACACGCCATCCAGGCCCGTATATTGGCGCGGGCAAACTGCATGGCGGCGTCGGTTTTCCCCAAATGGTGGCTTAGCGCGCCGCAACAGCCCGCACTTTCCGGCACAACAACTTCAACGCCAAGGCGCGTCAGCAGACGGATGGTTGCAGCATTTATTTCCGGCGCCAGCACCGGTTGCACACAGCCGTTCAGCAGAACGACACGCAGTTTCTTCGTGTCGCCCCCCACCTCCACATTCTCCTTGTCATCGCGAGCGAAGCGCGGCGATCCAGAGTCACGAATGAAGGCCTTCGGGAGGGACTCCGGATTGCCACGTCGCTGCGCTCCTCGCAATGACATCATTTTTTTCTGGCTTCCGAAACTGGCCATCGTGACCATCCGCGCCAGATGCTTAGGCATAATATTCACAAATGGCGCAGCCAGCCGCCCCAACCGCACGGCAAATGCAAACCGCGCCGGGTGCGGCAGCACAAAATTAAGTGCAGCGCGAAACATGCGATCAAAAACTGGCCGCCGGTACTGTGTCTCAATATGCGCGCGCGCATGATCAATCAGGCGCATATAATCCACGCCCGATGGGCAGGTGGTGGCGCAGCCCAGACATGACAGACAGCCATCAATATGCGCCACGGTGCGCGCATCGGGCGCAGCGCTACTTTGCAGCATTTCGCGCATCAGATAAATCCGCCCGCGCGGCCCGTCATTCTCGTCGCCGGTTTGCAGATAGGTCGGGCAGGTGGCGTTACAAAACCCGCAATGCACACAGGCGCGCAGAATTTTTTCCGATTGCGCTATATCCGCATCGCGCAACTGTTCAGGGCTGAATTGCGTGCGCATCAGATGTTATTCAATCCCGTACAAAATCGCTGCCGCGATAGCCTTGCAGGTATAGCAGCGCGGTCAGATCACCATGATCGATGCGGGCGCGCGCCGCTTGCGCCACCACAGGTTTGGCATGGAACGCCACGCCCATTCCCGCCGCCTGGATCATCGCCAGATCGTTGGCCCCGTCGCCAATGGCCAGGGCCTGATGTTCATATATTCCGTGTGCGGCGCATGTCTCAATCAGGGCCTGCAATTTCGCTTCGCGCCCCAGAATGGGTTCCGCCACACCGCTCAGGCGGCCATTTTCGAAAATCAGGCGATTGGCGCGCTGCGCATGAAAGCCTGCATCCGCCGCCACCCGTTCGGTGAAAAAAGTAAAGCCGCCCGACACCAGAAGTGTCTGCGCACCAAATGCCGCCATGGTGCGCACCAGTTCCCGCGCGCCGGGCATCAGCCGCACCCGTTCGGCATAGGTTCCGGCCAGCGCGCTTTCCGGCAGGCCCGCCAGAAGGGCGATGCGTTCGCGCAGGGCGTCCTCAAACACCAGTTCGCCGCGCATGGCGCGTCCGGTGATGGCGGACACTTCCACCTTTTTGCCTGCAAAATCCGCCAGCTCGTCCAGGCACTCCACCGTGATAATAGTACTGTCCATATCGGCGATCAGCAGCCTGCGCTTGCGCTGTTCGCCCGCCTCGTGCACCACCACATCGACCGGTTCACCGTCCAGCGCATCGCGCAGCATGTCTTCGATCCCGGCGGGGGGTAGTCCGGCGCATTCCATCTCGGCGGCGACCGGCCCATTCAGCCATTCCATGCGCGCGGGCAAGCCGCCCGCCTTTTGCAGTACCTCGCTCAGCTCCGCAATGATAGAGGTGTCGAGCACGACATTCGCCGGATTGCAGATCAGGGTGATAATATGGTGCATGGGTTCGAAACTTCAGGTTTGTAGATGACACAACAGCGCGCACTTCTTATTGCAGGGCCAACCGCCAGCGGCAAGTCCGCTCTGGCCTTGCGCCTGGCCGAGGCTCTGGCCCCCAAAGGCGGCGCGGCCATTGTGAATGCCGACAGCATGCAGGTCTATCGCGAATTGCCGATCCTGACGGCGCGCCCTGGCGTGGTGGATCAGGCCCGTGCGCCGCACCATTTGTATGGCTTTCGCGCGGTGGATGAGCCCTGTTCGGCGGGCGAATGGGCGGCATTGGCCGCCAGAACCATTGATGAAATCTGTGCGGGGGGGCAATTGCCGATTCTGGTGGGCGGCACCGGCCTGTATTTTCGCGCCCTGACCGAAGGCATAGCAAAGATACCGGAGATCGATCCGGATATTCGCGCCGCCGCGCGCCAGGAAATGGCGCAAATCGGGCCGGAGGCGTTTCACGCCAGACTGGCGCGGGTGGATGCGGAAATGGCGTCGCGTCTGCGCCCCAGCGATCCGCAGCGCCTTCTGCGCGCCTGGGAAGTGCTTGCCAGCACCGGCATTTCATTGGCCGAATGGCAGGAAAAACCAGCAAAGCCATTGTTTTCCGGTCAGGTGCTGCATGTGGCGCTGATGCCGGAACGCTCCGAGCTCTATGCCAGATGTGACGAACGCTTTGAGGCCATGCTGGTCGCGGGCGTGTTGCGCGAAGTGGCGGCGTTTGAAGAAATGGCGCAGGCGAAAAGGCTGGACCCGGACCTGCCGCTGTTCCGGGCGGTGGGGCTGGCGCCGCTGCGCGGCCTGCTCTATGGGGCGCTGGAACCCGATGTGGCGCTGGCACAGGCCCAGACCGCGACCCGCAATTATGCCAAGCGCCAGTTGACCTGGATCAGAAATCAGATGATTGCGTGGAAAAAGGCAGATACGCAAGATTCAGAAAGACTTTTTCAGGAAATCTTTTCATTAATTACAAAATCAGGCTTGACCGATTAGGCTGTAATCGCTATTGTGCGCCGCTCACGGCCTGAGAGAACGCATTAAGCTTATATAGATATTGGGTTTTTTGTCTTTTCCACAGGCGGTATCAGAAAAACTCAGCACTGTCATCCTGAGCGAAGCGAAGGATCTCCCGCCGCAGATTCGGCATTCCACCGAGGGAGATCCTTCGCTTCGCTCAGGATGACAAGTGGGGGTTTTTTCATCCGGTAATTGGACGAAAGAATATGAGCGGCGAAAAAATCACCGGGGCGGAAATCGTCCTGAAGGCGTTGCAGGATCAGGGCGTGGAAGTCATCTTTGGCTATCCCGGCGGCGCGGTATTGCCGATTTACGATGAAATTTTCCGTCAGGAAAACCGCATCAAACACGTGCTTGTGCGCCATGAACAGGGCGCCACCCATGCCGCAGAGGGCTATGCCCGTTCGACCGGCAGGCCCGGCGTGGTGCTGGTGACATCCGGCCCGGGCGCCACCAATGCGGTGACAGGCCTCACAGATGCGCTGATGGATTCGATCCCGCTGGTGGTGCTGACCGGCCAGGTGCCGACCAAGCTGATCGGCAGCGACGCCTTTCAGGAAGCCGATACGGTGGGCATTACGCGCTCCTGCACCAAGCATAATTATCTGGTCAAGGATGTGAACGATCTGGCCCGTGTGCTGCACGAGGCGTTCTATGTCGCGACCAAGGGCCGTCCGGGTCCGGTGCTGGTGGATATTCCCAAGGATGTGCAGTTTGCGCTGGGAAATTATGTTGGCCCGGTCAATGTGGCGCATCGCACCTACAAGCCGCGCGTGAAAGGCGATCTGGAACGCATCAAGCAGGCCGCCGAACTGATCGCGTCTGCGAAGAAGCCGTTATTTTACACCGGCGGCGGCGTGATCAATTCCGGCCCGGTGGCCAGCCAGTTACTGCGCGAATTTGTGCACACCACCGGCTATCCCATCACCTCTACCCTGATGGGGCTTGGGGCCTATCCCGCCGATGATGCGCAATGGCTGGGCATGCTGGGCATGCATGGCACCTGGGAGGCCAATCATGCGATGCATGATTGTGATGTGATGATCTGTGTCGGTGCGCGCTTTGATGACCGGGTGACCGGGCGCCTGGATGCGTTCGCGCCAAATTCGAAAAAAATTCATATCGACATTGATCCGTCCTCGATCAATAAAAATGTGCGCGTGGATATTCCCATCATTGGCGATGTGGCGCATGTGCTGGAAGATCTGATCAAGGTGTGGAAAGCCAAAGTGCTGCGTCCGGACAAGGCGGCGCTGGCGGCGTGGTGGAAACAGATCGCTGCGTGGCGCGCGCGCAATTGCCTTGCATATAAAAATTCGACAGACCTGATCAAGCCGCAACATGCGATTGAACGGCTCTATGCCCTGACCAAGGACCGTGACACCTATATCACCACCGAGGTCGGCCAGCATCAGATGTGGGCGGCGCAGTTTTACCGTTTTCAGGCCCCCAACCGCTGGATGACCTCGGGCGGGCTTGGCACCATGGGTTATGGCCTGCCTGCCGCCGTAGGGGTGCAGATCGCGCATCCCGACAGCCTGGTGATCGATATTGCCGGCGAGGCGTCGGTGCAGATGACCATGCAGGAAATGTCCACGGCGGTGCAATATGATCTGCCGATCAAGATATTCATTCTGAACAATGAATATATGGGCATGGTGCGCCAGTGGCAGGAATTGCTGCATGGCGGGCGCTATTCGCATTCCTATTCGGATTCGCTGCCGGATTTTGTGAAACTGGCCGAGGCCTATGGTGCGGTCGGCATTCGCGCCACCAAACCCGATGAACTGGATGATGCGATAAAGGAAATGATCAGCGTCAAGCGCCCGGTGCTGTTTGATTGCCGCGTCGATAAAACCGAAAACTGCTTCCCGATGATCCCGTCGGGCGAGGCGCACAACAATATGATCCTGGGCGATCTGGGCGAACAGACGGTGTCGGCCGCCGGAAAGATGCTGGTGTAGCCATGTCTTATGATCCGGTAATCGCGCAGGCGGAAATCATCCGTACCCACACCATGGCGGTGCTGGTCGATAATGAAGCGGGCGTGTTGGCGCGCGTTATCGGCCTGTTCGCCGGGCGCGGCTATAATATTGAAAGCCTGACCGTGGCCGAAGTGGACGCCCAGGAACATACTTCACGCATCACCATTGTCACGTCGGGCACGGCCCAGGTGATTGAACAGATCAAGGCGCAGCTTGACCGGCTGGTGCCGGTGCACCGCGTGGTCGATCTGACCGTGGAAACCGAACCGCTGGAGCGCGAACTGGCCCTGATCAAGGTCAAGGGCACGGGCGAAAAACGCATGGAGGCGCTGCGCATCGCGGACAGTTTCCGCGCCCGCGTGGTGGACACCACACTCAACAGTTTCGTGTTTGAACTGACCGGATCGCCATCCAAGATCAACGCCTATATCGAATTGATGCGGCCTTTGGGCCTGATTGATGTGTCGCGCACGGGGGTTGCGGCTATCTCTCGCGGCCCGGAAGCGCTATAATTCCTTATCCAACCTCTAGACAAATGGAACCAGACCCATGCGCGTATATTATGACCGCGACGCCGACGTAAACCTGATCAAAGCAAAAAAAGTCTGCATCATCGGCTATGGCAGCCAGGGCCATGCCCATGCGCTGAACCTGAAAGACAGCGGCATCAAGGAACTGGCGGTCGCGCTGCGCCCCGGCTCCAAAACCGCCGCCAAGGCCGAAGCCAATGGGCTGAAGGTAATGTCGCCAACTGACGCCGCCAAATGGGCCGATGTGATGATGATGGTGACGCCCGACGAATTGCAGGCCGGCATTTACGAAGAAAGCCTGAAGGCCAATATGAAACAGGGTGCGGCGCTGGCTTTTGCGCATGGGTTGAACATTCATTTCAACCTGATCGAGCCGCGCGCGGATCTTGACATTTTCATGATCGCGCCCAAGGGCCCGGGCCACACCGTGCGATCGGAATATCTGCGCGGCGCGGGCGTGCCCTGTCTGATCGCGGTGGCCCAGGACGCCAGCGGCAATGCGCATGACATCGGCCTTTCCTACGCCTCGGCCATTGGCGGCGGCCGCGCGGGCATTATCGAAACCAGCTTCCGCGAGGAATGCGAAACCGATCTGTTCGGCGAACAGACCGTGCTGTGCGGCGGCCTGGTTGAACTGATGAAGGCGGGCTTCGACACGCTGGTCGATGCGGGCTACGCGCCTGAAATGGCCTATTTCGAATGTGTGCACGAGGTCAAGCTGATCGTCGATCTGATTTATGAAGGCGGCATCGCCAACATGAATTATTCGATCTCCAACACCGCCGAATATGGCGAATATGTCACCGGCCCGCGCATGGTGACGGATGCGACGCGCAAGGAAATGAAGGCCGTGCTGAACGACATCCAGACCGGGAAATTCACCCGCGAATGGATGCTGGAAAACAAGGTCAACCAGACCAATTTCAAGGCCATGCGCGCCCGCATGGGCCAGCACGGCATCGAAGATGTCGGCGAAAAACTCCGCGCCATGATGCCCTGGATCGCCAAATCCCGCCTGGTGGACAAGGCGAAGAATTAGGGGGCTGGGAATTGGCGGGGATTTTATAGTCACCACCACACACTCCGTGTCACCCCGCACTTGTTGCGGGGTCCAGGAGCCACACGGAAGGGCCTGTATTTGGAACCCTGGACCCCGGAATAAATCCGGGGTGACGGTCATGTGTAAAAGGGGTCTGACCCCTTTAATACGTAACATGTAAAAGGTGTCTGACCCCTTTAATAGCGTTAATAGCGTTGATAAAATCTAAATGCTTCTTCGGGGTATTCTTCTATGGCAGTTTTATTTTTCGAATTGAAGGAGTGGTCGATCAATATTTTTGGCGGCTTGCGCTCGGCCATGAGTTTTAAGGGAACAGGCACAATAGGGACATTTTCGGATGAAGATGTAAGAGTCACTGTGGGTATGCATTATGAAGTTGATTATATCCTGGATCTTTTTGGGAGCTATTTACTGTTAGCTAAGGAAGGGGAAACAGCCGAAAAAGAATATATTGAGAGACACAAAGACGCGCTGCTTAACAATCACATACAAGGCGTTGTCAGCTTTCATGCAGCGGAAGATGGCGAGAAGGAACATATGGAAATTTTGCTCCTTATTTCTAAAGAAGCATGGGACGAAATTCGCGGCAGGGCAGCAATCCCGCTGCCTACAAGCACGTTATCTATCACCGTACCAGATAATTATTTACAGATATTACACTCGAGGGAATTTTGTGGGTTAAGTGACCCGTCACTTAGACTCCACTATAAGAACTGATTCATTATGTCTGTATCTCGGTTCAATAACTGAGATATGCATTTATCCCAAGAATAATAGAACAAATGCGGTCGGGTTGAAGTCACCCGATTTTCTATAAACCCTATACCTCCGGCGCAAACTGCTGGAAACTCTTAACTTTTATGTTACGCGCGGCGCTCATCGGCAGTAGATGTCTCTGCCGAAATACTCCTCCTGAACCTTAGTCGCAATTCCCTTTCCGCGAAGGAGACGACTGAAACTGGCGACGTGATCCGCGCCGCACACGAACAGAACGGTTTGGTCCAGAACGTCAGAGAGTCGCTTCACCCAGTACTCTTCCCGGAGAGCGTTAAACCGGCTCCTGTCGCTCGGGTCGCAGTGCTCGGTACCATGCGCCGGCAGCCCAAGTATCACTCGTTCCTGAACATCTGGATCACAGAAGCAGTGCTTGATGCCCAACTCATCAGCGACGTCCTTAACGTTGGAATTGCAATTTTTGAACGTCAGAACATTCTGAGAGAATTCCTCCGCCATGATCACAGGCTTTATCTCATTGGCAAGTTGCCGCATGTACGACTTCAATTCTTCGCGCGCATTTTCCGTATCTCTTGGGGCGGCCCGGGATGGCGCAGCAGTATGCTGTAGCTCATGATTGGTCCCCACGATGTAGATCATTGTTTAGACTCACAAAATAGGTCAAGTTTGATCATAACAGTTTTCACCCCCTTTTTGTATACCCATACGTCACCCCGCCTTCGCCACACGGCGCACCGTAATATTCCCCTTGTTGCGCACCCGCGCCAGATCATAATCGATCTGCATGCCAAGCCAGGTTTCGGCGCTGCCGCCGAACGCTTTGGCAAGCCGGACGGCCATTTCAGGTGAAATACCGCTTTGCCCATTAATCAGTTTACTGAGCGTTACCCGCGTCACGCCAAGCGCCGCCGCGCCAGCGGTTACGCTCAGTCCCAGCTCTTCCAGGCAATCATGTTTCACCGTGAGGCCGGGGTGAGGGGGATTTTTCATCGTCATGGTTTTGCTCCGTCAGTGATAATCAATTAAATCCACGTCGATCACGTCGCCGCGCGGGGGAGGTCGAGCGTCAATTTGATCATAATTTGTTGGTGAAATTCCATTATGCTATTACCAATAAATATTATATATTGGCAGCAGAGATCAACGGAGGCCACCATGGCTAAAAACACATCCATTTCCCTTGGCGAGCATTTCGAGGCTTTTATTGGCGCGCGGGTGGCGGCGGGCCGTTATGGCTCGGCGAGTGAGGTGGTGCGCGCCGGGTTGCGCCTGCTGGAAGAGCATGAGGCCAGACTGGAGGCGTTGCGCGCCGCGCTGATTGAGGGCGAGCAAAGCGGGCATGCGGCGCCCTTTGATTTCGATGCATTCCTGGCAAGAAAACGTTCCGAATATCAGGCGAAATGACACGCCTGATTTTTGCCCCGCTGGCCACCAGAGACATAGACGGCATATGGGATTATACCGCCGGAAGATGGGGGATAGATCAGGCGGAACAGTATGCAGGTGACATCCGCACCGCATGTAGCGCGTTGTTACAGAATCCAGATATCGGACAGGATGCCGGAGCGGTGCGTACCGGATACCGCAAACAAAGAAGCGGATCGCATTTCATTTTTTATCGTCAGATATCCGGTGGCGGGATCGAGATCATCCGTGTACTGCATCAACAGATGGATTTCGGATCGCATCTGTAGCAAACACATATGTCACGCTCCCCCCTCAGCGGAACTGGCGGAAACAATTCCGGATTTCATCCACGAACAGTCCGGGCTGTTCCCAGGCGGCGAAGTGTCCGCCCCGGTCCAGTTCGTTCCAGTGCACGATGTTTTTAATGCTCTTTTCGGCCCAGCGGCGCGAGGCGCGGAAGATTTCCCTGGGATAGATGCTTGCGCCCACGGGCAGGTCTATCCTGGTGGTGCTCAGCGCGCCGCGAAAACTTTCCCAATAGAGCCGCGCCGAGGACGCGCCGTTCCCCGGCAACCAGTACAGCATGATGTTATCGAGCATCTCGTCCAGGCTCAGCACATCTTCGGGGTTGCCTTTATTGTCGGTCCAGGCCCACATTTTTTCGTAGATCCAGGCGGCCTGACCGGCGGGGGAATCGGCCAACCCATAGCCCAGGGTTTGCGGGCGTGTCGATTGCTGCTTGGAGTAACCTGAATCCCATTCCTGATAATAGGCCATGGCCTCCACGGCCGATTTTTCGGCAGGCGTCATGTCGCCCATTTCATCGGCGCCGGGAAAGATGAACAGCAGGTTCACATGAATGGCGGCGCAGCCCGCCGGTTTGGCGACGCCGATGGCCGTGGTGACGGCCGCGCCCCAGTCACCGCCCTGCGCCACCCATTTGGTATAGCCAAGGCGCGTCATCAGTTTGCCCCACGCATCGGCGATATGCGCGATGCCCCATCCTGTTGCCGTGGGCTTGCCGGAAAAGCCATAGCCGGGCAGGGACGGCGCGATGACATGAAACGCATCCTCCGCCTTGCCGCCATGCGCGACCGGATCGGTCAGCGGGCCGATCACTTTCATGAATTCAATCACCGATCCGGGCCAGCCATGGGTCAGCAGCAGCGGCATCGCATTCGGGTGTTTGGAGCGCACATGCAGAAAATGAATATCCAGCCCGTCGATTCCGGTTTTGAACTGCCCCAGCCCGTTGAGATGCGTCTCAATGCGCCGCCAGTCATATTTATGACGCCAGTGGTGACACAGCGCCTGCACCTTGGCGAGCGGCGCGCCCTGCGTCCAGTCGTTCACCACTTCGCGTTCCGGCCAGCGCGTGGCGTCCAGCCGGCGCGCCAGATCATCCAGCGCCGCCTGTGGAACTGATAATGTGAATGGGGTAATTGCGTCGCTCATAACGTCAGGTCCTTCCCCTGTATTGCCGGTTATTCTGGATAAGTGTGACATCATCTGCACCGCAACGCAATTGAGGACAGGCCCCGGGAAGATCGCTTATGATAAAGAGCCTGTGACGACTATTTATCCGGGCATCGCAATGTTCAATTTCGGGATTATGTGACAGATGAAATGTGGCAGGCTGTTTATGGTTTTGCTGTGCACGGGACTTTTTGCGATGGCCCCGGCGCGCGCAAATGCGGGAGAGGTTTTCGTGGCGGTCGCTGCGAACTTTATGGCGGCGGCACACGAAATCGCCGACGGATTCCATTCAGAAACGGGGCATACTGCCAAGCTCAGTTTTGGCGCTTCCGGACAGCTTTACACGCAGATCACACAGGGCGCGCCCTATGATATTTTTCTGTCAGCGGACGCCGCGCGCCCCAAAAAGGCCGAGGACGAAGGCTGGGCTGTTGCCGGAACGCGTTTTACCTATGCCATCGGAAAGCTGGTTTTATGGAGCGCAAGGCCCGGTTTTATTGATGAAGACGGCGCGGTGCTGCACCGGGGGGGCTTCACGCATATCGCCATCGCCAATCCGGCTAGCGCACCCTACGGGGCGGCGGCCATCGAAAGCCTGAAGGCGCTGGGGCTTTATGAAAGCGCCGCGCCCAAAATCGTGCAGGGGGAAAGCATCGCCCAGACCTTCCAGTTCATCGCCAGCGGCAATGCGGAGCTTGGCTTTGTGGCGCTGTCGCAATTAACAGGGCAGGCCGCCGGATCACGCTGGACCGTGCCGGAAAATCTGTACACTCCCATTCTGCAGGATGCGGTACTCCTGAAGGCAGGCGCCGGGAATGAAGCTGCGATCGCGTTTTTCGCCTTTCTGAAAAGTCCGCAGGCGGCCGGGATCATCCGGCGGCACGGTTACAGCACGTCACCGGGGAAGTAACAGAACCATGTGGCAGGCCATTGCGCTTACCCTGCAACTCGCGACGCTTACCACGCTGATCCTTGTGGCGGCGGGTGTGCCGCTGGCTTGGTGGCTGGCGCGATCCAGAAGCTGGTGGGTTGAGCCGGTGGCGGCGCTGGTGGCGCTGCCCGTGGTGCTGCCGCCGACTGTGCTGGGGTTTTATCTTCTGGTGGCGATGGGGCCGAACGGCCCGCTTGCGCCGTTGTTACAAATGTTTGGCATGCGCACGCTGGCCTTCAGTTTTGAAGGGCTGCTGATCGGATCGGTGATTTATTCGTTGCCCTTCATGGTGCAGCCGGTGCGCAACGCATTTCAACTGATCGGCGATGGGCCGCTGGAAGCGGCGGCGATGTTGCGCGCCGCGCCGCTGGATGTGTTTTTTTCGGTGGCGGTTCCGCTGGCGCGCGGCGGCATTCTGTCCGGCGCGATCCTCAGCTTTGCGCATACGGTGGGGGAATTTGGGGTGGTGCTGATGATCGGCGGCAATATTCCCGGCGAAACCAAAACACTTTCCATCACCATTTTTGATTATGTCGAGACCATGCAATGGGGCGCGGCGCATGCGCTGTCTGCGGGCATGCTGGCGTTTTCGTTTGTGGTGATCCTGCTCACCATGCTGATCGCCAAACGTACCGGAACCCCGCAACCATGAGCGGCGTTGAAGCGCGGTTCAGGGGCGCGGTTGGCGGCTTTAATCTGGACGTATCGTTTAACACGCCCGCCAGGGGCATTACCGGCCTGTTCGGTCCATCGGGTTGCGGCAAGACCACCGTGCTGCGCTGCATCGCGGGGCTGACACGGTTGGCGGATGGCTATCTCAGGGCCGATGGCGCGGTGTGGCAGGATGCGGATCAGTTCCTGCCCCCGCACAAACGATCCGTCGGATATGTGTTTCAGGAACCACGCCTGTTTTCGCATCTGCCGGTTCTGGGCAATCTGCAATATGGCCTGCGCCGCGCGAAAACGCATACTATCGGGCTGGATCCGATCATCGATCTGATGGGCATCCGCGATCTGTTGGCGCGTTCCCCCGCAACGCTTTCGGGCGGGCAGCGCCAGCGCATCGCCATTGGCCGTGCGCTGCTGTCACAACCACGTCTGCTGCTGATGGATGAACCGCTGTCGGCGCTGGACCGCCAGAGCAAGAACGAAATTCTGCCTTACCTCGAAAGCCTGCCCCGCGCGCTTTCCATTCCCATCATCTATGTCTCGCATGATCTTGTGGAAGTGGAACGGCTGGCTGATCATCTGGTGCTGATGAACAAGGACGGCCAGGTGCAGGCCGCAGGCCCGCTGAGCCAATTGCTCACCGATCTGTCACTGCCGCTGGCGCGGTTGCCGGAAGCCGCCGCCGTGCTTTCCCTGACGGTGGAACAATATGATGCGCAGTATGACGTGACCCAGTGCCGCATTGATGGCCTGCCGTTTTTTGTGCCCGGGCCCATGGGCGCGGCGGGAACCGTGCGGCGCATCCGCGTGCGCGCCAGCGATGTCAGCCTGGCGACCCAACAACCCAGCGGCACCAGTGTGCTGAACGTTCTGCCCGCCCGCATCCTGTCAGCACAGATGGCCAACCCCAGTCAGATGCTGGTGCTGCTCGGCCTTGGCGCCACCGGGCAGACCCGCCTGATGTCCAGTATTACCCGCAAATCCTGGGACATCCTGGCCCTGCGCCCGGGCAGCCAGCTCTTCGCCCAGGTCAAAGGCATGGCCCTGGCGGACAGGTGAAAAGGCAGGCGCCATATTTCTTGAATAAACTTTTAGGTCTGGAGTTCTATAGTCCGGGCCTGTCTGCGTTACGCCAATCTATCCCATGCACAGGTGAGCGGCGCCGTGTTTGACGGGGCCGATCTTACGCGCGCGCGGGCTGGACATCCAATAACCGGACCGGCCGCATTGCTTGTGAAAATTCCCGTCTGATGCTAGTATCAGGCCAGTAGAATCCAACTTCACCCAGGAGAACGATGTTCCGGATGCGCCTGACTGCGGAGCAACACTGAATTGCCGAAAAAGCTGTTCATCAAGACCTATGGCTGTCAGATGAATGCCTATGATTCGGACCGCATGGCGGACATATTGATCCCGCTTGGCTATGAAACGGTCGACACCCCCGACGCGGCGGATCTGGTCATTCTCAACACCTGTCATATTCGCGAAAAAGCGGCGGAAAAAGTTTATTCCGATCTGGGCCGTATCCGGGATCTTAAACGTGACCGGGGTCTTGCTGGCGTGGACATGATGGTTGCCGTGGCGGGCTGTGTGGCCCAGGCCGAAGGCGATGAAATTCTGCGCCGCGCGCCGGTCGTCAATATGGTGTTCGGGCCGCAGGCCTATCACCGGCTGCCGGAAATGCTTGCGCGCGCACAGGGCTTTAACGCCAGGGGCGGACGCGAAAAACCCGTGGGTATGGATTTTTCGGCGGCGGAAAAATTCGATACCCTGCCCGAAGATCATCAGGCGCCCGGTGTTGCCGCATTTCTGAGCATTCAGGAAGGCTGCGACAAATTCTGCACCTATTGCGTGGTGCCTTATACCCGTGGGGCCGAATATTCCCGGCCCGTGCCGCCTGTGCTGGCCGAGGCCAGACGGCTGGTGGCGCAAGGCGTGCGCGAAATTACCCTGCTGGGGCAAAATGTGAACGCCTATCACGGCAATGCAGGCAAAGGTGAAACCTGTTCGCTGGGCCAGTTGATCCGGCGGCTGGCGGAAATTGATGGGCTGGCGCGCATCCGCTACACCACCAGTTATCCCGGCGAAGTGGACGAGGATCTGATTTGCGCCCATGCGGAGGTGCCGCAACTGATGCCCTATCTGCATCTTCCGGTGCAGTCGGGTTCTGACCGCATTCTGGATGTGATGAACCGCCGCCATACGGCGGAATTTTATCTGCGGCTGGTTGAACGCATTCGCGCCGCACAGCCCGATATCGCCCTGTCATCGGATTTTATCGTCGGCTTCCCCGGCGAAACAGACGCCGAGTTTGAGGCCACCCTTGATCTGGTGCGCGCCGTGGGCTTCGCCAGCGCCTTTTCGTTCAAGTTCAGCCCGCGCCCTGGCACACCCGCCGCCACGATGGACGGCCAGATACCGGAACGCGTTAAATCCGGACGGCTGGCCGCCCTGCAGGCGCTGCTGGATACACAGCGCTTTGCCTTCAATGAAAGCTGCGTGGGCCGTGAATTGCCGGTGCTGTTTGAAAAGCCCGGCCGCCATGCCGGCCAGATCATTGGCCGCAGCCCCTATCTGCAACCCGTGTTCGCCGAAGGCGGCGCGGACATGATTGGAAAGATTATCCGTACACAGATTATTGGAACCGGATCGAACAGCCTGCATGGAAATGTGCACTCTCACACAAAGGTGGCGGCGGAATGAGCCCTTTAGCAACAGGCAGTGGATTTTGAGCGCGGATACGGGCATGAGCCCAATTCTGGGGGAACGTGAACCCCAGGGGGATGCGCAGGCGCCCCTGATGCTGGAGTTTGATAATAACCGGTTACTGTTGCAATTGCTGGGCGAGCATGACCGCCATCTGGCCCTGATCGAGGACCGGGTCGGCGTGGCCTGTGTGGCGCGCGGCAACAAGATTGTCATCACCGGACAGCCCGCCGAACGTCAGGTTGCCGCCACCGTCCTGCGTGATCTGTACAAACAGGCGCAGGCCAAACGCCAGCTGGGCAAGGCCGAGGTTGAGGCGGCCATCCGCATGGCCCTGGGAACCATAGCGGGGGAGCGCGTCTATTCCATGGCCGATGAAGGTGTCACGATACAGATGAGCCGCCGCCGCATTGCGCCGCGTTCTCCGGTGCAGGCGCATTATATCGAGGCGCTGCGGCGCGATGATCTGGTGTTCGGCCTGGGTCCGGCGGGCACCGGCAAAACCTATCTGGCGGTTGCCGTGGCGGCCAGCATGCTGGCGGAAGGCAAGGTGGACCGGCTGGTCCTGTCGCGCCCGGCGGTCGAGGCTGGCGAGCGACTGGGCTTTCTGCCCGGTGACATGCGCGAAAAAGTCGATCCCTATCTGCGCCCGCTCTATGACGCGCTGCATGACATGTTCACCGGCGACCAGATCGCCCGCAAGCTGGAAAGCGGCGAAATCGAGGTCGCCCCGCTGGCGTTCATGCGCGGCCGCACCCTGCGCGACGCCTATGTCATTCTGGACGAGGCGCAAAACTGCACCCCCATGCAGATGAAAATGTTCCTCACGCGGCTGGGCGAAAATTCCCGCATGGCGATCACCGGCGACCCCACCCAGATCGACCTGCCGCACGGCATGAAATCCGGCCTCAATGAGGCCATCGACATATTGCACGGCGTCGAAGGCATCTCCATGCTGCGCTTCACCGACAGCGACGTGGTCCGCCACCCCCTGGTCGGCCGGATTGTGCGCGCCTATGAGGCGCGGGATCACGAAAAAAGGTAACGTCCTCTTGAGCAAGGACTGATTTATGTTCGAGTCAATACTGGTCAGGCCAAATACCCAATTCGGTGTAGACTCAGACATAGGGCTGCTCGCTGAGGCATTACTTTTCTATAAGCGCACTGTTGTGCCAGCCAATAGGGGCTATTTGGCGTCCCTTATTAGATCCGTCGGGCTTGACGACCTTCTTGGCCTTATTGAAGACGATCATATTGACCTAGCTATCGTTGAGGATGACTTTGTTACAATAACCAATACCGATTCTTCAGGAATCATTGAATATCACCATTTCGCGGCAATGGAGGTTAGTGGTAATCAAAAAAAGACAAGATTGTCACGTGAGGAACGACTAACTGAAATAATCAATCGGGTAATAGAAGAGCCACGTGTTGCAAAAAAATCAGCGCGGCGCATTTTGGAAAAATCAGCACATTATAAAATGGAAGCGCTTCTAGGCAAAGGAATGGAGGTAACTCGTCTTGCTAGGGTGTAGACTTAAATAAGTATTATGTGATTCAAGGGTCTTATCAACTGATTCTGGGAGATTAGGCCATGCGGGAGAATTTGTTTTGGTTTAGCGATGAGGCATGGGCAAAGCTGGAGCCGCAT